>NZ_SCNZ01000015.1:0-175323 GCF_005502655.1 Burkholderia sp. 4NA327C6 | reverse complement strand
ACGCACGTGCTGTCGCTCGGCAACCGCGCACCCGCGCTCGCGCCGCATGCGGCCGCGCAGAACGGGCTGCCCGACAACGTCGTGTCGATCGCGCCGGCGCTGGAGCCGCGCGTCGGCGGCGCGGCGCTCGGCGTGCCGCCCGTGAATGCGCCGGCACCGGAAGGCGCGGCGAAGGCTTCGCCGTACTACTTCACCGACGGCTCGCTGCAAGGCCGGCAGGGGACGCCGCAGGACATCGTCGTGCCGTCGAATGGCCTCGCGTCGCCGGAAGCGTTCGGGTTGCCGGGCGACGACGCGCTGCGCGCGCTGCTCGCCGTGCAGCGCGACGTGCCGGTGTCGCGTGCGTCGGGCGCCGACGTGCCGCGCTACTTCATCGACGACACGCACGCAGCGGAGCCGCAAGGCCAGCTGTATCGCGGCGCACACCCGCCGTTCGACGTGAACGCGATCCGCCGCGATTTCCCGATCCTGCAGGAGCGCGTGAACGGCAAGCAGCTCGTGTGGTTCGACAATGCAGCGACGACGCACAAGCCGCAGGCCGTGATCGACCGGCTCGCATATTTCTACGCACACGAGAACTCGAACATTCACCGCGCGGCCCATGCGCTGGCCGGCCGCGCGACGGATGCGTACGAGCATGCGCGGGAAACGGTGCAGCGCTTCATCGGCGCATCGTCGCCCGATGAAATCGTGTTCGTGCGCGGCACGACCGAGGCGATCAACCTGATCGCGAAGTCGTGGGGCGTGCAGAACGTCGGCGAAGGCGACGAGATCATCGTGTCGAATCTCGAGCACCACGCGAACATCGTGCCGTGGCAGCAGCTTGCCGCGCTCAAGGGCGCGAAGCTGCGCGTGATTCCGGTCGACGATTCGGGGCAGGTGCTGCTCGACGAATACCGGAAGCTGCTCAACGACCGCACGAAGATCGTGTCCGTCACGCAGGTGTCGAACGCGCTCGGCACGGTCGTGCCGGTGAAGGAGATCGTCGAGCTCGCGCATCGTGCCGGTGCGAAGGCGCTCGTCGACGGCGCGCAGTCGATCTCGCACATGCGCGTGGACGTGCAGGCGCTCGATGCGGATTTCTTCGTGTTCTCCGGGCACAAGATCTACGGGCCGACCGGGATCGGCGTCGTGTACGGCAAGCGCGCGATCCTCGACGACATGCCGCCGTGGCAGGGTGGCGGCAACATGATCGCGGACGTGACGTTCGAGCGCACGGTGTTCCAGCCGCCGCCGAACCGGTTCGAGGCCGGCACCGGCAACATCGCGGATGCGGTGGGGCTGGGCGCCGCGCTCGACTACGTGAACCGGGTCGGCATCGAGAACATCGCGCGCTACGAGCACGACCTGCTCGCGTATGCGACGAGCGTGCTCGCGCCGGTGCCGGGCGTGCGGCTCGTCGGCACGGCCCGTGACAAGGCGAGCGTGCTGTCGTTCGTGCTGAAGGGCTATGAGACCGAGGAAGTCGGGCAGGCGCTGAACGAAGAGGGCATCGCGGTGCGCTCGGGGCATCACTGCGCGCAGCCGATCCTGCGTCGCTTCGGGCTCGAGGCCACGGTGCGGCCGTCGCTCGCGTTCTACAACACGTGCGACGAAGTCGATGCGCTGGTGAGTGTCGTGAGAAGGCTGGCGACGCGACGCTGACGCATGCCGTCTGCGAGGAGGCCGCTTGTGGCGCCCGGCAACGGGATGTCGCAAGCGGCCTCATTTGCGCGGCGATGCGGGCATGGCGCGCCGCTCGACGTTCCGTGAGCAGCCATCCGTCGCGCCCCATCCTCCATAGCCTGGCCGTCGTATCGAGCACGGCCTGGGATCGGCAACCGGCGCATTGACGGGAGCGCCATTGCGCCGTGCCGTGCGCCCGGAATCCCGCCGCGGCGGCCAGAGCCGGTCATCGCGCCGGCGCTGCGCGATCGCGGTCGAACTGGTGATCACGAAGTTCGGGCATGGCCCGGCGCAGGCTGCGCAGCAGGTCGCGAGCGAGCGGCGGTCCCGCGGGTTGATTGCTCGCCGAGTGGCTGAGGCATCATTGACGGCGTTCGGGCAGGGCACCCTGAATGGTTTGGCATCCAAATCATTGCGCGTGGAAACCGGTACGCAGCACGCGTTCGAAAACAGCCCGACGTGCATGCAGGGGTGCATCGGCATGCCATCACACGACGTGCGTGCCCGCCAGCGCCCGGACACCCGGATAGTCATCCGACGATTCAGCGAGCAAGCGTTGCACACCCCGTTATCACGGACTCGCGCGGATCACAACTCGCCGCTTCTGGAAACGTCCGTTACGGATTCTGCGTTAATCCCGGCGTCACTTTGGTCGTTATCGGGAAGTCGACCTTGCACGTGCCGTACCCGACTGGTTTCACGCGCATGCGTCGCATGCACCGGCGGCGTGCTCAACGCTCTCCTGACCATGATCAAGAATTTCAGCATTCGCACCCGTCTGGCGCTGGCGATGGGTTTTCTCGGAGTATTGCTGGTCGTCGGCGGCATCGTCGGCGTGGTCGGCATGGCAATCGGAAACAACGACGTGAAGACGCTCTATTCCGAACGGCTTGCTTCTTCGGAGGCGCTCGGGCAGGCGAATGTCGCGCTGTCGAGGACGCGCCTGTGGCTGTATCGCATCGCGCTCGATCCGGCCAGCGACGAAGTTCCGCAGGAAACCGGTGTGGCCCGCGACATGCTGGCCGCATCGAGGAAGGCGTGGGACGCCTATCGTGCGCTGCCGTTCTCCGGCCCCGAAGAGGCCCGTCGCGCGGCCGACGCCGGCAGCAAGTTCAAGGCGCTGGTCGACCACGGGCTGGAGCCGATGTTCGAGGTCATAGCCACCCATGATGCGGCCAAAATTCCGGAAGTCTGGCGACGCATCCCGCCGTCGCTGTTCATCGACGCGTCCGACGCCATGGATGCGCTCGGGCAGCTCCAGATCACGGCTTCGCGGGCGACGTTCGATGCCGCGCAGGCACGCTTCCGCTGGTTCATCGGCATGGCGGTCGCCGGGAGCATGGTCGCGCTCGGGGCGGCCACGCTGACATGGTGGTCGCTGCAACGGGCGATCGGCACGCCGCTGGCGAACGCACTGGGCCATTTCGGCGCCATCGCCGAAGGCGACCTGACGACCCGGGTGGAGATTCATTCGACCGACGAAATGGGGCAACTGCTGACCGGCTTGCAGACGATGCAGGGCGAACTGCTCCAGACGATCCGGGCGGTGCAGAACGGCTCGCACGCGATCGACGCCGCCGCACGGGAAATCGCGGCGGGCAACATGGACCTGTCCCAACGGACCGAGGAGCAGGCCGCGTCGCTGGAGGAGACGGCCGCGTCCATGGAGCAGCTGACGTCGACGGTTCGCCAGAACGCCGAGAACGCGAAGCAGGCCAGCCAGGTGGTGAGCGACGCGGCGCTGCTGACCGAGCAGGGCAATCAGGCCGCGCAAGAGGTCGTCAGGACGATGCGGGGGCTGTCGGAATCGTCCGGCAAGATCGCCGAGATCATCACGGTGATCGAAGGCATCGCCTTCCAGACCAACATCCTGTCGTTGAACGCCGCGGTCGAAGCGGCCCGGGCCGGCGAACAGGGGCGCGGGTTCGCGGTCGTGGCGGGCGAAGTGCGCTCGCTGGCCCAGCGCAGTGCCGCGGCATCGCGTGAAATCAAGGAACTGATCACGGATTCGCTCAGGCGCGTCGACACCGGCGCACGGCAGGTCGATCGCGCGACGGGGACGATGACGGAAATACTGGCGTCGGTGCGGCGGGTCGACGTACTGATGAGCGAGATTACCGCCGCGTCCGACGAGCAGTCGCGGGGCATCGAGCAAGTCAATCAGGCCGTCGCGCAGATGGATCAGGTGACGCAGCAGAATGCCGCGCTGGTGCAGCAGGCATCGGCAGCGGCGGCGGCGCTGAAAGCGCAGGCGGGGCAGCTGGAAGCGACGATCGCGGTATTCCGGATCGATGCCGCCCGAGCCTGATTCGATGCGGGAACATCGGGTCGCGAAGGACGCACCGTGTCGAGATCGTTCCCGCTCTGCGCGCCGTGGCCATGCTCCGGCAACTGGGCATCGAACCATCGGTGCCGCGCTTCGACCCGGCGCAATTCATTGGGGCGGGACGTGATTTACCCGCCGCCTGGAAGGCCACGACAGCGGAACTCGATCGCGCCGGGCAGCCGCATCGCGCACGAC
Source organism: Burkholderia sp. 4NA327C6 (assembly GCF_005502655.1). Classification (NCBI taxonomy): domain Bacteria; kingdom Pseudomonadati; phylum Pseudomonadota; class Betaproteobacteria; order Burkholderiales; family Burkholderiaceae; genus Burkholderia; species Burkholderia sp. 4NA327C6. The sequence continues at coordinate 171,137 of NZ_SCNZ01000015.1, read as the reverse complement.
AGCGATTGTTGACGACGCTGGAAAGGTCCAATCCAGAAGCGGTAATAGGTGCCGCGAATATGGCCGATTATTCTCCCGTTCGCAGTAATGGCGTCCGTCCACGAATGCTATCGGACTGCTTACAAAATCAATTGCTCAGGGAGGCCTTTCATGAGACGCACCGTTGTCACCGGTTGTATCGGCGCCGCTTTCACCATGTCAGCATCGTGCGCGTTCGCGCAGAGTTCGGTTACGTTGTATGGCCTCGTCGATACGGCGATCCGCTATCAGACGAATGCCGGCCCTGACGGCAAGGACCTGATCGGAATGACGGTCGGCCCGGAAACGCACAGCCGCTGGGGCTTGCGCGGCAGCGAGGATCTCGGCGGCGGGCTGTCGGCGATTTTCCGTCTCGAGAACGGTTTCGAGCTGGGCGACGGCAAGCTGCACGTCGCGAACACGCTGTTCAGCCGGCAGGCCTACGTGGGCCTGTCGAACGGCCGATATGGCACGCTGACGTTCGGCAACCAGTACGCGCCGCTGTACGACACGATGGGCGACGTATTCGATCCGATGACCGTCGGCGACTACTGGCAGGACAGCTGGGCGTACAACGGCATCGGCAACTACCTGACGGTGCCGAACTCGGTGAAGTACGCATTCACGTACAACGGGTTCAGCGTCGACGCGATCTACGGCTTCGGCAATCATGCCGGTGCGATGGGCCTCGACAGCACGTACGGCGTCGAGCTCACCTATGCGCAAGGGCCCGCGTCGATCAATACAGGCTTTCAGCAGACCTCGGTATCGTCCGTGAACGGCAGTGCGACCAACGGCGCGAAGGTGAACTTCCTGCACGTGAGCGGCGCGTACCAGGTTACGCCCTCCGTCCGCCTGCTGGCCGGCTGGCTGCACGGCCAGGACAAGACGGGCACGACCGACGTCAACATGCAGCAGGCCGGCGCACCGGCGTTGAGCGGCGGGAGCCCGAACCGCATCGACGACACGTTCTACGTCGGCGCCAACTGGCAGGCCACAGCGCCGCTGCTGATCACGGTGGCGGGCTATTACGGCCACGCACGCAACGCGGAGCGGCTCGACGGCACGCTCGGCTCGGGGATCAACTACTCGGCGACCGTGCTGGCCGAGTATGCGCTGTCCAAGCATACGGAGGTCTACGGCACGGTCGATTTCTCGCGCGGCAACGGTGCGTTCGCGGCCGACTATCCGGGTGCCACCAACCGGCTCACCGGCAAGGTCGACCAGATCGGCAGGACCAACAACGTCGGGGCTGCCGTCGGCCTGCGCCAGATGTTCTGACGGCACTGCGCACTGCGCCGCGAGCGTTTCCGCTGCAAAATTCAGAACCGCACGACCTGCTTCTGCTCGACGTTGAAGCCGTCGCGCAGCACGCTCGCCGAATCCGCGAAGTAGCGGCGGGTTTCCGCCAGCAGGTCGGTGTTGCCGCGACGGCAGAACACCACGCCCGATCCTTCCTCCGTCAGCAGTTCGTCGATCAGCGATTCGGGTTGCCCGATATCGGCGAGATGGACGTTCTGCACGCCGTGCGCGAGCGCATCGAGCGCTTCCCGCACGCAAGGCGCTGCGGTTGCGGCCGGATGCTCGGCAAGCCATTGCTCGAGTTCCGTGATGCCATAGAGCCCGGCGAGCTCGCCGAGTTCGCGCAGCAGCGCGCTGTCGACCATCATCACCAGCGTGACGGCGCCGGTGTGCTGTGCGAACAGGCTGCCGAGCCGTTCCGCGCGCAGCAGGTGGTCACGGCCTGCGTCGTCCGGGGCGATCGGCATCACGACGGGCACCAGCCCGTTCTCGAGAAACGCGTTCAGCGCCGTGCCGTCGAAGCGGGCGACCGCGCGCGTGTCGGAGCGGTCGGAATCGGCGCTCGCCACCAGCAGGCCGCCGTCGTGGCCGTCGATGCCGATCGCCTTGGCGCCGTGACTGCCGATCAGGCGCACCAGTTCATGATTGATGCCCGCCATCGCCGCGTGAACGGCGTGGACCGATTGCGTGCCGGATGCGGCCGGTATGCCCTGCACGACGATCGGGCGAACGCCGGTGAGTGCGAGCAGCGCGACATCCTGCGCGAATGCGTGGCGGGTGCGTGCGTCGCTCGCGGCGCCGCCTTCGACGATGACGACGGTCTGCCCGTGCAGGGCCTGCATGAACGGCAGCGAGCGCGCGAGGCCGGCTACGCGGCGCGACGTCAGGGTGGGACTTTCAGGGTCTGGGAACATGGGAATCCGAATGGATGAATGGAGTGCGTGTTGCCGCACGACGCGGCATCAAGACGGCATCAATACGTGCGTTGCATCAGCTGGTGAATCTCGTCGGGCGTCAGCGCGTCGCGCGACGCCTGCCGGAACGGGCGTTCGCTGAAACAGCGCGCCGCGTCGGCGAGCAGTTCGAGGTGCGCGCGGTTGTCTTCCTGCGGCAGGGCCAGCACGATGAATTCGCGCACGGGCTTGCGATCCGGTGCATTGAAGGGGAACGGATACTGCGCGCGAACGAACAGCGCGATGGCCGAGCGGAGGCCGGCGACACGCGCATGCGGAATCGCGACGCCCTGGCCGAGGCCGGTCGAGCCGAGTTGCTCGCGCTTCGTCAGTTCGGTCCTGATCCGTTCCGCGGATACGCCGCTGCTGCGCTCGATATGTCGCGCGACGAGGTCGAACAACTGGATCGCGCTTTCGACCGGTACGTCGAGCAGGATGTTGTCCGGCGGGCAGGCGTCGGCCAGCCGGGTCGCGAGCGGTGCGCCGCCGCATCGGTAGGGAAGGTCGGGTTGGCCGCCGGCGGCGGCCTGCTGCGTTTGCATGCGGATCTCTCCGTGTCGGGATGACAGGGCAATCCTAGACAAAACCGCGTAAAGACGGTGTTAGATACGCGCGGGCCCGGCATCAAAATTGTGTATCGATCGCCGATGGAACCGGGCCCGGCACCTTCCGCTTCAGGTACCCGACAGCACGAACGGCAGCGTCGTCAGCAGAAACACCGAAATGCCGACCACCGGCGCGCCGAACGCGATCGCCGTGAACGCAACCGCGGCACTCGTCAGCACGAGCGTTCTCGACACCCGTCGGTGCCGGTCGTGTGCAGCCGCCCTGTCAGTGCGGATTGCATCGGTCCGCGCACCGGTCACGTGTTTCCAGAACGTCAGGCCAAGCATGATTGCTCCTGTATGAAAGTTGACCGGGACCGGGCGCGCGAGGCGCCCGTCAAGCGGGTCAGCAGCGCTTGAGCTTGAGCACGCGCGAGATCTGCCCGGGCGTGAAGCTGCTGTTGCGCACATAAGGCGCGCAGTCGAGCGGTGCGGTGAGCGATTCGCTGACGATGTACTGGCCGACGAAGCGGTACGCGTCGGTGGCCATGCGGATGAACACCGGAATCGCGTCGCGTTGTGCGGCGAGCGTCCTGCCGGCCGCCCGGGCGGACGCGCTGCCGTCGCAGAGGATCACGTCGGGTGCGTGCGGGTTGAGGTCCGTGCGCAGGCAGGCGGCCACGACCTTGCCGTTCTTCGTCGGCAGGAACGCCTGTTTGCTGCCGCCGCACGCGGTGTGGATGAATTCGCGGGTGTACTGCTTGTCGATCTCGAACATGTTCGTGCTCCGGTATCGGAAACTTCCGTCGGTTAAATAAGGTATGCAAAGTAATCAGGCTGGATCGGCATGCGGGATGCGAGGCATTCCAGTCGAACGTTGCCGGGGCGGCGGATCGATGGCGTGTCGTGATACGGGAAATTCCGCGCCAACAAGCTGACCTGCGCGATGCGCGGCTAACGCATCGACGTCGTGTTCAAGCGTGCACGGGAAAGACTACGGCGCGCACCGTCCGCCTGCTGGCAGGACGGTGGCTCGGGAAAAGAGAGACGCAGGCGTCCTGCCTGTCAGGCAGAAAAGCAACTCGGAGGGCGAGGACTTCGGATGCGCATGTGCGTACTCGGTGATGGATCGATTGCGAACACATTCTAGTGAACGCATGCGCGGGCGCAAGTAAAAAGGTCGTAAAGGTGGCGTGGTCGGTGCGGCCTGGCGCACCAAGCAAAAAACGCGTGACGACTGTCGTCGCCACGCGCAATGGGAGTCTGCAAGCTGGCGCGCATGCCGGCGAACCGGCATACGCGTCGGGTCATCAGAAATCGAACCCCGGCCCACCCGCACCCGGGCCGCCCGGCGCCGCCGCCGGCGCCGCATCCTTCGGCGCTTCGAACACGGTCGCATCGGTCGTCAGCAGCAGCCCCGCGACCGACGCCGCGTTCTGCAGCGCCGTGCGCGTGACCTTGGTCGGATCGAGCACGCCCGATTCGACGAGGTCGCCGTATTCGCCGGTCTGCGCGTTGTACCCGAAGTTGCCCGAACCTTCGGCCACCTTCGCGACGACGACGCTCGCTTCCTCGCCCGCGTTCGTGACGATCTGGCGCAGCGGTTCCTCGAGCGCGCGCAGCACGATCTTGATGCCCGCGTTCTGGTCGGCGTTCACGCCCTGCAACTCGCGGATCGCCTGCCGCACGCGGATCAGCGCGACGCCGCCGCCCGGCACGATGCCTTCCTCGACGGCCGCGCGCGTGGCGTGCAGCGCGTCGTCGACGCGGTCCTTCTTTTCCTTCACTTCGATTTCGGTGGCCCCGCCGACCTTGATCACCGCGACACCGCCCGCGAGCTTCGCGACGCGTTCCTGCAGCTTTTCACGGTCGTAGTCCGACGTCGCTTCGTCGATCTGCACGCGGATCTGCTTCACGCGTGCTTCGATGTTCTTCGCATCGCCCGCGCCGTCGATCACGGTCGTGTTTTCCTTGCCGACTTCGATGCGCTTCGCCTGGCCGAGTTCGGCGAGCGTCGCCTTCTCGAGCGTCAGGCCCGTTTCCTCGGCGATCACCTGCCCGCCGGTGAGGATCGCGATGTCCTCGAGCAGCGCCTTGCGGCGGTCGCCGAAGCCCGGCGCCTTCACGGCGACCGTCTTCAGGATCCCGCGGATGTTGTTCACGACCAGCGTCGCGAGCGCTTCGCCTTCGACATCTTCCGCGATGATCAGCAGCGGCCGGCCCGACTTCGCGACCTGTTCGAGCACCGGCAGCAGGTCGCGGATGTTCGAGATCTTCTTGTCGTGCAGCAGGATGTACGGGCTTTCGATCTCGGCGATCTGCTTGTCGGGATTGTTGATGAAGTACGGCGACAGGTAGCCGCGATCGAACTGCAGCCCTTCGACCACATCGAGCTCGTCCGCGAGCGACTTGCCGTCCTCGACGGTGATCACGCCTTCCTTGCCGACGCGGTCGATCGCTTCCGCGATGCGCTGGCCGATCGATTCCTCGCCGTTCGCGGAGATCGTCGCGACCTGTGCGATTTCCTTGCTCGTGGTGGTCGGGCGGCTGATCTTCTTCAGCTCGTCGACGGCCGCCGCGACGGCCTTGTCGATGCCGCGCTTCAGGTCGAGCGGGTTGAGCCCGGCCGCGACGTATTTCTGGCCTTCACGAACGATCGCCTGTGCGAGCACCGTGGCCGTCGTGGTGCCGTCGCCGGCCGCATCGCTGGTGCGCGATGCAACTTCCTTCACGAGCTGCGCGCCGATGTTCTGCAGCTTGTCCGCGAGTTCGATTTCCTTCGCGACCGACACGCCGTCCTTCGTGACGACGGGCGCGCCGAAGCTGCGTTCGAGCACGACGTTGCGGCCCTTCGGCCCGAGCGTGACCTTCACCGCGTTCGCGAGAATGTTCACGCCTTCCGTCAGCTTGGCCCGTGCGACGTCGCTGAAAATGATTTCCTTCGCTGCCATGATTGCGCTCCGTTATTGATTGACGACCGCGACGATGTCTTCCTCGCGCAGCACGAGAAACTCGTTGCCGTCCACCTTGACGGCTTGCCCCGCGTATTTGCCGAACAGCACGCGTTCGCCGACCTGCAGGTCGGGCACGATGCGCTGGCCGTCCGTGTCCTTGCGGCCGGGGCCGACGGCGATCACTTCACCCTGGTCGGGCTTTTCCGCCGCGCTGTCGGGGATCACGATGCCCGATGCGGTGGTGGTTTCCTGGTCGAGTCGTTTCACGATCACGCGGTCGTGCAAGGGGCGTAGGCTCATTGGTTCGTCCTGTGCTGATCTGTTGAAATTGGCTGGCACTCTTTAACAGAGAGTGCTGACGAGTATAAAAATGCGCGGCGGCGCAATCCAATAACGGATTCCGAAATGCATTCGCGCCGTCGTGCAAAAGCGCGTCGCCGCCGCTATTGCGACACGGCCTGCTGGGCGGCGGGCGTGCAGGCCGGGCGGATCGTCTCGCCGGCGAGCACGCGCTTCACGAACGGGATCGAATCGGCGAGCGACGCATTCACGGTGCCGTTGTGTTCGCGGCCCGCATACAGGTGCGCCTCGACCGTCGTGCCGGCCGCGCATGCGTCCTTCGCGAGCGCGAGTTCGAGCGGCGCGAGCCCGTCGTCGGCACCCGCGCCGATGAAGACGGGCGTGGCGATCTTCAGCGTCGGGTATTTGAGGTACGCGTCCCACCATGCCTTCAGCCGCGCATCGCCGCCGGGCTTCACGGTGTTCGCGTGCGTGAGGTGCGCGAGCGCCGCGTCGTCCTCGAGCGATGCGAGGCAACTGATGCGCGACTGTTCGAGGATCGGCAATGCCTGCTCGGTCAGCACTTCGTCCGCACGCAGCGACGGGTCGAACTGCTGCGCGGAGAGCACCGAGTAGAACTGGTACGCGAGCGTCGGATCGACGCGCTCGGGATCGCGCCGGTACGCGCTCTCGAACTTCGGCAGCGACGCGAGCGTGGCGGGCGACGCGTTGTAGATCGTCCCGGTGGCAACGGTCGCGCGGATCGCGAGTTCGGGCGCATAGGTGGCTGCGTAGCCGGCCGCCGCGAACACGGCCGAGCCGCCTTGCGACTGGCCGACTAGCACGACCTCGTTCGCGAGGCCCGGCACGCCGCCGAGCACCGCGCGCACGCTGTCGAGCAGCGTGTAGCTGTTCGAGCGGTTGTTGAGCTGCGGATTCGGGCCGGGCGTGCCGAGCCCCTGGTAGTCGGTCGCGACGACCGCGAACCCTTGCTGCAGCCACGCGTTCAGGTAACGCACGTCGCGATACGAGCGGCCGAACCACGACGGCGCGCAGATGTCGGCCATCCCGAAGGTGCCGTGCGCCCACGCGACGATCGGCCAGCCGCCCGCGGGCGGCGTGCCGCGCGGCACGAACAGCGCACCCGACACGGCGATCGGCGTGCGGCCGCCGACACCGTCGGTCGATGCATAGAGGATGCGCAGCTGGCGTCCGGCGCTCGCGAGCCCGAGCGTTGCCGGAAGCGGCTCGGTGCGCAGCAGCACGCCGGGCGTCGCCGGAATGTCGCGGTCCCACGTGTAGAACGCGGACACGCGGCCGTCGCCCTGAAGCGGATCGGGTGCAGGAACGCGGCCCGGTGAAGCCGCATGCGAGAGGAGCGACGAGACGGCGAGCGCCGAAGCGAGCAGCGTGCGCGCGGCATGGCCGCGCAGGGGGAGAAGCGTCATGGTCGGATGGATGTCGGTGAAGTCGGATCGGACGTGCCGGACAGTGCGCGGCGCGGGCCGACCACGACGCAAGTTTCGAACCAGCGCGCGTTGCAGAGGCGGCGCACGGCGCGACGGGCCATCACGTGGCGCGTCGGCGCGTCCGCGCATGGACCGGCTGCGTGTCGCGCAGCAATCCGGGCCGGCGGGCTGTTGCTCCCGCAACAGAGGCGCGTGCATGGATCGCAAGGCGCGCGTCGTGCAAGGCGCACGCGCCCCGTCGCGCGGGCCTTCGGCGCACGCATGGCCGGCTGGCACGATTGCTGCTGATCCGGTAGCCGTGCGTCGCGGCGTTCCGACATCGCGATGCGAGCCCATCCGTTCACCCGATCAAGGAAACCGTCCTCATGCCAGTCACCTCGACCATCGACAGCGGCGAACTCGTGGCATTCGTCGAGCGCGCCACGCGCGAATTCACGCAGGCCGAACGCGTGCTGAAGGACACGCGCACGCTGTCCGCGACCAACACGTTCCAGGCGTTCCAGCGCGTGCCGGGCACGGAACTCATCGTCGCGCTGTCGGCGCCGAGCCCGTGGGCCGCGTCGCAGGAGATCCAGCCCGTCGTCGTGACGTTCGACGGCGACGTGCTGCACGGCGACGCGCGCGCGGGCGGCAACGGGCCGCGCTATGCAGACGTGTTCCGTGAAGCGCCGGAAGTCGGCGTCGTGATCCACGTGCACGGCCCGTACCTCGGCGCCTGGGCGAGCGCGCATCGCCCGCTGCCGATCCGCTATGCGCCGGCCGCACGCTACACGCGCGCCCGCGAGATTCCGGTGTATGTCGATCGCCGCCCCGGCGAGCCGCGCTTCATCGTCGACACGATCCGCCGCGACCCCGAGGTGCCGGCGATTATCGAGGCGAACGGCGGCGCGACGTTCTGGGGCAAATCGATCCTCGACGTGTCGAAGTACATCCTGATCCTCGAGGAAGCCGCGTATTTCCAGGCGCTCGCGGAGCCGCTCGGCGGCTCGCTCGAATTCGGGCCGGGCGCGCTCGAGCAGCAATGGAAGATGACCGGCCTCGCGTGATGCCGCGCGGCGGCCGGCGCAATCCGGCCGCCGTCATACCGATAGCTCGATGAATTGGTTCGTGGCCGCCGCGCGCCTTGCTATCGTCGAATCTTCCCCGTTCAATACGCCGGTCGTGCCATGGCCATCTTCAGCTTGCCGGACCCGACTTCGCATGCGATCACGATTCGTGCGAAGGCGCTGACGTTCGACGATCCCAAATCGCGGGTGCTGCTCGAGCGCATCCAGCTCGTCGCGCCAAGCGACGCGACCGTGCTCGTCACCGGCGAGAGCGGCACCGGCAAGGAGCTGATCGCGCGCCTCGTGCATTCCTTGAGCGAGCGTCGTGACGGCCCGTTCGTCGCGGTCAACTGCGGCGCATTCTCCGAGACGCTGATCGAGAGCGAGCTGTTCGGCCATGAACGCGGCGCATTTACCGGCGCGATCAACAGCCAGCCCGGCTGGTTCGAATCCGCGAATCGCGGCACGCTGTTTCTCGACGAGGTGGGCGACCTGCCGCTGTCCGCGCAGGTGAAGCTGCTGCGCGTGCTGCAGGAGCGCGAGGTGACGCCGGTCGGCTCGCGCAAGACCGTGAAGATCGACGTGCGGCTCGTCGCGGCGACCAACGTGAATCTCGAAGCCGCGGTGCGCGCGGGCAATTTCCGCGAGGATCTGTACTACCGGCTCAACGTCGTGAAGCTGAGCCTGCTGCCGCTGCGCGAGCGGCCCGGCGACATCGCGCCGCTGATCGAACACTTCATCGACACCTACGCGAAGCGGCTGCGCGTGGCCGCGCCGACGCTGACGGACGCCGCGCGCGCCCGGCTGCATGCGCACGCGTGGCCCGGCAACATCCGCGAACTCGAGAACGTGATCCACCACGCGGTGCTGATCTGCGCGGGCGGCGCGATCGATGTGAGCGACCTGCAGTTTTCCGCGCTGTCGCTTTCGCCCGATGCCGGCGACCCGCGCGCCGCTGCGGCGGCGCCGCCGCGCCGTGCGCGCGACGTGGCCGAGGCGACCGATGCGCTGCGCCACGCGGTGATCGAGCTGCTGGATCTCGGCACGCCGTCGCTGTGGCAGCACATCGAGGACACCGTCTACCGCAGCGTGTTCGACTACAGCGAGCACAACCAGCTGCGCATGTCGCGCCTGCTCGACCAGTCGCGCAACATCGTGCGTGCGCGGCTCGCGCAGCTCGGCATCCTGAAGCCGCGCGACGCGGGCGACGCCGACGCGCGGCTGCGCCGTCAGGCGTGATCGCGCCAGCGCAGCGCGCGCTGCGCGACACGCTCGCATAGCGCACTCATCCCGACGGCGAGCGCCGTCACGCCCAGCACGCAGACCAGCAACACGTCGGCGCGTGCGCCCGCCTGCGCGTTCTGCATCAGGCTGCCGACCCCCGCGCCCGCGTTGAACAGCAGCTCGCTGCTGGTCGCGGTGATCCATGCGAACGGCACGGCCTGCAGCACGCCCGCGAACAGGTCGGGCAGCGCGCCCGGAATCAGCACGTCGCGCCACAGGCCGGCGCGCGTCAGGCGATACGACTGCGCGAGTTCGACATAGCGCGGATCGACGCGGCGTAGCCCGTCGAAGCTGGCGGTGGTCATCGGGTAGAACGCGGCGAGCGCGATGATGAACACCTTCGCGAATTCGCCGGTGCCGGCCCACAGGCTCAGCAGCGGAATCAGTCCGAGCACCGGCACGTAGCGCAGCGCCTGGAACGCCGGCTCGCCGAGCTTGCGCGCGAGCGTCGAGCGCGCCATCGCCGCGCCGAACACGAGCCCGACCGCGACACCTGCCGCGAGGCCGAGCGTCGTGCGGCGCAGGCTCGCGCCGAGATCGGTTGCGAGTTCGCCGCTGCGTGCGAGTTCGACGAGCGCGGCGCCAACCTGCTGCAACGGTACGAATGCGTATTGATGGGCCGCGTCGCCTGACGACGCGTATTGCCATGCGGCGACCAGCAGGGCCGGCACGACGAGGCCGCGCGCCCGGCGGCGCAGCACGGCAAACGAAACGGGGGGCTTGGCGAGTGTCATTCTTGAAACCTGTTCGTTCAGCGCGCGGGCGTCTGCCAGCGCAATGCGTAGCGTTGCACGAGCGCGATCGACCGGTCGATCGCGAAGCCGATCAGCCCGATCACCGCGACGTCGATGAGCACGACGTCGAGGCGCAGCATCTGCCGCGCCAGTTCCATCATCTGGCCGATCCCGCTGTCGGCGCTGAGCAGTTCGACCGCGACGAGCGCGAGCCACGCGCGCGCGAGCGCGATCCGCACGCCGGTGAGCAGCGGCGGCAACGCGGCGGGCAGCAGCACGTCGCGCAGCAGCGCGAAGCGGCCGAGCCCGTAGTGCCGCGCCATCTCGACGAGATCGCGCGGCGCGTCGTGCACACCCGTGTACGCGGCCAGCGCGACCGGAAAGAACACGGCCTTGCCGACGACGACCAGCTTCAGCGGCTCGTCGACGCCGATCAACAGGATCAGCAGCGGAATCAGCGTGAGCGTCGGCACCTGCCGCAGCAGGTCGAACGTCGGCCGCAGGTAATCGGCGAACAGCCGGCTGCGCGCAAGCAGGATGCCGAATGCCGCACCGCCGGTCGCACCGATCACGAAACCGAGCGCGAGGCGATGCAGCGTGATCAGCAGGTTGTCGCGCAATTCGCCCGTGTCGAGCAGCGTGCGCAGCGTTGCCGCGAGCCGATCCGGCGGCACGACGAGCTGCGGCGGGAACCAGCGCTGCGCGCTCGCGAGCCACCACAGCGCGACGAACGCGACGGGCGTGACCCACGACAGCGCGATGCCGCCGAGCCGTGCGGGTCCGGGCAGGCGCAGCGCGCGTGTGCCGTTCGACGCGAGGGCATGCATCGGCATCAGCGGCTCGCGACGCGCGCCGCGTCGGCGCGCCAGTAGCCGTCGAGCCCGAGCTGCTTGAGCGCGGTCGTCAGGCCGGCCTGGCGGCTGTATGCGATGACGTCGCGGTAGTGGCCGGTCAGCGCGGGCGTGAAGAGCGGCGTCCATTGCTCCTTCCACGGTGTCTTCTCATCCGCGTATTCGCGGCGCACGACGCTTTCAGGCTGGCCGGACGCGCTCAGGATCTTCACGTACGCGTCGCGATTCTGCGGCTGCGAGATCCAGTGCGCGGCGCGCACGTAGGCCGTCGCGACGAGCTGCGTGATGTCGGGGTAGCGCCGCACGAAATCGTCGGATGCCCACAGTTCCGCGCGCATCTTCCAGTCGTCGGGCGCGGTCTTGGTCGACCAGATGATCTTGCCGACGTTCTTGTCGACGAGCGAATACGCGTCGGACAGCGTGAAGAAGCCGTCGACGCGGCCGGCCGCGACGGCCGCCGCGCCGGCCTGCGGGTCGAGGTTGTAGATCCTGAAGTCGGACAGCTTCAGCCCGTTCTCGGCGAGCAGCTTGCTGAACGTGACTTCCCACGGCCGGCCGCGATTGAGCGCGATGCGCTTGCCCTTGAGGTCGACGATCGACTTCGCGGTCGAGCCGGCCGGCACGACGAGATACGTGTTGCTGCCGACACCGCCCGGCACGATCAGGCGCGTATGCGTGCCCGATGCGTTGACGACGACCGACGGCAGGTCGCCGTAGCCCGCGAAATCGATGCTGCCGTTCGTGAACGCCTCGTTCACGAGCGTGCCGACCGCTGCGGTCGATACGGGCACCCATTGCAGCTTCACGTGCCGCGCGGCGAGCGCCTTCTCGAGCGACTTGTCGGCGTCGATCAGCGCCGACGCGCCCGCGTATTGCGTCTTGCCGCCGCTCGAATAGGCGACGACGGCGATCCGCACGACCTTGGGCGCGTCTTCAGCGTGAGCGGCGGGTGCTGTGAGCGACGCGACGGCCAACGGCAGCGCGGCGAGCAGCGCGCGCAGCGGGCGGCGCAGCGACGTGAGGGAGAGTATGGGTTTCATGACGGTTCCGAACAGTGAACGGAAAAGGGGCTCACGCACGTTTCTGCAGTGACGGCCGCAGCACGTCGGCGAGCGGCCGAGGATCGATCCAGTCGGCGACGTCGAAGTCGGCTTCCAGAAAGCCGTGGTCGTGCAGGAACGTCTTGAAGTCGTCGAGCGCGGCGACCGATTCGTCGTCGAGGTTGACGCCGAGATGCCGGTGCAGCTGGTTGCCGTACGCGGCGCGGACCCAGTCGATCGACGACGCGGTTTCGCCGGCCACGTAGTGCGCGGTTTCGTCGGGGTGCGTGCCGGCCCAGTCGCCGGCGGCGACCACGAGCTTCAGGAAGCCGGCGACGATGTCCGGGTGATTCGCGAGCACGTCCGCGTTGACGGTCAGCGGGCGCGGCGTGCCGTTGTTGTTGCGGATCGCGCGCTCCGGATGAAAGCCGATGTCGATCACGACGTGCGCGCCGATCAGCTGCGCGATCTCGAGGCCGGTCGACCCCTTCACGTAGATCGCGTCGACCTCGCCGCGCAGCAGCGCGCCGGCTTCGGCCGCGTACAGCGCGCGGCTCGAAAAGCCTTGCGGCGACGCGAACAGGTTCGCCGCGCGCGCCGGTCCGACGGCCTGCAGCGTGCGTGCGCGCACGTCGACGAGTTCGACGTCGCGCGTGGTCAGCCCGTCGAGGCTCAACGCGTTGACGAAGCCGCGCAGCGCCGACGCGCGAAAGATGTCGATGCGGTCGTCGGGGCGGCTCGGGATCGCGATGCGGCGCCCGCGCAATGCCTTCACCGAGCGGATGCCCGACTCGGGCCGCGCGAGGATCAACTGCGATTCGTCGACCCACGACAGCCCGATCACGCGCGTATTCGCGCCGTTCGAGCGCGCCCACATCGCGGGGATGCTGCCGCCCTGGCGGAACGACTGCGCGAGCGTGTGATCGCTGATCGACGACACGTCGTGCCGCGTGTCGCCGCGCGGCGAGCGGATCGCGACGCCATCGGCCGACGTTTCGCCGTTGAGCCAGCCGAGATGCACGGCGATGCCGAGCGGGGTCGGCACGGGCGAGCGGGCGTACCAGAACGTCTGTTGCTTGTCCGATGACGAATCGGGCCTGTCTGTCATGGGTGAGATTCCCTCTCTGCGTAAGCATGGTTGAAGCCCGGTCGCGCACGGTGTCGGTGTCGCACGCGCGGGCCGGTCAACGTTGCAAGTTCCGGGCCAGTGAACGGAAACGGCGCGGCCGCACGCGGCGCGGGCATCGCGCGGGAGGGGCGGTGCGCGCGCCGACGCATGGCCTGTTGCGCCAGCAACAGTCGCGACGGCTGCTGTTGCGCGCGCAGCAGCGGTGCGGCCGGTGCAGCACGGCGGTACGGGCGTGTCGCGGCGGCATGGGCGAGCGCGGGCGGGTGCGATCCGATTGCCGCTGATGGCCGGTGTGCAAGGCACCGGGCAGGTTCGCCGGCAGCCACGCACGCGCCGAGGCGAGCGCGTTGGCACACCGCGTGCTTTACAGCGCAGCACACGCGCGGCACGCCGATGCCGCACGCAATCCGAATGGCCCGACCAGGAGAACTCCGATGGCTGTTGAATTTTTGTGGCGCCTGCCGATGCATGGCGACGGCCGGCGCGCACACGACCTGCATACGCGCGGCGAATGGAACCGTCAGCGCGCATCGCGCGTCGCGCCGAAAGTCGATGACGACGATTTCGGCTACATCGACTATCTGTCGCAGGTCGCGCGCGCGGCCGATATCGCCGGCTTCCACGGCGCGCTGATTCCGATCTTTCGTTTTACCGAGGAACCGTGGGTCGTGGCGGCCGCGCTGGCGCGCGAGACGCGCCGGCTGCGGCTGCTGATCGCGCTGCAGCCGCATTTCGTGCATCCGGTCTATGCGGCGCAGATGGCCGCGAGCCTGCAGCGGATCAGCCGCGGGCGTGTCGAGTGGAACGTCGTCACGGGCGGCGGCGGCCCCGACCAGCGTGCCTACGGCGACTTCATCGATCACGACAGCCGCTATGCGCGCACCGACGAATTCCTCGATGTCGTGAAGGGCGTCGCGGCCGGCGCGCCGTACACGTTCGACGGCCGCTTCTACCGCGTCGAAGCCGGCGGGCTGCTGCCGCCGCTGAGCGGCCAGAAGCCGCCGCGCATCTACCTGGCCGGCGCGAGCGACGCCGCGCTCGCGGTCGCCGCGAAGCACGGCGACGTGCACCTGAGCTGGGGCGAGCCGCTCGCGAAACAGAAGGAGGTGATCGATGCGGCGCGCCGCGCGCTCGATCGCCAGAACGCGGAGCGCGACCTGCGCTTCGGCATGCGCATCGACATCCTGGCGCGCGAGACCGAGGAGCAGGCGTGGGCCGAGTTGCGGCAGATGTTCGCGACGGTGGGCGACGTGACGCGCAACGGCTTCGGCGGGCGCGGCGAATCGTCGGAGTCGGTCGGCGCGAAACGCCAGTTCGCGCTGCACCAGGGCAACACGCAGCACTTCGACGACCTGGTCGTCGGCCCGAACCTGTGGGCGGGAATGTCGCAGATTCGCGGCGGCCCCGGCTGCGTGATCGTCGGCAGCCACGAGCAGGTGGCCGAGCGGCTCGCGGAGTACGTCGACATCGGCGTGTCGACGTTCATTCTCGCCAGCAACCCGCATCTCGAGGAGGCGTACCGCGTGGGCGAGGAAGTGCTGCCGCTCGTCGACGGCGCGCTGAACGCGCGTGGCACGCAGGCGGCGCTGCGCGTGGCCGGCGCATGAGCGCGACGGCTTTCCCGCACGATCCAACGACATCGACAAGGACATTCACCATGACGACACTCGCTGCGCAGGCCACGGCCTGCGACGCACTCTGGTACACGCGCTGCCCGGTGCCGACCGCGCTCGGCATCGCCGTGCACCGCGGCTGGTTCGACGAGGAGTTCGGGCCGGACGGCATCACGCTGAATTCGCTGCAGGAGACGGCGGACGCCGGCAAGCGCGAATCGCATTTCGATCACAGCCTGCCGCACTCGTTCCGGCAGGGCGGCAACATTCCCGCGCTGTGGGCACGGGCACGCGGCGCCGATACGCGCGTGATCGGCCTGTCGTGGACCAACGAATTCCAGGCGATCGTCACGCTGCCCGATCGTGGCATCCGCTCGGTGCGCGATCTGCGCGGCCGGCGGCTCGGGTTGCCGCGCCATCCGATCAGCATCGACTTCTGGCGGGCGGCCGCGCTGAAAGGCTTCCTGAGCGCGCTCGAACTCGAAGGGCTCGGGCACGGCGACGCCGAGTGGGTCGACCTGCCCGACGAACGCGAACGTCGCACGGGGCCCGCATCGTTCACGAGCGGTCCGCACGAGTACGAGATCGAGATCGCGGCGCTCGTGCGCGGCGAGGTGGACGCGGTGTTCGTGAAAGGCGTCGAGGGGCTCGAAACCGTGCATCTGATCGACGCGCAGGTCGTCATCGATCTCGGCGCGCACCCCGATCCGCTCGTGCGGATCGGCAACGGCACGCCGCGCACGTTGACCGTCGACCGCGCGCTGATCGACGCGCGCCCCGATCTCGTGAGCCGCTTCCTGTCGGTGGTGGTGGGGGCGGGCGACTGGGCCGCGCGCCATCCGGCGGAGACGGTCGCCTATATCGGCCGCGAGACGCGCGCATCCGACGAGTGGGTGCGTTATGCGTACGGCGCGGACGTGCACCGCCATCTGGAGACGGGGCTCGCGCAGACGTCGATCGACGGGCTGGTCGCGTTCAAGGACTTCCTCGTCGAATGGGGCTTTCTCGAACAGGATTTCGATGCGCGCGCGTGGATCGACCCGGCGCCGTTCACGCGCATCGACCGGCAACGCCATGCGTGGGTCGCGTAGCGCGCCGCGGCGCGTCATTGCAAGGAGTCGAGCATGACAGGTCTGACGATCGAATACGGCGTGCCGCCCGCACGTCGGCACGCGGCGCGTGCTGCGCCGCGTGCGGGTGCGAACGCGGTGGCGGCCCGGGCGGCGGCCGTGACGCGTCCGCCGTCAGCTTCACCTTCGGCGCGGCCGAACGAGACGAAGGCGAAGCCGGGCGCGTGGCGCGTCACGGGGGCGATTGCGCTCGCGGTCGCGGCGTTGCATGCGGGTGTCGCGCTGCTGGCCGCGCGCGCGCCTGCCGCGCCGCCCGTGCAGCCGCCGCGGCCGCTGCCGATGACGGTCGAGCTGACGCGGCCGCCCGAACCGTTGCCGCAGGCCGCGCATCCGCCGCCACCGGCAGTGCCGCCGAAGCCGCCGAAGCCGCTGAAGCAGGCGCCGACTCCGCCGAAGCCGCGTGCGGCCGTCTCGCATCCGGCGCCGGTGCCGGTGCCGGCCGCCGCGCCGCAGGCCACCCGCGAGGCGGCCCCCGCACCGGCGGCGCCCGCCGTCGCCACGCCGGCTCCCGCGCCGGCCGCACCTTCTGCACCCGTGCGCGAAACCGCCCCGATCGGCGACGCGGCCTACCTGCGCAACCCGGCGCCCGACTATCCGGCGTTCGCGCAGGACCAGGGCTGGGAAGGGCGCGTCGTGCTGCGCGTGCACGTGCTCGCGAACGGCTCGCCCGATTCCGTCGAGGTCCGCACGAGCAGCGGCCGCCGCATGCTCGACACCGCGGCGGTGGCCGCCGTGAAGCGCTGGACGTTCGTGCCCGCGAAGCGCGGCGACGAAGCGGTCGACGGCTGGGTCAACGTGCCGATCGATTTCAAGCTGGGCTGACCCGCCGGGCCGCCCGCCACATTTTCAAAGGAACTCACATCATGAACGGTATCCCGACCACCTTCATCGTCCAGGGCGCGCTCTGGCTGCTCGTCGTCTTCTCCGTCGTCACGTGGACGCTGATCGTCGTGAAGGCGATCCAGAGCCTGCGGGCGAGTGCGCGCAACCGGCGTTACGTCAGCGCGTTCTGGGCGGCGAACAGCTTCCACGAGGCCGCCGCGCTCGACGGCGCGAACAGCCCGGTGGGCGAACTCGCCACGACGGGCTTCGACGCGCTGCGGCGCGCCGACGAGAGCAGCGCGCACGATCTCGAACACAGCTGGAGCCGCCACGACCTGCTCGAACGCCATCTGCGCCAGCAGATCCACAATGCGCGCCGGCGTGAGGAGGCGGGGCTGGCGGTGCTCGCGTCGATCGGCAGCACCGCGCCGTTCGTCGGCCTGTTCGGCACCGTGTTCGGCATCATCCATGCGCTGACCGCGATCACGCACAGCGCGTCGGCGAGCATCGACATCGTGGCCGGGCCGATCGGCGAGGCGCTCGTCGCGACCGGGATCGGCATCGCGGTCGCCGTGCCGGCCGTGCTCGCGTACAACTTCTTCGTGCGTCGCGTGAAGGCCGCGTCGGCCGATCTCGATGCGTTCGCCACCGATTTCGTCACGCTCGCGCAGAAGGCCGGCTTCCGCGTGCCGGCCGCCGCCGCCGCGCCCGCGCCGGCACGCCGTGCCGACGACACCCGCCAGGAGGCGTTCGCATAATGGCCTTCTCCTCTTCCTCCGACAACGACGACGTGCTCAGCGAAATCAACATCACGCCGCTCGTCGACGTGATGCTCGTGCTGCTCGTCGCCTTCATTGTCACGGCGCCGCTGCTCAACAACGCAGTGCACGTGAATCTGCCGAACACCGTCGCCACGGCGCCGGCCGATCGCAAGCCGAACGTCACCGTGAGCGTCGACGACAAGGGCGTCGTGTATCTCGACAAGCGCGCGGTCGCACTGGCCGCCGTGCCGGCCGAGCTGGCCGCGCTGAAGGCCGGCCGGCCCGACGTCGCGCTCGACCTGCAGGCCGACGAGCACGTGCCGTACGGCACCGTCGCGAAGCTGATGGCCGCGATCGAGCATGCGGGCATCACGCGGCTGTCGGTGCTCACCGCGCCGCGCGGCTGACGCGCGGTTCACGACTCCCTCTACGAACGCATCCATGAGCATCACGGCTTCCTCCAACGTCCAGTCGATCTGGTACACGCGCTGTCCGGTGCCGACGCCGCTCGGCATCGCCGCGCATCTCGGCTGGCTCGACAGCGAATTCGCCGGCGACGGCATCACCGTGCGCGCGCTGCAGGAGACCCAGCACGCGGCGCTGCATCACGCGCACGTCGATCACTCGCTCGACAACGCATTCCGGCAGGGCGGCAGCATTCCCGCGCTGTGGGCGCGCGCGGCCGGCGCCGATACGCGCGTGGTCGCGCTGACCTGGGTCGACGAGGCGCAGGCGATCGTCGCGCTGCCGGAAAGCGGCCTGACGCGGCCGAAGGACCTGCGCGGGCGCCGCATCGGCCTGCCGCGCCGCGACGGCGAGCGTATCGACATCTTTCGTGCGGCGGCGCTGCGCGGCTTCGTCAGCGCGCTGTCGCTCGACGGGCTCGGCCCCGCCGACGTCGAATGGATCGACGTGCCCGCGTCGAACCTGCGCGCACCGGTGTCGACTCCGGCGACGCGCGACGCGGCATTCAGCCATCCCGCGAGCCTGTCGAGCCGCCGGCTCTATGCGGCCGAAGCGGCCGCGCTCGTGCGCGGCGACGTCGACGCGATCTACGTGAAGGGGTCGCTCGGGCTCGAAACCGCGTACCTGATCGGCGCGCAGCCGGTCGTCGACATCGGCTTTCATCCCGATCCGCAGATCCGTATCAACAACGGCTCGCCGCGGCCGCTGACCGTCAATGCGTCGACGCTCGAACGCCATCCCGACATCGTCAGCCGCTTCCTCGCGCGCGTGACCGACGTCGAAGGCTGGGCGCGCGATCACGAGCAGGAAGTGCTCGGCTATCTCGGCCGCGAGACGGGATCGGGCCATGACTGGCTGAGGCTCGCGTACGGCGCGGACGTGCACCGGCGGCTGCGCACGGATCTCGACGAAGCGTCGATCGCCGCGCTCGACGATTTCAAGCGCTTCCTCGTCGAATGGCGATTCCTGCCGGCCGACTTCGACGTGCGTGCGTGGATCGACCGGCGCGCGCTCGACGGCATCGCGACGCTGTCTCGCGGCGCCGCGCGGTGAGCGCATCGGCACGCGTTGCCGACGCATGGCGGCGCGAGCGCTTCACCGGCGGCTTCATGCTGCTGGCGCTCGCGAGCGGCACGACGATCAGCATGGCGCAGCTCGCGACGACGCTGTACGCGCTCGCGCTCGGCGTCGACAGCGCGCGGCTCGGCATCATCGCCGCGATGGAGCCGCTCGGCATCGCGTTGATGACGCTGCCGGCCGGGCTGCTCGTCGCGCGCTACGGCGCGCGGCGCGTGTACTTCGTCGCGAGCATGGGGCCGATGCTGCTCAATCTCGTCGTGCCGTTTGCCGGCGCCTGGCCGCTGATCGCGCTCACGCAAGTGTTGATCGGGCTGTGCATCCCGTTCCGGATCGTGTCGATCAACGGCGTGTTCCTCGCGCGTCTCGCGCAGATCGGCCTCGCGCGCGCCGGCTGGTACCGCGCGGCGATGTCGGTCGGTACCGGCATGGTCGGGCCGTGGCTCGCGAGCGGGCTGATCGGCGCGCATGGCGCGGTCGCGACGTTCTGCGCGGCATCGGCGAGCTTCGCGGGCATGGCGCTGTTCAGCCGGACGCTGCTCGGCGACGCGCAGCCTCCGGCATTTCGTGCACAACCGGAAACCGGCGGCCTGCGCGCATTGCTGGCGCTCGCGTGGAGTCACGACGTGCGCGAGCAGCTCGCGCTCGAAGCCGTGAACAGCGCGACACGTTCGCTCGCCGGCGCTTTTACGGTGGTGCTGGCGATCCAGTCGCTCGGGCTGTCGCAAACGAAAGCCGTCGCGCTGCTGACGCTGCAGGGCGTCGTCGCGGTGGTCGCGCTGTTCGGGCTCGGGCATGTCGCGCAGCGGATGACCGCGCGCCGTTGCCAGGCGCTCAGTCTTGCCGGTGGCGTGGCCGGCTTGCTCGCGCTGGGTCTAGCGCATGACGCATGGATCGTCGGCGCGGGACTCGCCGCGCTGTGCGTCGGGTCGTCGCTGCTGCATCTCGTCAACATGCAGCGCCTCGGCCGCCACCCGGCCGACAAGAGCCAGGTGTCGAGCCTCTACAACCTCGCGTCGATGACGGGCGCGTTCTGCGGCCCGCTGGCCGGCAGCGCGCTCGTACCGGTCGTCGGGTTGCCGGGCGTGTTTCTGTGCTGGCTGCCGGTCGTCGTGCTGGTTGCGTTCGCGCTGCGCGTCTCGACGGCGCGGCGCGAGGCATCGCAGTCCGAGACTGCGAAGCTGTCCTGACGACCATCGAATCGGGTGTTGCGGAATCCGCGCGGTGTTGCGTGACAAGCAGTTTGCTTCCCGTCACAGATGCGCATGCAGCAACACCGGCACCACGCGCATGCCGGAAGCCCCGTGCGACGGGCTTCTCGATGCTGGCATCCGAATTGCAATAGGTAACCCGTGCGTCGCGCACGCACGTGCGTTCAACCGATCAAACAGGATGACTCATCGATGTTCAGGAAAAAACTAATCGTCACCGCGCTGGGGGGACTGCTGACGGGCGGCGCCGTATCGTTGCCCGCATGGGCGGAAGATGGCGCGGTGACGGCGGCGCCGGACGCGAAGCCGGCGCAACCGGGCGCGGACGATGCAGCCGCGGCCGCACCGAAGGCAGCCCGCGTGAACCAAGGCACGGCCGTACGCGAAACGAATCTCGGCACGGTGACAGTGACCGCGCGCCGGCGCAAGGAGAGCATCCAGGACGTGCCGGTCGCGGTGAGCGCGCTGAGCGGCGACACGATCAGGAACAACGAGTTGCGCGTGGTGAACGACGTCACGAAGTACGTGCCGAACTTCACCGGCCAGTCGACAGAAGGCCGCGAGCGGCCGCGCTGGTTCCTGCGCGGCGTCGGAAGCAACGATCCGTCGGACCTGTCGCTGAGCCCGATCGGCGTGTACTTCGACGATGTCTACATCAACAGCGTGTTCGGGCAGGGCTTCCCGCTGTTCGACCTCGACCGCATCGAAGTGCTGCGCGGCCCGCAGGGCACGCTGTGGGGCAAGAATACCGTCGGCGGCGCGCTCAGCATCACGTCGCAGAAGCCGACTTTCGACGTGAGCGGCTACGGCAAGATTGGGCTCGGCCAGTACAACAGCCGTCTCGCGGAAGCCGCGATCGGCGGGCCGATCGGCAAGAACGACGTGCTGGCCGCGCGCGTGTCGGTGTATCACGAGAACGCCGACAGTTTCTACACGAACACCGTGCAGCAAGGGCGCTTCGGCGGCTTCCACGACAATGCGGTGCGCTTTCAGGTGCTGGCCGTGCCGACTTCGGACACCGACTTCCTGTTCAACATCCACGGCCGCAACTACACGGGCGGCGGCAACGCGTGGCACGCGCAGGGCGCGGGGCCGGGCGGCGCGAACCAGTTCGGCTTCGTCGGGTCGAGCGATCCGTACACGGTGTCGCTCAATGCGCCGTCGAGCGATCGCATCTCGACGTGGGGCACGTCGCTCACCGCGCACTGGCGCATCAACCCGGCGGTGACGCTGACGTCGATCACCGCGTTCGAAGGGCTGCACCGCTGGTACCAGGACGACGAGGACTATTCCGCGTTCGACGCCGCGCGTTCGCACGATCGCCTGTCGAGCCGCCAGTTCTCGCAGGAATTCCGCCTCGAATCGCCGCAGAACGACCGGTTCAGCTGGCTCGTCGGCACGCACCTGTTCACCGAGCAACTGGCCGAACAGGGCGCCGGCGGCGGCCTGCCGGGCTCGCCGTCGCCCGCGTTCTACCACCTGACCGACCTCACGCAGCACACGCAGAGCGCGGCGATTTTCGGCAGCGTGAAGTACCGGTTCACCGACCGCTTCAACGTGACGGGCGGGCTGCGTTACACGATCGAGCGCAAGAACATCAACCTGACCGGGCTGCAGGGCACCGGCAACGTGACGTTCAGCAATCCGGGCAGCTGGTGGGATCCGTCGTCGGTGTCGTCGCCGCTCGCGGTCAGCGCGCGACAGAACCAGACGAACACGTGGCGCGCGCCGACCTGGGACCTCACGCCCGAATATGCGCTCAGCAACAACGTGCGCGCGTATTTCCGCTATGCGCGCGGCTTCCGCTCGGGCGGCTACAACGGCAACGCGTATACACAGAGCACGGTGTCGACCGTATCGCCGGAGTACCTGACCGACTACGAAGCCGGCATCAAGAGCGAGTGGTTCGACAAGCGGCTGATCGTCAACGCGAGCGTGTTCCACTACGACTATCGCGACATCCAGGTGTTCGCGCTGGCGCCGAACCCGTTCGGCGGCCCGCCGGTGTCGACGCTGTCGAACGCGGGGCAGGGGCGCGCGGACGGCTTCGAGCTGGAGCTGAAGGCGCAGCCGGTCAACAGCCTCTACCTGTTCGCGAACCTCGGGATGCTGAACACGCGCTACACGGAGTTCCGCTACGTGCCGACCGCCGTCGGCAATTCGTTCGCGCGCTCGCCGCATACGACGATCAATGCGGGCTTCGACTATCGCGTGCCGGTGTCGTTCGGCACGCTGACGGCCGGCGGCGACGTGAACTACCGCAGCCGCGAGTACTTCAGCGCGACGCGGCAGACGATGCCGCAGCTCTGGCAGGGCGGCTACACGGTGCTGAACGCGCACGTGTCCTACACGACACCGGACCAGAAGTACATCGTGACGGGCTACGTGACGAACCTGACCAACAAGGTCTACAAGAAGCTCGAGCTGCTGCCGTCGTATGGCGCATATCCGGTGCTGTATGGCGATCCGCGCACGGTCGGGATCACGTTGACCGCGAAGATCTGACGGGCGGCACGAGACGTGTGCGGCGGCGCGGCAAAGGGCCGCGCTCGCCGCGCGTCAGATCAGCAGCGACAGCGTCCTGAACAGCGCGAGATCCGCCTTGCGTGCCGATCGCGCATGCCGGCGGATCACGTGCAGCAGGCAGTCGATGAAGCAGCGCGCCGCGTCGCCGAGCGTGCTGCTGCGCCGCGTGACGATCCCGAGGTCGCGCGGCTCGAAGGTCTCTTGCAACTTCAATGCGCGCATCCGTTCGCCGAACGACGGCACGGCCGCGAGGATCGTCGGACACCACGTGCACATGTCGGCCTGCTCGAGCATCGTCTGCAGCATCGCCACCGACTGCGCACGCACGATGCGCCGTTCGTCGATGTGGGCGCCGTGACGTGTGAACAGGTAATCGACGAGCGCAGCTTGCCCATCGGCCGCGAAATTCAATACCCAGTCGTGGTCGACCAGGTCGTGGATCGACCGCGCGTGCTCGAGCGGGTGGCCGGCGCGCACCATCACCGCTGTCTCGTAGCGCAGCATCGGCTCGAACGCGAATTCCTGCGTGCCGCCCGGTTGCACGTGCCCGAGCGCGAAATCCATGCTGCCGTCGCGCAACAGCGGTTGCGCGACGGCCATCAGCGCTTCGTAGAGTTCGAGGCGCACGTCGGGCATCTGCGCGCGAAAACGCAGCACCGCTTCCGCGAGGAAGGTCATCGTCAGCCACGGTGTGACGCCGATGCTCAGCCGGCCCTCGACGCGGCCGCGCATGCGCTCGAGATCGCTCTGCGCGTGCTCGAGCTGCTTCAGCACGAGCTTCGCGTGCGTGAGCAGCGTCTTGCCGTATTCGGTGAAGCCGATCCCCTCCGGCGCGCGGACCAGCAGCGGCAGGCGTTCGCTCGCCTCCAGCTCGCGCAGCGCGCGCGTGACGGCCGCCTGCGACAGCCCGAGCGTGCGCGCCGCACCGCGGATGCTCCCGGCCTCCGCGCTCGCGACGAGCGCCTGCAGCTGATGCAGCTTGATCGTGCTCATGGTGCGATACCCGACAACGAAAGGTTGTCATCATAACGAAACCGCGGCTGTTCGCCGGGATTTTCGCTGCCTACGATGCGGCCACGATCGGTCATTCGGGCGATCGGCAACCGGAACGCATCGAGGAGAATCGGGGTTGGACCACAAACACATCCAGCCGGAAATGGCGGCCATCGAGGCGGAAATGATCGCGCTGCGCCGCCGGCTGCACGCGCATCCGGAGCTTGGCTTCGAGGAGCACGCGACGAGCGACCTCGTGGCCGGCTTCCTGACAACGTGGGGTTATCGGGTGACGCGTGGGCTCGGCGGCACGGGCGTGGTCGGCACCTTGACGCGCGGCCGCGGAAAGCGGCTCGGGCTGCGCGCGGACATGGATGCGCTGCCGATCCGCGAGACGACCGGGCTGCCGCACGCGAGCCGGTGCGATGGCGTGATGCATGCGTGCGGCCACGACGGTCACACGGCGATGCTGCTCGCGGCGGCGCGCTGCCTGGCAGAGCGCGAACGCTTCACGGGCACACTGAACCTGATTTTCCAGCCGGCCGAGGAAGGGCTCGGCGGCGCGAAGCGGATGATCGACGACGGGCTGTTCGCGCAGTTTCCGTGCGATGCGGTGTTCGCGATGCACAACGTGCCGGGGCTGCCGGCCGGCGTGCTCGGTTTCTGCGACGGCCCGGCGATGGCCTCGGCCGACGAGGTGCGCGTGCGCGTGACCGGGCGCGGCGGGCATGGCGCGGCGCCGCATACGACGATCGATCCGGTGGTCGTGTGCGCGTCGATCGTGATGGCGCTGCAGACCGTCGTGTCGCGCAACGTGAACCCGCAGGAGCTGGCGATCGTGACGGCCGGCTCGATCCATGCGGGCACCGCGTCGAACGTGATTCCGTCGCACGCGGATCTGGCGCTCAGCGTGCGTGCGCTTTCGCCGGACGTGCGGGCGCTGCTCGAACGGCGAATTCGCGAGATCGTGCACGGGCAGGCTGCGAGCTATGGTGCGACCGCGGAGATCGACTACCGGCACGAGTACCCGGTGCTCGTCAATCACGCCGCGGAGACCGCGTTCGCCCGCGACGTCGCCCGCGAATGGGGCGGCGATGGCGCGCTGATCCCGCATCTGCGGCCGATCGCGGCCAGCGAGGACTTCGCGTTCATGCTGAACGCGTGCCCCGGCAGCTACCTGTCGATCGGCAACGGCGACGGCGCCGCCGGATGCGGGCTGCACCACCCCGGCTACGACTTCAACGACGCGTGCCTCGCCAACGGCGCGAGCTACTGGATTGCGCTGGCGGAGCGCTACCTCGCGTGACGTGCCCGCACAATTTTGACTGACGATTCACACAAGGAAGGAGACTGGCAATGAAGCAATGGAAACGGATGGCGGCGCTCGCGGTGACGCTGGCGGCAGGGGCGGCGCATGCGGGCGACTGGGCCGGCAAGGAGATCCGCCTCGCGGTCGATCCGACTTACCCGCCGCTCGAATACAAGCTGCCCGACGGCACGCTGGCGGGTTTCGGGATCGACATCACGAACGCGTTGTGCGCGGAGCTGCATGCGCGCTGCGTGTGGGTCGAGTCGAGCTTCGACGGGATGATTCCGGGGCTGCTCGCGCGCAAGTTCGACGTGATTGCGTCGTCGATGACGATCACGCCGAAGCGGCAGCAGCAGATCGCATTCACGAACCGGATCTCGAATGCGCCGGCGCGCCTCGTCGCGCGCAAGGGCTCGCCGCTGCTGCCGACGGCCGACGCGCTGAAGGGCAAGCGCGTGGGCGTCGAGCAGGGTTCCGCGCAGGCTGACTATGCGATCGCGAACTGGCAGCGGGCCGGCGTGCAGATCGTGTCGTACCCGAACCAGGATCAGGTGTATGCCGATCTCGTGACGGGCCGGCTCGATGCGGCGTTCCAGGCGTCGATCGCGGCGAGCGACGGGTTCCTGAAGAAACCGCAGGGCAAGGATTTCGCGTTCGTCGGCGCGGCAATCGACGACGTGAAGTATTTCGGGCAGGGCGACGGGCTCGGGCTGCGCAAGCAGGACAACGACCTGCGTGACGCCTTCAACCGCGCGCTTGCGGCGATCCTCGCGAACGGCACGTACCAGCGCATCAACAACAAGTATTTCGACTTCGACATCTACGGCGCGAAGTAAGCGGCGACGCCCGGAAGGCGGGCAGTCACGACACGATAAATAAGGAAAACGAATGAACTGGAGATTGGCTTTCGTCGCGGTCCCGGCGCTGTGTGCAGCGCCCGCGTTCGCGTTCGCGCAAGGCAGCGTCACGTTGTACGGCCTCGTCGATGCCGGCATCGACTACACGAACAACGTCGGCGGCCACGGTGCGTGGCAGATGGCAAGCGGCTTCGCGCAAGGCAGCCGCTGGGGGCTGAAGGGCACCGAGGATCTGGGCGGCGGCTACAGCGTGCTGTTCCAGCTCGAGAGCGGCTTCAACGTGAACAGCGGCACGCTCGCGCAGGGCGGCCGCATGTTCGGGCGGCAGGCGTACGTCGGGCTCGGCAGCGCGCGGTTCGGCACGCTGACGCTCGGCCGGCAATACGATGCGGTGGTCGACTATCTCGCGCCGACGACCGCGAACGGCAGCTGGGGCGTCTATCCGTTCTCGCATCCGCTCGACAACGACAACACCGGCAACACGTTTCGCGTGAACAACACGGTGAAGTACGCGAGCCCGGATTTCGCCGGCTTCTCGTTCGGCGGCACGTACAGTTTCAGCAACGACACGGGCTTTGCGAACAACCGGCAGTGGAGCGTCGGCGCGCAGTACGAGCAGGGCGGCTTGCTGATCGGCGCGGCCTTCCTGAATGCGGACAACCCGGGCGCGACGTCGGGCGGCGCGATCGCGGGCTCGGGGCCGGTCGGTGCCGATGCGAACTTTGCGTCGGCGCGGCTGCGGATCTTCGGTGCGGGCATCAACTACACGGCGGGGCCCGCGACGGTCGGGCTCGCGTACACGAACAGCAACGTCACGCGGCCGACCGCGAACGTCGGCTACCTGTTCGGCAACGAAACGATCCAGCCGGTGACCGGCCCGCTCGCGGGTGGCGCGGTGTCGTCGATCCGGTACCAGAACGTCGAGGTGAACGGCAAATACCAGTTCACGCCGGCGCTGTTCGTCGGTGCGCAGTACGTGTACACGACGGTGCGCTACGACGCGACGACGGGCAGCGCGAAGCCGAAGATCCATTCGGTCGGGCTGATGGCCGACTACAGCCTGTCGAAGCGCACGGACGTGTACCTGATGGGCGCGTACCAGCGGATCGCGGGCGATGCGACGGGCTCGTCGCTCGACCAGGCTTACATTCCCGGTGCGGCGGACCTGGCGTCGACCGCGAAGCAGCTGATGATTCACGCGGGGATCCGTCACAAGTTCTGAGTGTGCGATGACGGAAGAGGCGGCGGGTGGAGCGACCCGCCGCCTCGACGCGCTTACTGCGCGACGCCGATCACGACCTTGCCGAAGTGTTGACCCGACTGCAGGTACGCAAACGCCTGCGGTGCTTCGTCGAAGCCGAACACGCGATCGACCACCGGCCTGATCTGCTTCGCGTCGACGAGCCGCACGACATCGTCGAGCATCGCGCGGCTGCCGACCATGATCCCGTGCAGCTGCCGGATTCCGCCGATCAGCGACAGCAGCCCGAGTTCGGGGCCGGCGAAGCTGCTGAGGCCGCCGATCACCGACACGATGCCGCCCATCTTCGTCGCGGCGACCGAGCGCGGCAGCGTATCCTTGCCGCCCACTTCCACGACCAGGTCCGCCCCCGCGCCGCCGGTGAGCCGCAGCACCTCGTCTTGCCATTCGGGCGTCGCGCGGTAGTTGATGGTTGCGTCCGCACCGAGCGCGCGGGCGCGCTCGAGCTTCGCATCGCTCGACGACGTGACGATGGTCCGCAGCCCCGCCGCATGCGCGAGCTGCAGCGCGATGATCGACACGCCGCCGGTGCCGAGCAGCACGACGGTCGCGCCGGGCTCGAGGCCACCGTCGGCGAACAGCGCGTTCCACGCGGTGGTGCCCGCGCACGACAGCGTCGCCGCCTCGTCGTAGTTCAGATGCGCGGGAATCGCGACCAGC
Source organism: Burkholderia sp. 4NA327C6 (assembly GCF_005502655.1). Classification (NCBI taxonomy): domain Bacteria; kingdom Pseudomonadati; phylum Pseudomonadota; class Betaproteobacteria; order Burkholderiales; family Burkholderiaceae; genus Burkholderia; species Burkholderia sp. 4NA327C6. Next base: position 142,848 of record NZ_SCNZ01000015.1, on the reverse strand, counting down.
GCGGCTTCATCGGATACGAAATGCTCGGCCAGCACGCCGTCGAATTGCGCGCCGGGCGACCCCGAGACCTTCTGCGGCGTGGGCGGCCCGTCGATCCAGTGCGGAAAGTACGTGTTGATCACGCGGTCGCCCGGCTTGAAGCGCGTGACGTCGCGGCCGGTTTCGACGACTTCGCCGGCGCCGTCGGCCACCGGGATCAGCGCGTCCGTGCCGATGCCGAGATAGTCGCCGCGCGCGAACATCAGGTCGCGGTAGTTCAGCCCGGCCGAGTGGATCTTCACGACGACGTCGGTCGGCCCGACCGCGCGGCGTGTCGCGTCGATGCGCTGAAGCCCGGCCACGCCGTCGCCCGGTTTCACTTGCCATGCGTTCATGTCGACTCCTTTTCGAGATAGAGCGGACTATCATAGTGTTGCGCACGGGGACGCATTGGCGAGAATTCGGCCGATGACTGTCGCCTGTGTGGACACAACCCTGTGACCCAACCGGAGTGGAATGGCATGGACGAGCGGCTGAGAGGCGTGGCCGAATTTGTCGACGTGGTGGAGTCGGGCAGCTTCGCGGCGGCGGCGCTGCGGCTCGGCGTCACGCGCTCGGCCGTCGCGAAGGTCGTCGCGCGGCTGGAACGTCGCCTCGGCGCGCGGCTCCTGCAGCGCACGACCCGCCAGCTCGGCCTGACCGACGAGGGGCTCGTCTACTACGAGCAATGCCGGCGGCTGCTGGCCGAACTCGGCGAGACGGAGGCCGCGCTCGACGCGGGGCAGCGCGAGCCGGCGGGGCGGCTGCGCATCAGCGTGCCCGTGCTGTTCGGGCGGCAATGCGTGGCGCCCGTCATGCGGCGCCTCGTCGAGCGCCATCCGCGGCTCGAGATCGACGTGTCGTTCAGCGACCGCGTGGCCGACCTGGTCAACGACGGCTTCGACATCGCGGTGCGTATCGGCGAGCTGGCCGACACGAGTGCGCTGGTCGGGCGCAAGCTCGGCGTGCAACGCATGGGCATCTGCGCGTCGCCCGCGTATCTCGACCGTCATGGCCGGCCGGCGGGGCTCGACGCACTCGCGTCGCACGTCGGCATCGCGTATTCGCGCGGCGGGCAACCGACGCCGTGGCGGGTCGTCGGCGCGGACGGCGCGGTGCACGACCATCGCCCGGCCGGCCGCTTGCGGCTCGACGACCTGCAGGCGATCGCCGATGCGGCCGCCGCCGGCGCGGGTCTCGCGTGGCTGCCGTGCTGGCTGATGGCGCCTTACCTGCGCGACGGCAGCCTCGCGCTCGTGATGGACAGCAACAGCGTGTCGGGCGCCGAAGTGTTCGCGGTGCGGCCGGCCTCGCGCCAGGTGCCGTCGAAGGTGCGTGTCGTCATCGATGCGCTCGTCGACGAGATACCGCGCATGCTGGCATCGGACGATTGACGCGGGGGCGATGTGGCGATCGCGCCGGGCCCGCGCCCCACCGGCTCAATTGGCGGCCCGATGCGGATTGCAGTCCACCGAATACTCCGCGTGCTCGCCATTGACGCGCAGCACCAGCGTCGCCTGGCAGATGTCGCTCGAATCGACGCTCAGCCGCAGCGTCGCGAGCGGCCGATCCTCGCCGCCGGCGAGTCGCGATTCGCCGGAGCGTGTCAGCGAGGCCGAACCGGCGCCGCCGGTTTTGGTGATGCGCAGGCTGTACGACACGTCGACCGGCGCGGCCGCCCGCACGTGCGGCACGATGTTCACGCCGCCGGCACTGGCGGCGATGTCGAAATAGGCGTTGAGATCGTGAATGCCAACCATGATCGTCCCCTGTCGAATGAAAAAAAGGCCGAACGGGCAACCGTCCGGCCTTTTCGTTACACCGGCGGCGCTCAGTGCTGCTTGATCGATGCGGTGTTGAAGGCGCCCGTCTGGCTGATGCTGGCGTAGTTGCCGTTGCCTTGCTGCAGCAGCGTGGCGTTGTTGCTGAAGCCGATCTGCGTCACGTAGCCCTGGTTGCCCGTGCCCGACACTTGCGACGCGTTGATGATGTTGAAGCCACCGGTTTGCGAGAGGTTCAGCAGGTCATCCGCACCCGTCTGCGACGCATTGGCGTAGTTGCCGATGGCGCCCGACTGGCTCACCGTCACCGCCGAGCTCGATGCCGATTGCGTCACGGACGCCAGGTTGTCCGCCGAAGACTGCGTGATGGATGCCGTCGAACCGGTCGAGCTGCTTTGCGTGATCGACGCCGTGTTGAACGCGGCCGTTTGCGTGATGGACGCGCCGTTGCCGTAGCCGTATTGCTGCGTGATCGCTGCGTTGTTCGACGCGGCCGACTGGTTGATCGTCGCGCTGTCGCCGGACTCGAACCACTGGTTGACCGTGGCGTTGTTGCCGTCGGCGGTCTGCGTGATCGACGTCGCGTTGCCGGCCGCGGCAAGCTGGTTCACCGTTGCGTTGTTGCCGCTCACGCCGCCCGATTGCGAAATCGTCGTCGAGTTGCCGCCGCCGAACGACGAGTTCACGGTGGCCGTTTCGGTGCCGCTCTGGGTCGTCGTGACCTGGTCGCCAACTTCGGCGAACTGCGTCACGCTGGCGTTGGTCGTGCCGCCCGTTTGCGTGATCGACGTCGCGTTGCCGCCGCCCCAGGTCGTCTGGACGTTCGCAGTGCCGTTGTTGCCGGTCTGCGTGATGCCGACGGTGTTGCCGACCGTGTCCGTCTGCGCGACGGTCGCGTTGTTGGCGATCGCCGACTGGCTCGGCGAGCCCTGGTTGATCGTCACGGAGTTCCAGCCGCCACCCTGCTGCGAGATCGACGCGCTGTCGATGTAGCTGTACTGGTTGATCGTGTTGATGTCGTATTGCGGGCCGCCCGTGTAGGCCGACGTCGTCTGCGTGATGGTCGCCGAGAAGTCGCCGCCACCCGACTGCGTCACGTAGTTCCGCTCATGCGACGTGCCCGTCTGCGACACGTTCACGCTCGAATACGGCTCCGCCCACCCGGAGGTCTGCTGGATCACGGTCGTGTCGCCGCTGCCGCCCGCGGTCGTCACGTTGGCGACGAACCCGTAACGGGGATCGTCGCCGGCTGCCGACTGGTTGATCGACACCGAATCACCGCTCGTCGCCGTCTGTTCGACGGTTGCCGAGTTGAAGCTGCCGGTTTGCCCGACGGTCACGTTGTTACCCGACGAATCGGCCTGTGCGGCGGCCGATGCGAGCATCAGCACTGCGATTGCGATTGCAGACTTGGTCACCTTCATTTCTTGCTCCTGATTCGAAAGAAAATTCGCCGGAAAAGTGGGTCTTCGCCGGCACCCCCGCCAATTGAGGACGCTCTCACGTCCCACACGTCACACCACTTGAAGCCAAGCACTTGCACACTGCATAACCGTTACCGCGTCAGCACCGTGGCGTGCGCACCGTTGCCGCTCTGGATCACCTGGATGCCGGTGTTCGATCCGCCCTGCACGATGTTCACCGCGTTGTTGCTGCCGTTCTGCGTGACGCGCGCCGACAGCGACGTGCCGACCTGCGTCGACTCGACCGAATTGCCGACGCCGTTCTGTTGCACCTGCAACGTGTTGCCGTTGCCGCGCTGCGTCGCATTCAACGTGTTGCCGACGCCGACCTGCGACGCCGCGATCCAGTTCTGCGCACCGGTCTGCCGCGCGACGATCGCGTTGCCGTCGCCGGCCTGCCACACCAGCGCACCGTTGTGGCCCGCCTGGTCGAGCGACGCGGCATTGCCGACACCGGCCTGCCGGACCGCGACGATGTTGCCGCTGTAGTCGAACGCCGGTTCGGGCGGCCCGAGATCGTTGAGCGGCACGGGTGCTGCCGCCGCAGCCTGCATCGTTGCCGCTGCCCACACGGATGCGAGTACCCGCCACGCCGCGCGGGCGCGCCCGTTCCGATCACGCTGTCGATTCATCATGTTTTCTCCGCTGGCCGGCCTGCTGCCGGTTAATGAGTGGTCGCGCCCTGGCGATCGATCTTCTGCGGGTCGTACGCGGTGTTCGCGTCCTCCATGTCCTGCGCGTATTTCCGGTCTTCCTGCAGATACCGCTGCATCGTCGGGTCGTACCAGTCCTGGTCGTTCTTCAGCGCCCAGGTCTGGTTCGCGACCCCCTGGACGATCAGGTGCGTAAGCGCCGATTCGATCGCTTCGTTCACGCAGATCTGCGCGGGTTCGTTGCGCGTCAGCCCGGCTTCCGCCTGCAGCAGGTCCTTGAAGCCGACGAAGCGATAGATGCCCGTGTCGACCTGATAGGAGTAGACGGTCTTGGTCGTCGACACGCTGTTGAGCACCTGGCCCGTGCGGATGTCGATCGCGCGCAGGTTGACGGTGACCTGGTCGATCCGGTATTGCGTCGACCCGCTGATCCCGAGGTAGGCGACGCCGGCCCCGCCGGTCCGGACGTTCGTGTCGTAGCCGACGATGCCGCCCTCGAGCACGATGTTCGCGGGCATCAGCGGCGCCATCGCATCGTTCTGCGCCTTCTTCGCATCCGCGCCGTCGGTGGCGCGCATGATCTTGCGTTCGGTCAGCAGGTCCTGCAGGTTCTCGCGTTCCACCGGCGTGAACCAGCCGGAGTCGCGCATCGCCTTGACGAGGAACGACGCGCCGCCCTGCGTGACCTGCGACGAGAACGAGCTGTCCGGCGATGCCTTGTACTGCCCCGTCAGGTCGCGAAAGCCGTACACCGCCGCGACGATCTTGCCCTTCGGCGGCGGCAGGTGCGTGAGGTCGCGCGTGGTGCGCGTCGGCGGCGTCAGCGTCGCGTTGCTCAAGGCCGGCATCGGCCGCGTGACGCAGCCGGCCAGCGACAGCAGCAACACCGCGCCCATGGCGACCCGTGTCATCCCCGTGTTGAAGCGTGTGCGTTCAGCATTGTTTTTCATGATTCGCTCAGTCGTTTTTCTGATCTATTGGCCGTTGCTGACGATGAACGTCGAGGTCGCACCCGTCGTCTTGTCGGTGGTCGTCACTTGCAGGTTGCCGTTGCCGGCCGCACTCACGACGATCGTGAAGTTGCCCGTGCTGATCGTCCCCGGCTTGAGCTCGCCGTTGGTGCCGACGATCGAGTTCGTCACCGAGCCGGCGACGCGCGACAGGATCGCCTGCTGCAGCTGCGCATTGAACTGGTCGAGCGACGACGTGGACGTCGGCGACGAAAAGGCCGACAGCGACGGATCCGTGTGCTTGTTCTGCGCGTTGGCCTCGTTGAGCAGGTTGGGGCCGTTCGCCGGGTTGCCGCCGAAGTTCGGGTTGTTCGGCTGATAAACCAGCGTCGACGACCACGCATAAGGCGACACCGCGGTCATCGCGACCAGGGCGATCAAGCTCAATCTGATTCGATTCATTTTCTCCCACCCCTGTTTTTTTGATTAATCGACTAAATCTCGTCTTTGGCCAGATCCGAATCGGGAAACAGCAAATTCGACAGATCGTCCTGAATGACGGTTTGAAAGGAGATACCGGCGGCGCTTTCGGCTACGGCCTTGACATTTGCCCGCGCAATCGGCAGGAAAGTCTGGAATACGCGCTTTTGCTGGAACTCGACCCAGATCAGGCTGCCGTAACGCCCGGACGGGCGTTCGTGAATGGCGACCATGTAGCGCTCGCTCAGCGGGATTTCCGACCACGTCTGCGAGAAGTAGGTATAGAAATCGCGGCCGGCGAGCGTCACGGCATCGGTCGTGACCGTGCCGCCGAGCTGGTCTTCCGGAAGGGCGTGGCGGGCGGCGGCCCGGGCACCGGCCGGCGCGGCGCCGGTGGCCGGCCTCACCGCGGCCGGGCCCGCGCCGGGCGCGGGCTTCGGTGCTTCGAGCACGCGTTCGGCGTTCAGCAGCGTCGAGGGCGGCGCAATCGGACCGCCGTTCGCCGCAGCGGCAGGCGGCGCGTCGATGGTGTCCTGGGCCTGCGCGCGTGCCGTCGCGAATAGCGACAGGCACGTCACGGCCCCCCAGGCCAATCGCCTGCTTGCGCTCGAAACCATTTCCCCGACCCCCGGATCAACTTTTACGAAATATGGCGCCGCCCGTTTTTCGGGTTATTCGTTCCTGGTCGAACGCGGCACATGGTGGGGGGAGTGAGCAAGAGGCATGCCTGCCGTTGTTTTAAACGGTTTACTTTTTTAAGTCGTTATTCGTCTAATGTATCGGTTGCATATTTCCGTCACGTAAAACGTTTGCGAGTTGGATATTCATTAACAGTCTTTCTTTTATAAATAGAGCATTACAATTTAATCAGACGATATTTTCGGAAAATCGTGATTTGGAAATTCCTGGCGATGCTGATGCGGAGAAAACGTAACGTGTTGCTACGGGTTCGCTCGTAACGACACGACGTAACGTCCCGTTACGCACGTAGAATCGTCCAACGAAAGCGCGGGTTCCGGGCTTGTGCGCCGGCAACCTCTCTCCACGCTACTCACGTGAACGGACTTCGGGAGCACACATGTCATCTCGCACCTATCTCGTCACCGGCGCATCGCGCGGCATCGGCCTCGCGATCAGCACGTTGCTCGCACGGCGCGGCCATCGCGTCATCGGCCTTGCGCGTCACGCGCAGGGCATCGACTTCCCCGGCGAGTTGCGCGCATGCGATCTCGCCGACCTCGAACAGACGGCGGCCGTTCTTGCACGCATCAGCGAGCAGCACGATGTCGACGGCATCGTGAACAACGCGGGCATCGTGTTGCCGCAACCGCTCGGGCAGATCGATTTCCAGTCGCTGCAGACCGTGTTCGATCTCAACGTGCGTGCCGCTGTCCAGGTGACGCAACACTTTGCCGAAGCGATGAAGGCACGCGGCCACGGTCGCATCGTCAACATCTGCAGCCGCGCGATTTTCGGCAGCCTCGATCGCACCGCGTATTCCGCCGCGAAGAGTGCGCTCGTCGGCTGCACGCACACGTGGGCGCTCGAACTCGCCGAACATGGCGTGACCGTCAACGCGGTGGCGCCGGGTCCGATCGAGACGGAACTGTTCCGGCAGACGCGGCCCGTCGGCAGCGAAGCCGAACGCAAGGTGCTCGCGACGATTCCCGCGCGCCGGCTCGGCACGCCCGACGACGTGGCCGCGGCGATTGCATTCTTCCTGTCGGACGAGGCCGGCTTCGTCACCGGGCAGGTGCTGGCCGTGGACGGCGGCGGCAGTCTCGGCGGGCGTAGTTGACGCCAACGCCGACGCATCGGGCGCCATCGGCGCGGCGCCCGGCAGCGGCCGGTTTCGGCGCGCACCGCGGGCGCGCACATGTGTGCGCGCTGATGGCCGGTATTCTGCTTGCGCGCATATTCCGCCACCCCGTTAGCATGTGACGAATCGGACTTTGGGTGCCGCGCACGCGACGCTAAGATCGCCGATCCCGTAGATCGAGCGTTCAGAACAATGAAAAAGTCAGCGTCGCCGTTACATGCCTTTCGTTTCCGTGTCGTCTGCGCCGCGATTGCCGGCGCGATGTCGCTCGCATCGTGCGGCGGCGTCGACAGCGATACGCCGTCGCCGCCGACGAACACCACGCCGCCGCTGGCCGCGAAACGCCCGAACATCCTGTACATCATGGCCGACGATCTCGGCTATTCCGACATCCATGCATTCGGCGGCGAGATCAACACGCCGAACCTCGACGCGCTCGTCGCGTCGGGCCGCATCCTGTCGAACCATCACACGGGCACCGTCTGCGCGATCACGCGCGCGATGCTGGTGTCCGGCACCGACCACCATCTCGTCGGCGAAGGCACGATGGGCGTACCGACCGACGAGCGGCGCGGGCTGCCCGGCTACGAGGGCTACCTGAACGACCGTGCATTGTCGTTCGCACAACTATTGAAGGACGCCGGCTACCACACGTACATCGCGGGCAAGTGGCACATCGGCTCGGGGATCGTCGGCAGCGCGACGGGCAGCGGGCAGACGCCCGACCAGTGGGGCTTCGAGCGCAGCTACGTGCTGCTCGGCGGCGCGGCGACGAACCACTTCGCGCACGAGCCGGCCGGCTCGTCGAACTACACGGAAGACGGCCGCTACGTGCAGCCTGGCCAGCCCGGGCAGCCGGGCGGCACGGGCGGCAGCCCGGCCGTGTTCTATTCGACCGATTTCTATACGCAGAAGCTGATCTCGTACATCGATGCGAACAAGCAGGACGGCAAGCCGTTCTTCGCGTACGCGGCCTACACGTCGCCGCACTGGCCGCTGCAGGTACCCGATCCGTGGCTGCACAAGTACGCGGGCGTGTACGACGCCGGCTACGACGCGATCCGCAACGCGCGGATCGCGCGGCAGAAGGCGCTCGGCCTGATCCCCGCCGATTTCAAGCCGTTCGACGGCTTGCCTGAAACCACGGCCGCGTCGCCCGCGACCGCGAACAACGGCGCGGCCGGCGCGAAATACATCAGTGCGGTGCACACGGCCGCGGACGGCTACAGCGACTACGGCCCCGGCAAGGTCGACAAGCTGTGGTCGAGCCTGTCGCCGGCCGAGCGCAAGGCTCAGGCGCGCTACATGGAGATCTATGCGGGGATGGTCGAGAACCTCGACTACAACATCGGCCTGCTGATCCAGCACCTGAAGGACATCGGCGAATACGACAACACGTTCATCATGTTCCAGTCGGACAACGGCGCGGAAGGCTGGCCGATCGATTCAGGCGCCGACCCGACGGCGACCGATACCGCGAACGGGCAGGACCCGATCTATTCGACGCTCGGCACCGACAACGGCAAGCAGAACGCGCAGCGCCTGCAGTACGGGTTGCGCTGGGCCGAAGTGAGCGCGTCGCCGTTCCGGCTCACGAAGGGCTATTCGGCCGAAGGCGGCGTATCGACGCCGACGATCGTGCGCCTGCCGGGCCAGACGCAGCAGCTGCCGACGCTGCGCGCCTTCACGCACGTGACCGACAACACGGCGACGTTCCTCGCGGTCGCGGGCGTCACGCCGCCGTCGCAGCCGGCGCCGCCGCTCGTCAACACGCTGACGGGCGTCGACCAGAACAAGGGCAAGGTGATCTACAACAACCGCTACGTGTATCCGGTCACGGGCCAGTCGCTGCTGCCGGTGCTGACGGGCACGGCGACGGGCGAGGTGCATACCGCGCCGTTCGGCGACGAAGCGTACGGCCGCGCGTACCTGCGCAGCGCCGACGGCCGCTGGAAGGCGTTGTGGACCGAGCCGCCGCTCGGGCCGCTCGACGGCCACTGGCAGCTGTACGACCTCGCGGCGGATCGCGGCGAGACGACCGACGTGTCCGCGCAGAACCCGTCGGTGATCAGCACGCTCGTCGACCAGTGGAAGACCTACATGAGCAACGTCGGCGGTGTCGAGCCGCTGCGTCCGCGCGGCTACTACTGAACCCGGGAGCGACACGATGCGGGTCCGGTTCTGGACGATCGGCGCGGCGCTGGCCGCCACGCTGTTCGCCGCCGCGTTCGCGGCCGGCTATGCGAATCCCGTCGCACCGGCGGGCGGCGCATTCGACGACGCGAATCGCGGCCGCGCGCTCGCGCCGCTCGGCTCGGAGCAACAGTGCGCGCGCTATTCGGGGCTGCCGGCCGGATGGCGCGACGACCCGAAAGCCGGGATGGTGCACCTGCGCGGCGGCGCGTTCGTGTTCGGCAGCACGCGCGGCTATGCAGACGAGCGCCCGGCCGGCGACGGCCGCACGCGTGTCGGCGGGTTCTGGATCGACCAGACCGACGTGACGATCGCGCAGTTCGCTGCGTTCGTGCAGGCGACCGGCTACGTGACCGAGGCCGAGCAGCAGGATGGGGCGGCCGTGTTTCATGTGCCGACGCGCGACGAGATGAACGCGCGCGACCTGGCATGGTGGTCGTGGGTGAAGGGCGCATCGTGGCGTCATCCGCGCGGGCCGGGCAGCCATGTCGACGGGCTCGGCAACCTGCCCGTCACGCTCGTCACGCAGCGCGATGCGCTCGCGTATGCGCGCTGGCTCGGCCGCGACCTGCCGACCGAGGCCGAATGGGAATACGCGGGCAAGGCCGGCCGCGACGACGCATCGCTCGACGCGGCGCCGCGCGATGCGCGGGGCAAGCCGGCCGCGAACTACTGGCAGGGCGTGTTCCCGGTGCTCGATACGGCCGAGGATGGCCACGCGGGGCTCGCGCCGGTCGGCTGCTATGCGGCGAACGGGTTCCGGCTCTACGACATGATCGGCAATGCATGGGAATGGACCAAGGACGCGTACACGGGCCCGCACCAGTCGCATACGAACGGCGACACGGCGGCCGTCGCGCCGCCGACGCGCCGGCACGATACGCCGATGGTCATCAAGGGCGGCTCGTTCCTGTGCTCGCGCGACTACTGCGTGCGCTATCGCGCGTCGTCGCGCGAACAGCAGGAAGCCGATCTCGGCGCGTCGCATATCGGGTTTCGCACGATTCTGAGGGATGCGTCATGAAGCGCGTCGTGGTTTGCGTGGGCGCGTGGCTGATGGCGGCGTGCGCGGTCGTTCATTCGGGGTTGACCGTGGCCGCCGAATCGGCCGCACCGACCGCACCGGCGGTGCGTGTCGGCGTGACGCGCGGCGTGCATGCGCAGATCCTGGACGAAGTGAAGCGGGTCGCCGCATCGCGAGGATTCGGCATCGACGTCGTCGAATTCGACGATGCATCGCGCATCGATGCGGCGCTGGCTGACGGCCGCATCGACGCTGCCAGCTTCGAGGATGCACATCAGCTTGCCGTGACGCGCGCGCAGAAACGCTGCGCGCTGACCGAAGTCGCGCCGACCGTCACGCTGCCGATGGCGCTCTACTCGCGCAAGCTCAAGAACCTGAACGAACTGCAGCCCGGTGCGACGGTCGCGATTCCCGCCGATCCGCGCGGGATGGCACGCGCGCTCGTGCTGCTGCAGAACGACACGCTGGTGACGCTGCGCGAGCGGGCCGGCCTGCATGCGACGCTGCGCGACGTGACCGGCAACCGGCTCGGGCTGAAGCTCGTCGCGCTGCGGCGCGATCGTCTTCATGCCGCGCTCGACACGGCCGCGTTCGTCGCGATCGACAGCGACGATGCCGCGCGCGTCGGGCTGCAACCCGCACGCGACAGCATCAGCATCGAGGATGCGCGCTCGCCGTATGCGAACGTGCTGACGGTGCGCGATGCCGATCGCGCGAAGCCGTGGGTCGCGCAACTCGTCGCCGCGTATCACTCGGACGATGTCGCGCGCTTCATCCTCACGCGCTACCAGGATTCGGTGCGGCGGCCGTGGTAGATACCTGGCTGCTCGCGTGCAACGCTTGCGGACGCTGCTGCAACAGCGCACCGACGCTGTCGTTGCGCGAACTGTTCCGGCATCGGCATCGCTTCGTCGGTGCGCTGACGATCGGCCGCGTGCCGAAGCGGCGAACGGGTGAGCGCTGGCGCGCGGGCGGCCGCGAGTACGCGCTCGACGCGGAAGACGTCGCGGCTTCCGATGCGCTGTCGGCGCGGTTGTTTCATCGCACCGGCGGTGCGGGGAGCGAATGGATCGCGCTGACGCTGCAGGGCTACGACTATCCGTCGCTCGGCCGTTGCGCGGCGCTGGCCGATGACGGGCGCTGCAGCGTGCATGCGGACAAGCCATCGATCTGCCGCGCGGTGCCGCTCGATCCGATGCTGCCCGACCGCTTGCAGTCGCGCGTGCTGGCCGCACGGCGCGACGATGCGGGATGGCTCGGCGCGAACTGCATCGTCGAAGCAGGGGCACCACACGCTGCCGTCGAGTCCTCATTTCCCATTCCGCTGGTGACGGCCGGGCAGGTCGCGGACCGCGCGGCGCTCGACGCACATCGCGATGCGCTGGTATTCGAGCGCGCGGTGTGGCGGGATGCCGTGTTCGCCTCGTTGACCGATGGCGGGCAGGACGTGCGCCATGCACTGTCGCGGCTCGCGCCCGGCGGCTACCTGACCGTGTCGATCGTGCCGGTACTGCTGGCCGTCGCACAGGTGTCCGCGTATTGCCGTACACGCTGCATCGAATTCATCGACGCGCAACTCGCGTTGATCGGTATGAACATCGAAACGGCACTCGCGCGCCGGCACGCCGACGACCGGCCCGCGACACGCGAGTTGCGCGGTTTCACGCAGGCGCTCGAACGGGCACGGCACGCACTGGCCGCGATGCCGGCGCCCGCGGCCGGAATCCGGGAGGACGCAGAGCGCATCGACGCGTGGCTCGCCGACCGGACCGACTTCGATACGCTCGCCGCGTAACGACGGCGGCCTGCCGTACCTGCCTTACAATCGGCGCTCTTTCAATCGCTTTCGATGGAGCGGGCATGTATGCGTCGACCTTCATTTTCCGGGCCGGGCAATACGACGACGAATTCCACCGGCTCGACCGGCAGATCGCCGACATGGCGCGCGCAACGCCCGGCTACCTGGGCGAGGAGACGTGGGAGAACGCCGAATCGGGGCTGATCCAGAACGTCTATTACTGGGAATCGGAGGCGGCGCTGCAGCAACTGATGCAGCACCCGGCGCATCTCGAGGCAAAGACGAAACAGGCGCGCTGGCTCGACGGCTATCGCGTCGTGATTTCGAAAGTGTTGCGCGAGTATGGCGACGGCAAGCTCACGCAGCCGCATGCGGGCCAATCCGCCTGAATGGCTGTCTGATCCATTTCTTTCGCATTACGGATCAATAACAAGGCGCTGCACCGGGAAACCCGCATGCGTACGCGGGTTTCCGCGACATCGCGTGCAATCAATTCTTCATCAAGCATGGCTAAGGTGGCTGGGCTTCACGTCGTCAGTCCGTCCACCAACAACGTCCTCACTCGATGTCGTACGGAGCCTTGTCCATGCCGAATTTCGCCTTGTCCGCGAAGCGCCGCCGCGCGCTGCGCGATCGTGCCGTTCCCGTCTTCGCACTCACGCTGATCGCCGCGAGCATCGGCGCACACGCTGCCCCGCATGACAACGACGGCGACAGCCGTTTTGCGCCGGGTTTCGTGCCGGGCTTCCTGGTCCTCAGCCGCAGCGTGTACGACAACGTGTCGGGCAACGTCCAGCCCGGCGCGATCCTGCCGCCGAACTGCGCGAAGACCACCGGCGGTTGCGGCGCGGCATCCGGTGCGCCGAACGACGGCACCTATCCGTACGTGTGGAACAACGACCGCTACGACGGCAGCTTCGGCATCACGTCGCGCATCTTCCTCGACCAGATCACGCCGGCCGGCGGTGTCGTCAGCACGCTCGAAGTGCCGAACAGCCTGCAGAAGGGCTTCGCGCACGACCAGATGGTGACGAGCTTCAGCTCGAAGTCGGAGCTCGGCCTGCACCTGTCGCTCGACGGCAGCTACCTGACGTTCATGGGCTACGTCGCGCCGGTTAACGCGATCGACGTGTCGAACTCGAACACGCCGCTCGCGGTCGATACGACGAACCCGGACGGGCAGAACGTCTATCGCGCGATCGCGCGCGTCGATCGCCACGGGCACTTCCGCTTCACCGAGACGAATGCGTACAGCGGCAACAACGGACGCGCGGCGATCCTGAACGATCGCGACGGCCGCGAGATCTACTACACGTCGGGCAACGCCGGCAACGGCGCGAACCCACAGCCGGACAACGTGATTCTCGGCGCGGGCGCGCAGCTCATCGACGGTGCGAAGCATCATGAAGCGCAGCAGGATCCGGGCGTGCCGACGCCGCTCGCGAGCTTCTCGGTCACGGAACTCGGTGCAAAGGCCGACAAGATCGGCAAGGACGACAACTTCCGCGGCATCGCGGTGCACGACAACGTCGTGTACTACACGAAGGGCAGCGGCGGCAACGGTGTGAACACCGTGTACTTCGTCGATACGACCGGCACCGCGTGCCCGTCGGGCGTCGGCGTGCCGTCGCCGAAGGCCGTGCTGCCGACGGCGCCGCTCGCGTACAATGCGGCCACGCTGCAGACGGCCGGCCTGCCGAGCAACATGTGCGTGCTGGCCGGCTTCCCGAGCACGCCGAACAAGACCGCGACGACGCTCTCCTATCCGTTCGGGATCTGGTTCGCCGACGCGAACACGCTGTATGTCGCGGACGAAGGCGACGGCTACACGGGCGGTGCGGACCTGTACACGCATGCCGCCGCGCAGAAGACGGCGGGGCTGCAGAAGTGGGTTTACGACGCGGGTGCGAAGCAGTGGAAGCTCGCGTACACGCTGCAGAACGGGTTGAACCTCGGTCAGCCGTATTCGGTCGCCGGTTATCCGGCGGGCAGCAATTCGGCGACGGGCCTGCCGTGGGCACCGGCGACGGCCGGCCTGCGCAACCTGACGGGCCGCGTCGAGCGCGACGGCACGGTGACGATCTGGGCGATTACGTCGACCGTCAGCGGCAACGGCGACGTCGGTGCGGATCCGAACCGGCTGGTTGCGGTGCGTGACGTGTTGAAGAACACGAGCGCGACGACGGCGGCGCATGAGCAATTCGCGGTGCTGCGGACTGCGAAGTTTGCGGAAGTGCTGCGGGGGATCGAGTTCGCGCCGGGGACGGATACGGGGCGGTGGCACTAAAGAAGATGAGCGCCCGGCTGGCTGATGCCGGGTGACACAGGCACGGCCACGCGTTTCCGTGGCCGTGCCTTTCAACGTGGGGGTGACACGCACGCGTCGCCGGCGATGGTGGGCGATGTACGCGGCGATGTCGAATGCGTGCCGGATGCCAGGCCTCGCCCCCCGCCGGCCCACACCGCATCACAGCGCCTCAACCAGCAACCGCTTGCTCTTCTCGCAATACTCGTGACAAGCCGTCCGCGCCGCGATCGATGCGCCATGCACGAACCGCGGCGCATCGGCCCGCCGCGACATCGACACGACGATCGACGGCGGCGACGGCTGCAGCGGCAACTCCACGACTTCACCGCTTTCGATCAACGCGTCGACGAACAGCACCGGAATCGCCGCCACGCCAAACCCGTCGCGCACGAGCTGCACGATCACCGAGATCGACGGCGACCCGGTGATGCGCGTGTCCGACAGCGGCACGCCGTGCGCATGCGCGAGCGTGCGGACGATGTCCTCCAGCGCACGATGCGGCGCCGTTCCGCGCCCGTAGGTGAGAATCGGCTGCCGCAGCACCTGCCTGGCGAGCCCCGCGCGCGTGTTCGGCAACAGCCCCGCACGCGCGATCCAGCGCACCGGGTAGTTCGCGAGCGCATCGCACACGACCGACGCCTCGTCGCTGCCTTCCACGCGGATGATCAGGTCGAGTTCGCCGGCCATCAGCCGGCGCTGCAGCACGACGCTGACGTCGACGGTCAGGTCGATCTCAAGCTGCGGATAGTCGGCCGCCAGCCGCCGCATGTAGTGCGGCAGCCAGCTGTGCACGACGGTCTCGATCACGCCGAGCCGCAGCTTGCCGCGCAGCGCGCTCTCGCCGGATGCCGCGGCTTGCAGCTCCTGGGTCGCCTCGACCACGGCCTTCGCATAGCCGAGCAGGTATTCGCCGTTCGGCGTGAGCCGGAATTCGCGGCTGTCGCGGTCGACGAGTACCGTCTGCAGTTCGTCCTCGAGCGCCTTCAGGCGCTGCGAGATCGCGGCCGGTGTCGCATGCAGCGCGGCGGCCGTCGTGCGGAAATTGCGCAGCTTCGCGAGCGTGACGAAGGTTTCGAGAAAACGCGTGTTCATGGCGGTCGGACGAAGGGTGAGCGCGCACTTTGCCGGTGAGGAAAAGTGAACGGAGCCGGGGAAAACCCCGAGATCCGTTAAGAAATTCTATACACGAAGCGCAGAAAAACTCGTTGGCGACAAAATTTTTTCTTTTCTATTCTTCGCCGTATCCGATGACACGGCACCGTCATCCCGACGACATACCGATCTGCGACACAACCTCATGACGCCTTCCGAATTCCGCCAGTCCGTGCGCCACGGCGCGTTCCGCGGCCCGACCGCCGGCCACTGCGGCCCGTACGCGCAAGCGAACCTCGCGATCCTGCCCGAGGTGGTCGCGCACGATTTCCTGCGCTTCTGCCAGGCGAACCCGAAAGCCTGCCCGCTGCTGGGCGTCGGCGAACCGGGCGCGTTCCGGGTCGATGCGCTCGGCGAGGATCTCGACATCCGCACCGACGTGCCGAGCTACAACGTGTACCGCGACGGCCGCCTGACCGAAAGCGTCGAGTCGCTCGAAGCGCTGTGGCGCGACGATTTCGTCGTATTCGCGATCGGCTGCTCGTTCTCGTTCGAGGACATGCTGGCCCGCGAAGGAATCGGCCTGCGCCACGTCGAGGAGGGGCGCAACGTGCCGATGTACCGCACGTCGATTCCGAATCGCCGTGCGGGGATCTTCGGCGGCCAGCTCGTCGTGTCGATGCGGCCGATGCGCGGCGCCGACGCGATCCGCGCGGTGCAGATCACGAGCCGGTTTCCGGGCGTGCACGGCGCGCCGATCCATCTCGGCGATCCGCGCGAGCTGGGCATCGCCGACCTGAACGCCCCCGAATTCGGCGACGCGGTGACGATCCGCGACGGCGAACTGCCGGTGTTCTGGGCGTGCGGCGTGACGCCGCAAACCGCGCTGATGGACGCGAAGCTGCCGATCGCGATCGCGCACACGCCCGGCCACATGCTGATGACCGACATCACGAACGCGTCGCTGGCCGTGTTCTGACGCGCGGCGACGACCCGCACGACACACACGCACGAAACACACGCACGATACACCCCCGCACGCACGATCGCCCTTTGACGGCGCACAACGACAGGAGCACCACCATGGAAAGCAAGACCCTCGCGGCGAACGCCGCGGAGCCCGCGAGCCCCGAGAGCGGCGGCCTGTTCTCGTGGTACGGGGACGCGCAGCCGCGCGAGCGCCGCGCGTTCTGGAGCTGCAAGGTCGGCTACATGCTCGACGGGATGGACACGCAGATGCTGTCGTTCGTGATCCCGACGCTCGTCGCGACCTGGGGCATTTCGCTCGCGGATGCGGGCTTCATCGGCACGATCACGCTGCTCGCGTCGGCGGCCGGCGGCTGGATCGCCGGCATCCTGTCCGACCGGATCGGCCGCGTGCGCACGCTGCAGCTCACCGTGCTGTGGTTCGCCGTGTTCACCGCGCTGTGCGGGCTCGCGCAGAACTACCACCAGCTGCTCGCGGCGCGCGCGCTGATGGGCTTCGGCTTCGGCGGCGAATGGACGGCCGGTGCGGTGCTGATCGGCGAGGTGATCCGTGCGCGCGACCGCGGCAAGGCGGTCGGCCTCGTGCAGTCGGGCTGGGCGATCGGCTGGGGGCTCTGCGCGCTGCTGTATGCGCTGCTGTTCTCGGTGCTGCCGGCCGATGAGGCGTGGCGCGCGCTGTTCCTCGTCGGCCTCGCGCCCGCGCTGCTGGTCGTCGCGATTCGCCGCTACGTGAAGGAGCCGGACGTCTACGAGAAGGAGAAGGCCGCGCAGGCGAAAGTGGCCGATGCGCCGCGCCTCACCGAGATCTTCGCGCCGAAGCTGATCACGACGACGCTGCGCGCGGCGCTGCTGACGACGGGCGCGCAGGGCGGCTACTACGCGATCACGACGTGGCTGCCGACCTTCCTGAAGACCGAGCGGCACCTCACGGTGATGGGCACCGGCGGCTATCTCGCGATGATCATCTTCGGCTCGTGGGTCGGCTACCTGACGAGCGCGTACCTGACCGACCGCCTGGGCCGCAAGCCGAACTTCATCCTGTTCGCGGTCGGCTCGATGGTGATCGCGTTCGCGTACACGTCGCTGAACCTGACCAACGCGTCGATGCTGTGGCTCGGCTTCCCGCTCGGCTTCTTCGCGTCGGGCATCTTCTCGGGGATGGGCGCGTTCCTCACCGAGCTGTTCCCGACCCGTGTGCGCGGCTCCGGCCAGGGCTTCTGCTATAACGTGGGCCGCGCGATCGGTGCGCTGTTCCCGTTCCTGATCGGCGCGCTGTCCAAACAATACGGGCTCGGCACGAGCATCGGCATCTTCGCGGTCGCCGCGTACGGCGTGGTGATCGTCGCCGCGCTCACGCTGCCCGAGACCCGCGGCCGCGAACTCGACGCCGCGTAAGCGGCAAGGGCGGCCGGCCCTTCGTTTACATTCCCCTTGATCGACTCCGTGACACGGCGCGCGCCGCGCGCCGTGCGGCGGCGCTCGTCCCTCGATTTCACGACGCATCGACCCGACATCATGACTGACCGACACCTTTCCCCCGTTCCCTCCGACGCCGCGCGCTGGCAATTCTGGATCGACCGCGGCGGCACGTTCACCGACATCGTCGCGCGCCGGCCCGACGGCACGCTCGTCACGCACAAGCTGCTGTCGGAGAACCCGGAGCAATACCGCGACGCGGCCGTGGCCGGCATCCGCCACCTGCTCGGCCTCGCGGCCGGCGAGCCGATCACGCCCGAGCGCGTCGACATGGTGAAGATGGGCACGACGGTCGCGACCAACGCGCTGCTCGAACGCAAGGGCGAACGTACCGCGCTCGCGACGACGCGCGGCTTTCGCGACGTGCTGCGCATCGCGTACCAGAACCGGCCACGCCTGTTCGACCTCGACATCGTGCTGCCCGATGCGCTGTACGAGACCGTCGTCGAGATCGACGAGCGCGTCGGCGCGCACGGCGAGGTGGTCGTGCCGCTCGACGTCCAGGGTGCCGAAGCGTCGTTGCGCCGCGTGTTCGATTCGGGCGTGCGTGCGCTCGCGATCGTGCTGATCCACGGCTATCGCTACACCGCGCACGAACGCATGCTGGCCGAAATCGCGCGCCGGATCGGCTTCACGCAGGTGTCGGTGTCGCACGAGGTGTCGCCGCTGATGAAGATGGTGTCGCGTGGCGATACGACCGTGGTCGATGCGTACCTGTCGCCGATCCTGCGCCGCTATGTCGAGCAGGTCGCGCACGAGATGCCCGGCGTGAACCTGCAGTTCATGCAGAGCAGCGGCGGGCTGACGCGCGCCGATGCGTTCCAGGGCAAGGACGCGATCCTGTCGGGCCCGGCCGGCGGCATCGTCGGGATGGTGCGCGCCGCGCAGGCGGCCGGCTTCGAGCGCGTGATCGGCTTCGACATGGGCGGCACGTCGACCGACGTGTCGCACTACCACGGCGAGTTCGAGCGCGTGTTCGAGACGCAGGTGGCCGGCGTGCGGATGCGTGCGCCGATGATGAGCATCCATACGGTGGCCGCGGGCGGCGGCTCGGTGCTCGGCTTCGACGGCGCGCGGCTGCGCGTGGGGCCCGAGTCGGCCGGCGCGAACCCGGGGCCGGCCGCCTACCGGCGCGGCGGGCCGCTGACGGTGACCGACTGCAACGTGATGCTCGGCAAGATCCAGCCCGATCATTTCCCGCGCGTGTTCGGCCCGCACGCGGACGAACCGCTCGACCGCGACGGCGTGGTCGCGAAGTTCGCGACGCTCGCCGACGAGATCCACGCGGCCACCGGGCGGCGCGAGACGCCCGAGGCGCTCGCCGAAGGCTTCCTGGAAATCGCGATCGGCAGCATGGCGAACGCGATCAAGAAGATTTCCGTGCAGCGCGGCCACGACGTGTCGCGCTACGTGCTGACGACGTTCGGCGGCGCGGGCGGCCAGCACGCGTGCGGCGTGGCCGATGCGCTCGGCATGACGCAGGTGTTCGCGCATCCGCTGGCGGGCGTGCTGTCGGCATACGGGATGGGCCTCGCCGACCAGACCGCGATGCGCGAGCGCGCGGTCGAGGCCGTGTTGTCCGACGATTCATTGCCGGCGCTGAATGCCGCGCTCGACCGGCTGGCCGACGAGGCCGCCGGCGCGCTGCTCGAACAGGGCGTGCCGCCCGAGCGGATCGCGACCGAGCGGCGCGTGCACCTGCGCTACCAGGGCACCGATTCGGCGCTCGACGTGCCGGCCGGCAGCGTCGAGGCGATGCAGCAGGCGTTCGAGGCCGCCTACCGGCAGCGCTACGCGTTCCTGATGCCGGGCACGCCGCTCGTCGCCGAACTCGCGTCGGTCGAGGCGATCGGCCGCTCCGACGCGCCGGTGGAGATCGCACCGCTCGCGCCGCGCAACCAGGGCGACGAGGCCGCGCTGCGCGCCCATTCCGCGGTGCGCTTCTACTCCGGCGGCCAATGGCACGACGCGGCGCTCTACGTACGCGACACGCTGCTGGCCGGCGACGCGATCGACGGCCCGGCGATCGTCGCGGAGCAGAACGGCACGACCGTCGTCGAGCCCGGCTGGCGTGCGCAGATGACCGCGCAGGGCAACCTCGTGCTGACGCGCACCACGCCGCTGCCGACCCGCCGCTCGCTCGGCACGGAGGCCGACCCGGTGCGGCTCGAGATCTTCAACAACCTGTTCATGTCGATCGCCGAGCAGATGGGGTTGCGGCTGCAGAACACCGCGTACTCGGTGAACATCAAGGAGCGCCTCGACTTCTCGTGCGCGATCTTCGACGGCGACGGCAACCTGATCGCGAACGCGCCGCACATGCCCGTGCACCTCGGCTCGATGGGCGAGAGCATCCGCACGGTGATCGAGCGCAACCGCGGCCGCATGCGCGACGGCGACGTGTTCATGCTGAACGACCCGTATCACGGCGGCACGCACCTGCCGGACGTGACGGTCATCACGCCGGTGTTCGCGGACGGCTCGGACGCGCCGCTGTTCTACGTCGGCTCGCGCGGCCACCACGCGGACATCGGCGGCACGACGCCGGGCTCGATGCCGCCCGATTCGACCCACATCGACGAGGAGGGCGTGCTGATCGACAACTGGCAGCTCGTGTCGGCCGGCACGCTGCGCGATGCGCAAACCCGCGCGCTGCTCGCGTCGGGCCGCTACCCGGCGCGCAACGTCGAGCAGAACATGGCCGACCTGCGCGCGCAGGTCGCCGCGAACCAGAAGGGCGTCGACGAGCTGCGCCGGATGGTCGCGCAGTTCGGCCGCGACGTCGTGCTCGCGTTCATGGGGCACGTGCAGGACAACGCGGAAGAAGCCGTGCGGCGCGTGATCGGCGCGCTGCAGGACGGCGCGTACCGCTATCCGCTCGACAACGGCGCGGAGATTCGCGTCGCGATTCGCGTCGACCGGGCGGCGCGGCGCGCGGAAATCGATTTCACGGGCACGTCCGCACAGCTCGACAACAACTTCAATGCGCCGAAGGCCGTCTGCATGGCCGCCGTGCTGTACGTGTTCCGCACGCTGGTCGGCGACGACATCCCGCTGAACGCCGGCTGCCTGAAGCCGCTCACGGTGATCGTGCCTGCGCGCTCGATGCTGAACCCCGAGTATCCGGCGGCGGTCGTGTCGGGCAACGTCGAGACGTCGTCGGCCATCACCAACGCGCTGTACGGCGCGCTCGGCTGCGTCGCGTCGAGCCAGGGAACGATGAATAACTTCACATTCGGCAACGATCAGTACCAGTACTACGAGACGATTGCGGGCGGCAGCGGTGCCGGCGACGGTTTCGCGGGCGTCGGCGCGGTGCAGACGCACATGACGAACTCGCGGCTCACCGATCCGGAGGTGCTCGAATGGCGCTACCCGGTGCGGCTCGATTCGCACCGGATCCGCGCCGGGTCGGGCGGCGGCGGGCGCTGGCGCGGCGGCGACGGCGCGGTGCGGCGGATCCGCTTCCTGGCGCCGATGACCGCGTCGATCCTGTCTAACAACCGGATTCATGCGCCGTTCGGTGCGGCGGGCGGCGAGGCCGGCGCGCTCGGCCGCAACACGATCGAGCGCGCGGACGGCACGGTCGAGGCGCTCGACCATATCGGCCGCGCGCAGATGGCGCCGGGCGATGTCTTCGTCGTCGAAACGCCAGGCGGCGGCGGATACGGCGCGGCGGGCTGAGCCGTGCCGCCGGTGCGCGAACGACATTGCAACGGACTGTGGAATAAATCCGCGCATTAACGCACAAAAGGAATCAAAATCGACGAAAAATCGGGTCGCCGAACGGCGATCCGACCCTGTCGACGCGGTCGCGTCACTGCACGCTCGCTGACCGCTGGAACCCGCCGCAAACGCCCGCCTGGCGCGGCGCTCAGCCCATTCGCCGAACCCGTTGCGCAGCGCCGCGACCCCGATTGAGCCGGCTGCCCATCATGAAAAATCCGGCTTGCCAATCGAGTCCCAATTCCTTGACACTCTGCTCTAAATGTGAGTGCCAATCCTGATCGTCATTTGATAAGATTGGTCTCATCATTCGTTAGGCAGCACCTGCGCGCATGACGCGCGAACGCCGGGTCGCATTAGCGGGAAACAAGTACGGGACGAGGCCCATCATCACGGCAATCACGGCCGCCTTTCCGGGCGCGCATCACGCGCGGCCCGGCAGGGCGGTCGGCCGGCTCGCCTCCGTCTACACTGTGCGTTTTTTCTGGATCGGGGCGTCTCCATGGATGACGAAAACGATAGCGCGGTGCTCGAGGCGCACGTCGGTATGCGCAGCCCCTGCTGGCGTCTCGGCAGCGACAGCAATGCACTCGAACTGGCGGCCGTTCGCGGCCTGACCAATGTCGCCGTCGCGCTGACGGGCGATCAGGCCGAGCGCATCCGCGCGCTGACCGGCGTCACGTCGCACCTCGTGCTCGACATCACGCTGTTCGGCGAGCCGGTTCGCCTCCATCTCGTCGGCCGGAAGGTCGACACGACCAACTGGGCCGGCACGGCGTCCGCCTATTCCGATGCCGAATCCGTCGCGTGCGATCTCGCGCACGGGCTCGCGTTCGCCGAGCAGGTCGTGTCCGAAGTGAATTCGCTCGTCGTGATCCTCGATCGCAACGGGATGGTGCAGCGCTTCAACCGCCTGTGCGAGGAAGTGACGGGCAAGCGCGAGGTCGACGTGATCGGCCGCAGCGCGTTCGAGCTGTTCATGAGCCCGGAGCAGGGCGCGCAGTCGCGCAGCAACATCACGGGCTTTTTCGCGAGCAACCATTCGTTCGCGGTCGAGCGCTACATCAACACGGTCAACGGGCCGCGCCTGTTCCAGTTCCGCAACAAGTTCGTGCAGAGCGGCAGCGGCGTCGACGAGCAGTTCCTGATCTGCTCGGGCATCGACATCACCGAGGAGCGCAGCGCGCAGCAGCGGCTCATCGAACTCGCGAACACCGACGTGCTGACCGGCCTGCCGAACCGCCACGCGATCAGCGAGCGCATCCACGCGGCGATCGCCGCCGAGACCGCCGCGACGCGCGGGCAGGTCGGCATCCTGTTCCTCGATCTCGACAACTTCAAGCGCGTCAACGATCACTACGGGCACATCACCGGCGACCGGCTGCTGCAGGACGTGTCGGCGATCATCAGCGGTTGCCTGCCGTCCGGCGCGACGCTCGCGCGGCTCGGCGGCGACGAATTCCTCGTGCTGTTCGAGCACGGCACGCGGCCGCTGCTCGAAGCGACCGCGCAGATCATTCTCGAACGGCTGCGCACGCCGATCCATCTCGGGCTGATGGAGGTCTACACGAGCTGCTCGATCGGCATCGCGATGCATCCGCAGCACGGCGACTCGCTCGAGACGCTGATCCGCAGCGCGGATACCGCGATGTACGTCGCGAAGGAAGAGGGCAAGCATACGTACCGCGTGTTCTCGCTGGAGATGAACCAGAAGGTCGCGAAGTACATGTGGCTCGACACGAACCTGCGCAAGGCGCTCGAAGACGAGCAGTTCGTGCTGCACTACCAGCCGGTCGTCGATATCGCGACCGGCGACGTGCACGGCGTCGAGGCGCTGATCCGCTGGCAGTCGCCCGATCGCGGGCTCGTCGCGCCGGTCGAGTTCATCCGTTTCGCGGAGGAGTCGGGCCTGATCGCGCCGCTCGGGCGCTG
The DNA here is from genome assembly GCF_005502655.1 of Burkholderia sp. 4NA327C6. Taxonomy (NCBI): domain Bacteria; kingdom Pseudomonadati; phylum Pseudomonadota; class Betaproteobacteria; order Burkholderiales; family Burkholderiaceae; genus Burkholderia; species Burkholderia sp. 4NA327C6. Next base: position 119,148 of record NZ_SCNZ01000015.1, on the reverse strand, counting down.
GGTGATGCGTACCGCGGCCGCGCAGGCCGCTGCGTGGAAGGCGAAGGGGCTCGGCATCCGGATCGCGGTGAACGTGTCCGCGCGGCAATTGCAGGACATGAACATCGTGCACCAGATGGCGTCGATCCTCGACGCCGCGGGGCTCAAGCCCGGCCTGCTCGACATCGAGCTGACCGAGAGCTGCTTCATCGAGGACGAGGATGCGGCCAACGGGCTGATGCGGCAGTTCCGCCAGCTCGGCGCGCAGATCCATCTCGACGATTTCGGCACCGGCTATTCGTCGCTGTCGCAGTTGTCGCGCCTGCCGCTCGATGCGATCAAGCTCGACCGCAGCTTCATCACGGGCATCGACCGCAATCCGCGCTCGCAGGCGCTGGTGCGCTCGGTCGTGTCGCTCGCGAAGGCGCTGAATTTCGCGGTGGTCGCCGAAGGCGTCGAAACGCGTGCGGAAGCCGAATTCCTCAAGCAGCTCGACGTCGATCACGCGCAGGGCTACTACTACGCGCGCCCGATGCCGGCCCAGGCATTCGAGGCATGGCTCGCGGAGACGAGGAAGCTCAGGCTGATCGCCTGAGCTTCGTTCGCGAACGGGCGCCGCCGGCGAGCGGCGGCGCCTGTCGCATTACACCGTGCGCAGCTTCGACACGCGCCGGTTCTGCAGCATCACGAGGCGTTCCATGTACGCGAGATCCTTCGGCTCGATCGTGAACGCCGCATGCACCCACGCTTCCGTGATGTCCATCAGCTCGGAGCGCGTCAGCTGGAACACCCGCTCGCGCGCACGCAGCATCGCACGCACGCCGTTCAGCTTCGGCTTCGTCACGTCGATGAAGGTGCGCGTCGCGAGATATGCGTCACCCGCGTCGAACGTCTGGTCGACCAGCCCGCGATCCTCGTACCACTCGGAGGCGTGCGCTTCACCGGTCGAGATCAGTTGCTCCGCAACGCCCCGATCGGCCTTGCGTGCGACGAGCGAATAGCCGCCCATGCCCGGGAACAGGTTGAACGCGATCTCGGGAAACCCGAGCTTCACGCCCTTCTGCGCGAGCACGTAGTGATGCGCGAGCGCGGCCTCGAAACCACCGCCGAGCGCGCTGCCCTCGACCATCGCGATCGAGATCGCCCCGGTGCCGAAGCCCGTGTAGATCTCGTACACGCCGTCGATGCACGAGCGCGCATAGGCCATCAGCAGGTCGCGCTTGCCGCTGCGGATCGCGTCGACGAAAAAGCTCAGGTCGCCGCCGACGTTGAACAGCTCGGGGACGAGCGAGCCCGTCACCCAGAAGTCGAACGGCAGGCCCGAATCGCGTGCGACGCGCGCGAGATGGATGATGTCGGTAACGAGTTGCTGGTTGAAGCACGGCCGCGGCTCCGATCGCAGCATCATCCACATGACATTACGTCCCTCTTCATAAAAGGCAGTCAGTTGCGTGAGTTCGCCGGCTTCATAAAACGGGCGGCACGCGGGATGGGATTGGAGTTGCATGGTATGTCCTCGTGAGATGTGGTTTTCGAAGACCGTCGCGCCCGGTGCCGAGCGGGAGGCGAGTGTCCCGCAAGGCGCCGGGCGCGAGGCACCGCCATTGTTGCGCGCGCACAAAAGTCGAATTGCGAGGAACCACGCACGACCGGGACGCGGGTGGCGGCCGCATCGGTGCGCGCGGGAAAGGTGGCGGCGAGCGGGGCGGGGCCGGTATCGGGAGAAGGTGGGCGGCGCGTCGGACGGGGCCGCCACGCGTGTGACGGCGGCCGGAAAGGTAGCCGGGCAGGTTCGCCGTGTTGCGCGAATGCGTGTAAACGGCCGATCCGGCGCGTGGCCGGCAGCGTCGTCCGCTTACATGCTGAAAGCGCTGCCGGGCCGCCGTGCGGCCCCTATGGAAGATGCGGACTGGCGCTGCGCCCATGCGTCGATTAGCTTTAAAGGATCACGCAGCGCGTGTCACCGGGCGTGCCGGGAGGGGACCATGACCACGTTCCAGAAAGTGTGGCAGTTGCTCGTCGGAAAGCCGCTCGACCCGCTCGATCCGCGCACGCGGCATGCGATTGCCGTGACGCCGCTGCTTGCCTGGGTCGGGCTCGGCGCCGACGGGCTGTCGTCGTCGTGCTACGGGCCGGAGGAGGCGTTTCTCGCGCTCGGCCAGCACCACGCGCTCGCGCTGTTCCTCGCACTCGCGACGGCGGCGACCGTGTTCATCATCGCGCTCGGCTACAACCAGGTGATCGAGCTGTTCCCGACGGGCGGCGGCGGGTATCGCGTCGCGACGTCGCTGCTCGGCTCGAAGCCGGGGCTGGTATCCGGCGCCGCGCTGCTGGTCGACTACGTGCTGACCGTCGCGACGTCGCTCGCGAGCGGCGTCGATGCGTTCTTCAGCCTGCTGCCGGTGAGCGCGCAGGCGTTCAAGCTCACGACCGAGATCGTGCTGATCCTGCTGATGACGGGGCTCAATTTCCGCGGGATGCGCGAATCGATCATGGTGCTGCTGCCGATCTTCATCGGCTTCGTGGTCCTGCATTTCGCGCTGATCGTGTATGGCGTCGCCGTGCACGGCAGCAGCTTCGCGATGGTGGTGCCCGACGCCGTGCACGAAGCGCACGGCATGTCGCAGTCGCTCGGCCTGTTCGTGCTGCTCGCGCTGCTGATGCGCGCGTTCTCGCTCGGCGGCGGCACCTACACGGGCCTCGAGGCCGTGTCGAACAACGTGAACATGCTCGCCGACCCGCGCGTGCCGAACGGCAAGGTGACGATGTGGTACATGTCGACGTCGCTCGCGTTCACGGCCGGCGGCATCATCCTGCTGTACATGCTGTGGCATGCGCGGCCCGTCGAAGGCCAGACGCTCAACGCGGTGGTGTTCGGCAGCGTGATCGATCATCTCGGGCTCGGCTCGGCATTCGCGCGCCACGCATTGCTCGCGGCCGTGCTCGCGTTCGAGGCCGGGCTGCTGATGGTCGGCGCGCAGACGGGCTTTCTCGACGGCCCGGCCGTGCTGTCGAACATGGCGTCCGATTCATGGGTGCCGCGCCATTTCCGCGACCTGTCGGGGCGCCTCGTGCGGCAGAACGGCATCATCGTCGTCGGGCTGTCGAGCCTGCTGATTCTCCTGTGGACGCACGGCAGCGTCGACGTGCTCGTCGTGCTGTACAGCATCAACGTGTTCCTCACGTTCAGCCTGTCGCTGCTCGGGCTGTGCACGTACTGGTGGCGTCATCGCAGCCAGCAGGGCTGGGCCAAGCACTTCTTCCTGTCGGCGCTCGGGCTGAGCGTGACGGCGACCGTGCTCGTCATCACGCTGATCGAGAAGTTCACGGCGGGCGGCTGGCTCACGGTGCTCGTGACGAGCGCGGTGATCGCGCTGTGCTTCATGATCAACCGGCACTACGCCTATACGCGTGCGCAGCTCGCGAAGGAAGACGCGCTGTTCTCGGGGAAGGCGCCCGAAGTCGACGAGGCGAGCGCGCCGGGCAAGCCCGACCCGTCGCAGCCGACGGCCGTGCTGCTGGTCGGCAAGCATCGCGGCGCGAGCATGCACGCGCTGCTGTGGGTCAACCGGCTGTTTCCCGGGCACTTTCGCAACGTGATCTTCCTCGCGGTCGGCGAAGTCGACGCGAAGGCGTACGACGGTCACGAGCATCTCGAACGGCTGCGCCACGCGATCACCGAATCGCTCGACTACTATGTCGCGCACTGCCGCCGCAACGGCATCGCGGCCGATTACCGGATCGCGTTCGGCACGAATCCCGTCGTCGAATTCATGAACCTTGCTTCGTCGACGCTCGACGAATACCCGAACGCCGTGTGCTTCGCGAGCAAGCTGATCTTCCGGCGCGTGAATTTCCTCACGGCCTGGCTGCACAACCAGACGCCCGTCGAGCTGCAGGCGCGGCTGCACGTCGAGGGCAAGCAGATGGTGCTGCTGCCGATGAACGTCGGCTAGCGGCGGACGAAACGGCTCACCCGGCTGATGAAAACGATCGCGGCAAGCGCACGGGCGACTGCAAATGACGCGCTGACACGGGCGAGCCCATCGTGCCGGCGACCGTCGGCCGGGCCGTCACGGATGGTCGCGCTTGCGCGCGCGATGCGGTCGCCGCAGGTGCGCGTGGCGATACGTTGCCCGCAGCCGCTCGCGCCGCCGCCGCGCGTAGAAGAACAGCCCCAGCAGCGCAGCGAACGCCAGCAGCATGACGAGTTGCACGATTCCGTTTGCCATATCGCCTCCGGCCGCATGGGCGGCCGCTGCGTCGCACGCCAGCCGTCGCCCGTGAAGACGTTTTCATTGTAGAAGCCGCCACGCGGACCGTCGCTTGACGCTCGCGCACGGGGCGCACAAACTGGCCGGCACGCGTGCGTGCCGCGCCGGTCCGGGTTGCGCGGCCGCGTTTTCACGCGCATGGCGCGACGAGGTGCGATGTGGTGCCCTTTTATCCCCGAGTGTTCGTCTGGACGCTTGCCGGCGCGCTCGCGCTCGGCCTGCCGGACGCGCATGCCGCACCGCCCGGCGCATCGCAGCGCGCGGACGTTGCCGTCGACACGGGCGGCGGCGCGCCCGTCACGGTCGTCAGCGACGTCCACGAATTCGTGATCCAGCACGACGGCTCGCTCGACGAGCACGACGATTCGACGCTGCGCGCGAACGACGCGAACGGCATCGATGCCATCGCGCAGCGCTATGTGTGGTTCGACAGGAATCTCGAAAGGGTGGAGCTGCTCGCGGCCGAGACGATCGACCGCGACGGGGTCGCGCATCCGGTCGGCGCGGACGGTATCCGCGACGTGCAGGAACCGCGCTCGGCCGGCGCGCCGACGTTCCAGGACGGGCTGCTGCGCACGGTCGTGTTTCCCGGCGTCGAAGCCGGATCGAGCACGCGCGTGGCGTTCCGCAAGACCCGCACGAAGCCGGTCAACCGCGGCTACTTCGGCTATACCGTGGAGCCGTCGCGGGAGCCGGTCGACAGCCAGCGGCTGATCTTCGACGTGCCGGCCGACATGCCGCTGTACGCGGATGCGCGCGGCTACGTCGCGCTGCCGCCGGTCACTGCGAACGGCCGCACGCGCTACGAATTCGAATACCGGCACGGCCCGTACGACCGCATCGAAAGCGGCGCGGTCGGCTACGCGACCTACGGCGACCGGCTCGTCGTGTCGACGCTGCCCGACTACGCGGCGTTCGCCGCGCGCTATCGCAACGCGGCCGTCGATCCGGGCGCCGACGATCCGGCCGTTACACAGCTGGCGCGCGCGCTCACGGCGGGCGCCGCCGATCCGCGCGACAAGGCGCGCATCCTGTACGACTGGGTGCAGGCGAACATCCGCTACGTCGGGCTGTTTCTCGGCGAAACGGCCGCCGCGCCGCATCGCGTGACGGACATCCTGCGCAACCGCTACGGCGACTGCAAGGATCATGTCGCGCTGTTCGGCGCGCTGCTCGCGGCGGTCGGCATCCGCAGCGAGCCGGTGCTGCTCAATCTCGGGTCCGTCTACACGCTGCCGTCGGTGCCCGGCTACGGCGGCGGCGCGATCAACCACGCGATCACGTGGCTGCCCGATCTCGCGCGTTATGCGGACACGACGACGGCCGGCATCGCATTCGGCTATCTGCCGCCGATCGTGATGGACCGTCCCGCGCTGCTGGTCGACACCGGCGTGCTGTCGCGCACGCCGGCCACGCAGCCGCGCGGCCGCCTTGCGCGGGTCGAGATCGATGCGGCCGGGGCGGGCACGACGCGTTTTCATGCGTACGTCGAGGACGAGGGCTGGACGGCCGAGCTCGAGCGCAACCTGTTTCGCCGCGCGACGCCCGACTCCGTCGCCCAGCTCGCGAACAACCGGCTGCGGCAAAGCAGCCTGCGCGGCCGCGCGCAACTGTCGACCAGCGACCGGCGCGTGACCGACGGACCGTTCGACGTGACGATGTCGGGCACGCTCGATCATTTCGTGTGGCCTGACGGCACGACCGCGGTGCCCGCGCTGTCGAGCCTGACGGGCGGCATCGCGACGCAGGTCGAGAACTGGCTCGCCGAGCCCGTGCGCACGCAGCCGTGGGGCTGCATCGGCGGCACGTTCGACGAGACCGGCCAGATCGCGCTGCCGGCGGACGTCGCGGTGACCGACCTGCCGGCCGATACGACCGTGCACGACCGCTTCGTCGACTTCACGTCGCATTACGTATTCGACGCGGCCGCGCGCGTCGTGCAGGTCACGCGGCGAATGACCGCGGATTTCGGCCGTCAGGTGTGTTCGGCGGACGAATTCACGGCGCTGCGCGCGTCGCTCGAACGCATCGAACGCGACACCCAGGCGCAGATCGTCGTGCGGGCGAAAGGGCGTTGAACGGGCAGGGAACGTGAGCGCATCGAGGCGATCGCTCGACGCGCAGGAGGGACATCATGACGGAACGGGATCACGAGATCGCCGATCTCTCGAAGGAATTGCTGGGCCGGATCGTGCAAGGCACCGTGACGAGCGGCGCGGTCGTCGATGCTGAGCAGTGCGCGGCGCTTGCCGTGCAGTGCGCGACGGCGCTGGTCGACAGGCTGGACGCGCGCAGCGACTGAGCGCTGCCGTCACGCGTGACGGCAATCGGGGCGACGCGTGGCGGCCGCGGCCGGCATCACGCGTGAAGCGTGACGCGCGCCACGTCACGCATTACGCTTCGACCCGCACGTCGCCGTCCGCGCGCACGGCGCCCGGCGGCTTGCCCACCACGCGCTTGAACGCGCGGCTGAACGCGGCGAGCGAGCCGTAGCCGAGCCGGTACGCGACGGCCTCGATCGTCTCGTGGTCGCGCGTGATCCATTGCGCGGCGAGCCGCATCCGCAGCTCGGTCAGGTAGCGCACCGGCGTCATCCCGGTAGCCGCGAGAAAGCGTTCGGCGAACACCGAACGCGACACGCCCGCTTCGGTCGCGAGTTCCGCCACGCTCCAGTTGCGGCCCGGGTCGCGATGCAGCGCGACGATCGCGCGGCCGAGCTTCGGCTCGCGCAGCGCCTGCACCCAGCCCGTCGCATCGCCGCATCCGCACTCGACCCAGCCGCGCACGATGAACGCCGCGACCACGTCCGCCAGCCGCGCGAGGATGCCCGCGAAACCCGCGCGCGCCGAGCACGCTTCGCGCTCCATCGCGTCGAGCATCGGGCGGATTTCCGGGTAGCGCGCGAGCAGCGTGCCGACGTGCATGAACTCGGGCATCGTGCCGACGAGCGGCTGCATGCCGCCGAGATCGAGCTCCATGCACGCGCTGAAGATCAGCGCATCGCCGGCGCCCGGCTCGGCCGTCGCGCAACGGGCGGGCGACACGCCGGCCGACGCCACCGACGCGACCGTATCGCAGATCTTCGCGACCTCGAAGCCGTTGATCTCGCGGCACGGTGCATCGGGGTCCGACAGCAGCGCGTGCATGCCGCCGCGCGGCAGCAGGATCGCGTCGCCGGCTTCGAGCCGCATCGTGGCGCCCGACGCGTCGCGCAGCAGCACGGGCCCGCGCCCGACGAAATGGAACTGCGCGCGGCCCGTCCCGTGGCCGAAATTCAGCCCGAACGGCCGCGCGACCTGGATGCGGCGGTACTGGACGCCGCTCAGGCGCATGCCCAGCAGCAGCTCGCTGACGAGGTCGTGCACATCGGGGATGGGCGGAAGCAGGGGCTCGGACATATCGAGATTCGGACGAACGATCAACAAGAACGGATTGTATGTCATAGACCGTCCTGACGTGGTTCCTTACGATACGCCCTCATCAGTACTTTCCCTAACCGACACGGAACCACGCATGAATCCCGGAACCTCCACGGCCGCCTCGACGGCGGCCCCCCGCGAACCGGCCTGGGGCGCGGTATTCGCGATGACGCTCGGCGTGTTCGGGCTCGTCACGGCCGAATTCCTGCCGGCCAGCCTGCTGACGCCGATGGCCGACAGCCTCGGCGTGACCGAAGGCGTGGCCGGGCAGGCCGTCACGGCCACCGCGACGGTCGCGCTGGTCACGAGCCTGCTGATCTCGGCGCTGACGCGCACGATCGACCGGCGGCGCGTGCTGCTCGTGTTCTCGGTGCTGCTCGTTGCGTCGAACCTGGCGGTCGCGTTCGCGCCGAACCTGGCAATGCTGCTGATCGGCCGCGTCGTGCTCGGCATCGCGCTCGGCGGCTTCTGGACGATGGCGACGGCCACCGCGATGCGGCTCGTGCCGACCGCGATGGTGCCGCGTGCGCTGTCGATCATCTTCAGCGGCGTGGCGGTCGCGACGATCGCGTCCGCGCCGATGGGCAGCTACTTCGGTCACCTGATCGGCTGGCGCAACGTGTTCCTGATCGCGGCCGCGCTCGGCGGCATCGCGTTCGTGTCGCAGATCCTCACGCTGCCGTCGATGCCGCCGAGCGGCACGACGCGGCTGCGCACGCTGATCGACGTGCTGCGCCGGCCGACCGTCGGCCTCGGCATGTTCGCGACGATCCTCGTGTTCACCGGGCACTTCGCGTTCTTCACGTACCTGCGGCCGTTCCTCGAACAGGTCGCGGGCGTCGGCGTGAACGGGCTGTCGGCGATCCTGCTCGGCTACGGCATCGCGAACTTCGTCGGCACGTCGCTCGCCGGCCGTGTGCTCGAACACCGGTTGCGGCCGATGCTGATCGGGATGCCCGCGCTGATGGTCGTGCTCGGCGTCGCGCTCGTCGCGCTGGGCCGCGCGCCGATGATCGACGCGGTACTCGTCGCGTTGTGGGGGATGGCGTTCGGCGGCGTGCCCGTCGCGTGGTCGACGTGGGTCACGCGCACCGTGCCCGATGAGGCCGAGAGCGCGGGCGGGCTGATCGTCGCGGCGATCCAGCTTGCAATCGCGACGGGCGCGGCAGCTGGCGGCGTCGTGTTCGACGCGAACGGGGCAGCCGGCGTCTTCGTCGCGGCAGCCGTCGTGCTGGCCGTTGCGGTCGCGACGATCGTGACCGGCGTGCCGAAGCGCGTCGGCGTGGTGTCCGCGCTGGCGGAATGACGTAGTACCGGCGGGCCGCCCGGCCCGCCGCTCAGCGCACCGGTGCGTGCGTGTCGAGCAACTGCCGGTGGCGCATTTCGGTCGCATCGTCGGCGGGGAACATGCATTCCACGCGCAACTCCTGCGCGGCGGCGCTTTGCGGCGTCCCCACCGTCGTGACCAGCGAGAAGTAACGCAGCACGATACCTTCGTGCACGAAGCCGATCGGAATGACCGGCAGCGACGGGGCGGCGGCCGGCACCGGCGGCGTTTTCCAGTCGCGCGGCGCATCGGGGTTCGCGAGCAGGTCGTCGAGCAACTGCCGGGTGTCGTCATCGATCACGCGGCCGACCGCTTCGCGATGCACGCGTTGCAGCAGGCTGCGCGACACCGTCTCCCAGTCGGCCACGAACGGCCGCATGCCGTGCGGATCGAACATCAGGCGCAGCAGGTTGCGCGGGCCGTCGCGCGCGGCCATGTCGATGAAGCAGCTGAAGAAGCGCGGCGCCGCGTCGTTGGTCATCAGCACGTTCCAGTGGCGATCCATCACGATCGCCGGAAACGGATCGTGCTGGCGCACGACCCGTTCGAGCGCGCCGATCACGCCCTGCATCTCCTGCGCATCCCATGGCGCTTCCGAATACACCGGCGCATAGCCGGCCGCGAGCAGCAGCGCGTTGCGCTCGCGCAGCGGCACGTCCAGCGTTTGCGCGAGCGTCAGCAGCGTGTCGCGGCCCGGCACGCTGCGTCCGCTTTCGATGAAGCTGATCTGGCGCTGCGAGATACCCGCGTCGAGCGACAGGTCGAGCTGGCTCACGCCGCGCACGTCGCGCCAGTAGCGCAGCAACTGGCCGAGTTCGTGCGGCGGCGCGTGCGGTTCGCGGCGGCTGGCGTTCATCGTGCCTCCCAGGGCGTTCCGTGAAGGACGCGATCGACTATATCGGACTCACGCGGCGTTCGCATGCCACGCGAAGGCGTCGAACGGCGCTTCGAGCGCGGGCTTCGTCACGCTGCCGACGTAGTTCGTGATCGTCGATGCGGCGACCACCGCGATCACTTCCAGCAACTGTTCGTCGCTGAAGCCGGCGTCGAGGAACGACTGCCGGTCGGCGTCGGTGAGGCGGCCGCGGGTGTCGATCAGCTTGCGTGCCGTGGCCGACAGCGCGGCCAGTGTCGCGTCGCCGGGCAGGGCGCCGCGGCGGATCGCGTCGACGTCGGCGTGGGTCACACCCTGTTTCAGCGCAAGCGCGGTATGGAAGGCGACCGGCCATTCGCTCGCGTTCGTGACCGCGTTGGTGAGCAGGAGCGTCTGGATCTGCGGCTCGGTGAGGCTGCTGGCGTGCACGCGCTCGAACAGGCCGATGAAGCCGTTGATCAGCACCGGGGAAGCGGCCATGGCCGCTGCGATGTTCGGGACGATGCCGAAGGTTTGCTGGAGCTGCTGGAGGACGGGCCGGGATGCGGCCGGCGCCGAGTCGATCGTATGAAGCGGATAGGCGGACATGATGTCTCCGGGGGATGAGCGCCGCCGGAATGGCGGCGCGACACCCGAAGCGTAGGAGCGGCCGTGTCGTGCGCCAATTACATGGGATGTAATCGTCCGGTGCGCGCGTGACGCCGTCCGCCTTGCAAACCTCTCAGCCGCCTTGCCTGACCATCTCCGCCAGCGTCTTCATCGCCTGCAGGTACGGATACGGCCCGTGGCTGATGCGGGCCACGCCGTATTCCGCGAAGTCGGCGAGCGTCGGCGTCTCCGTGACGCGCATCACGTTCACCGGCAGCGGCGACGCGGCTGTCAACGCGCGAATGAGTGCCGGCGAGCTCAGCCCCGGCACGAACAGCCCGTCGGCACCGGCCGCGGCATACGCGCGTGCGCGGGCCAGCGTGGCGTCGAGCAGGCGCTCGTCGTGCGTGTCGGCCGGCGCGTTGAAGAACACGTCGGTACGCGCGTTGATGAAGTAGTCGGCGCCCGCGCGATCGGCGGCCTGCCGTGCTGCCGCGAGACGGGCCGCCGCTGTGTCGACGTCACGCAATTCACCGGTCGCCGGGAAGCTGTCTTCGAGATTGCAGCCGATCGCGCCGGCCTTGATGCTGAGCGCGATCGTTTCGGCGACGTCTTCCGGCCGCTCGCCGTACCCGCTTTCGAGATCGACGGTAACGGGGAGGTCCGTCGCGCGCGTGATCCGCTCGAGCACCTCCATCATCAGCGCGCGCGGCATCTGCTCGCCATCGCCGAAGCCGTTGGCCGCCGCGACCGACCAGCTGCCGGTCGCCAGTGCGACGGCGCCCGCGTCGGCCGCCGTGCGCGCGCTGCCGGCGTCCCACACGTTGAACAGCGCCAGCGGGTGGCCCGCGCGGTGAAGCGAACGGAAATACGCGCCTTTCTCATTGCTGCTCATGTTTGCGTCTCCTTGTGGAAAACCGGATCGGTTGTCGTGTCGAACGATACTGCCACCGTATCGAGCGCCGCGAGAAAATCGCGCGCATCGAACAGCTCGCCGAGACTGCGCACACCGCCCGACGCCACGGTGTGGCCGGATATCAGGCGTACGGCTGCCTCGACGATGATCGGTGCGCTGACCGCGTAGATGTCGCGCCCGAGCGCCGTCGCGCGGTGCGTCGTGCCGCCCTGCACGACGATCGCGTCCATCGCGAACTGCTGCGCCGAGCGGCCCATTTCGTCGGTCGGCTCGGGCGGCGGCGTGGCGGCATCGCGCACGTCACGCAGCGCGACGGTGGCGAGCCACGATTCGATCGTATCGATGCGCAGGTGACGCGACAATGTCATCACTTCCGAAAACGGCAGCAGCGTCACGCCGACGCGGCCGATCGGCGGCGGAAACGGCCATGCGCGTTCGCGTGCGGGCGACGGCACCGGTGCCGGCTTGCCGTCCTTCTGCACGAGCCGCACCGCGCGATTGCGTTCGCCCGTCACGCGCGTGCCGTGCGTCGGGTGCCAGCTGTCGAGCCCGGTCGCGATATCGACGCGCTCGATCGGCCGGTTCGGGTCGACGACGGCCGTGACGAGCAGGTCTGCCAGGCCGCCGTAGAACGCCGCGGCCGGCACGAGCGTCGCGCCCGCGGCGCGCGCCCGCGCATCGCAGTGTTCGGCCAGCGCCAGCACCGACGGTTGCTCGGCCGTCAGGTCGAGATAGGGGATGCCGGCCCGCAGCGCGGCATCGGCCAGCAGCAACGCGGTATCGAGGTACGGGCCTGCGCAGTTGATCACCGCCGCCGCGCCGCGCAACGCGGCGTCGAGCGCGGCTGAATCGTCGATCGCGGCGACGCGCGCGAGCGTCGCGTCGCCGCCGGTCTTCGCGAGCCGCGCGGCATCGCGCCCGATGCGGATCGCCTGCAGGCCCCGCCGCGCCAGCTCCGCGACGACGAACCGCCCGGTGTGGCCCGTGGCGCCATAGACTGCAACCGTCATTCGATCACCCATGATCCACTCCGCTACAGAACGGTCTGTTTTATAGTACAGACCTGTAGCGTCGTCAAGCACGCGGTGCTATGATCGCTTCACTGTTGCGGGAGTGGGCGGCCGGCAAGGCCGGGTCGGGATGAAAAAGGAAACAGGGTCACCAGGGAGCGCGCCCGATACGCGCGAACGCATTCTGCAAACGGCCGCCGAGCTGTTCTATCGGGAGGGTACGCGCGCGGTCGGCGTGGACCTGATCGTCGCGCAGGCCGGCGTGGCGAAGACGAGCCTCTATCGTCACTTCGCGACGAAGGACGACCTGATCGAAGCGTTCCTGCTGCGCGAGGACGCCGATTTCTGGGCGCATTGGGATGCGGTGGCCGCGCAGTACCGGCGCACGCCGCGCGAGGAACTGGATGCGCAGCTGCAATGGATCGGCGAGCGCATTGCGCGCCCCGGCTATCGCGGCTGCCCGCAGATCAACATCGCCGCCGAATACGCGGACGGCAACCATCCGGCCCGCAAGGTGGCCGTCGCGCACAAGCAGGAACTCCGGCGCCGGCTGGCCGAGCTGGCGGGGGCGATCGGCGTCGACGAGCCGGAAACCTTCGCATTGCGGCTCGCGACCGTGATCGACGGCGCGCTGAGCAGCGGGCAGGCGCTGCATGCGCATGGGCCCGTGGCCTTCCTGCAGGAATTCGCGCAACTGCTGTTGCCGAAGAAGGGCCGGAAGTAAGCCGCCTGGCCGCAGCGATCCGCGCGCCGGCCCGGTTCAATCGCGGGCGGCCGGATCGACCGACAGCGCGCGCAACTGGCCGCGCAACTGATCGACTTCGCCCGGCGCGAACGGCCGTTCGATCTCGGCATGCGTCTGTTGCCACAGCGGAAACGCTTCGGCCAGCAGGTCGTGGCCGGCCTGCGTCAGTTCGAGCAGGCGGCTGCGCCGGTCGTCCGGATCCTGGACGATCGTGACCAGGCCGCGCCGCTCGAGCGGCTTGAGCGCGGCCGTGAGCGTGGTGCGGTCCATCGCGAGCAGCGACGCGACCGATTTCATCGGCGCCGGCCGGGGCCGGTTCAGCGACATCAGCAGCGAAAACTGGCCGTTGGTGAGATCCAGCGGGCGCAGCACATCGTCGAAGATCCGCGCAAGGTTACGCGCCGCGCGCTGCATGTGCAGGCACAGGCAGCAATCGCGCACCATCAGCGTCGTTTCGAAAGGGAGCTTTTCTTTTCGTGCCATGTTGCAATTGTGTTGATATCAACCTATCTTGTCAAGGTCGAGGCGCGGCAGCCCGTCGCGCCCGTCACCGGAGGAGACAGCATGAGTGCTCAACAGCAGTTGTATCTCGCGGTATTTCTCGGGACCAAGGATAGCCCGGCCATGAAAGCGTGGATCGCGCTGCCGGACGAGGAACGGCGCACGCGCGAGCGCGACGGCATCGCCGCATGGCATGCGTGGGTCGACCGGCATCGCGACGCGATCGTCGAGATGGGCGGGCCGCTCGGCAAGACGAAGACCGTCGATGCCGCCGGCATCAAGGACACGGCGAACGCGATGAGCGGCTTCACCGTTGTGCGGGCAGCCTCGCATGAAGCCGCGGCCGCGCTGTTCGAAGGCCATCCGCATTTCACGCTGTTCCCGGGGGTGGCGGTCGACGTGATGCCGGTGCTGGCGATTCCCGGCGCGTGAGCGACGGGCGCGGCCACGCGTCGTGTATCGGCGATGCGCCGTGGCCTGCAGGCGGAAGCTTTCCCGACATTCTGGATGGAGACTGGCGATGAAGCTTTACGGATTTGCCGGCACCCGCTCGCAACGCGCGCTGTGGGGGCTGAAGGAACTGGATGCCGATTTCGAGTTCATCTCGGTGAACCTGCTCCAGGGCGAACACAAGCGGCCCGAATTCCTGCGCCTCAATCCGGCCGGCAAGGTGCCCGTGCTGGTGGACGGCGATCTCGTGATTCCCGAGTCGGCCGCGATCGTGCTGTATCTCGCGGACAAGTACCCGCAGAAGGCGCTGCTGCCGGTCGATCCGGCGCTGCGGGCGCAGGCTTACCGGTGGGTCATGTTCGCGGTGACGGAGCTCGAGCAGCCGCTGTGGCGGATCACGCGGCACGCGTTCATCTATCCGCCGGAGAAGCGCTCGCCGGCCGATATCGAGCTCGCGCGCGAGGATTTCAGGACGATGGCCGCGATCCTCGACAAGCATCTCGAAGGCCGCGAGTTCATCGTCGGCGACACGCTGACGGTGGCCGATTGCGTGACGGCTTACCTGATCGACTGGGCCGGCGAGTGCAACCTGATCGAATCGTTTCCGCAGTTGCGTGCGTATCTTGAACGGCTGTATGCGCGGCCGAAGGCGCCGCAGCGGATCGCGGACGCGCGCAAGGCGGCGTGAACGGGCGGCGGCCGGTCATGCGTTGCATCGGCATGGCCGACCGTTACGCGTGTGCGCTCGGCGAGCGGCAGTCGCGCCGCGCTTCAGGATGGTGAAGCGTGCGTCGCGAGCGCGGCGCACGCAAGTGCTCACGCCACGTCGTCAGGCCCGCCGAGCATGCGGCACAGCATCGACAGGTCGCTGAGCGTGACGTGCGGTGTCGCGGCCTGCTGCTGCACGCGCTCCGCTTCCGGATGCGTATCGCGCACCACCCACGCCGCCTGAAGCCCCGCATTCAATGCGCCGACGATATCGAGGTGGTAATCGTCGCCGACATGCAGCAGTTCCGCCGGCTGCACGTCGAGCGCCTGCGCCGCCGCATGGAAGATGCCGGGCTCCGGCTTCGCGACGCCGAACGCCTGCGCGCTGAGCGTCGCACGAAAGAATTCGCCGCCGCCGGTCAGCCGCAGATCCGCGTTGCCGTTGGTCACCGCGATCAACGGAAACCGCGCGCTCAACCACGCGAGCGCCGGCAGCGCATCGTCATAGAATTCGACCCGGTTGCGTGCGGCATAGAAGGCTGCGTACGCCCGGTCGGTGAGCGCGACATCTTCGTTCGCCCGCTCCAGCGCAAGCCGGATCGAGCCGATTCTCATCGCACGGAAGTCGCCGGCGAGGTCGGGGCACAATCGTTCGTATTCCTCACGCAAGTCGCTGAGCGCCTGCTGCGTGGGCAGCACGTGCTCGGTCCCGGGCGCGTGCTCGATCAGCCACGTGCGCAGCTCCCCTTCGGCCCGTACGACGGAAGGCCCGAACGGCCACAGGGTGTCGTCCAGGTCGAACGAGAGCGCGGAAACTTGGGTGAGACGCATGGAGGTTGACGGGGAATTTCGTTTACCAGGGCCACGAAATGGAGAGTCCGGTGCCGTTTTCGAGGGCCTGCCGATACAGGAAGCGTGCGACGGTCAGGTCCTGCAGCGCGAGCCCGGTCATGTCGAAGACGGTGATCTCGCGCGGCGCGCGGTCGACCGTCGCGGATCCCGCGAGGATGTCACCGATTTCCGTGCGTGGCAAATCCGGCGCCCACTGGCACTCGCCGATGCTGCGCGCCTGGTCGTGATCGTCCACGACGATGCGCGCGCGCTCCAGCACGCCTGCCGGCAGCTCGCGCTTGCCGGCGGTATCGGTGCCCACGCAGGTCAGGTGGGTGCCCGGCCTGACCGCATCCGCATCGAACAGCGGGCCGCCGCCGGGCGTTGCCGTGATGACCACGTCGCTGTTGGCCACCGCGTCGTTCCGGTCGCGCGCCACGCCGATCGTGCATCGTTCCCGGAAGGCGGATTCGAACACCGGGTCGGGCTCGCCGCTGACGGTCACGTACTGCACGGTGCACCGTTGCGGCAGCAGCCCGAGTGCGTAGTCGAGCTGGACGCGCGCTTGCACGCCGGTGCCGAACAAGCAGATTCGCGCGCTGTCGCGACGCGCGAGCAGTTGCAGCCCGAGTCCGCCGGCGGCACCGGTTCGCGCGGTGGTGATCGCATTGCCGTCCATGATGCACAGCGGCCGGCCCGTGGCCGGGTCGAACAGCGCGACGGTGGCCTGATGCGGTTCGCCGCCGAGCCCGCGGTTGCCGGGCCAGAATCCGGCTGCCTTGAAACCGAGCAGGTCCTGATTCGCGACATCGCCCGACTTGATGCCGAACACGCCGCCGGTGTGCAGTTTCTCGCGCACCACCGGGAACACGCGTCCGGCCCGCTGGCTATGCAGCACGAAGGCTTCGCGAACGGCCGCGGTCACTTGCGCGGCCTGGAGGGCGGGCGCGACGGCATCGCGGTCGAGAAGCAGGAGTCGGTCGTCTGTCGGCATGTTCAGGCAAGCGCGCTCGGCGCCAGGCAAATCGGGGTGGTTTAAATTTTGTCCAGATTTGGACAAATAGTCAATGAATCGACGGGGCGGCGCAGGGGCGCGGTTTTGCTCACCACCCGTAGAAGCGCGGCCACGTCTGCGCGCCGCCGTCTTCGCCGATCGCCTGATACTCGGGATGCTGCGCTCCGGTGGCGCATGCGTGATTCGGCAGGATGCGCAGGCGGGTGCCGATCGGAAACTGCTGCGCGATGCCGGCGTCGGGTGTGCCCGCGCGCGACACGATCCCGTGCTCCTGGTTGGCGGCGCTCATCAGGTAGTCGCCGAGCACGTCGCCGTGTTCGGTGCAAACCTGCCCGTAGCCGAAGTCGTGCGCCTGGCGCTGCGTGCCGCGGTCGCGGCTCATCGCCATCCAGCCTGCGTCGACGATCGCCCAGCCTTTCTCTTCCTGGTGCCCGATGACGGTGGTCAGCACCGACAGCGCGATGTCGGACAGGTCGCACACGCCGATGTTGTGCATCACGAGGTCGAACATCACGTACACGCCGGCGCGCACTTCGGTGACGCCTTCGAGATGTTCCGCCGCGAGGGCAGTGGGTGTCGAACCGATGCTCACGACCGGGCAGGGCAGGCCGGCCGCCCGAAGGCGCTCCGCCGCCCGCACGGTGCGGCTGCGTTCCTGCTCGGCGATCGCCGCCAGCGCGTCGGGCGTGCTGTATTCGTAGCTGGAGCCCGCGTGCGCGAGCACCCCGCCGAGCACCGTCCCGCCGTCGGCCAGTGCGCGGCCCACGTCGATCAGCAGGTCGGCGTCGGGCGGAATCCCCGAGCGGTGGCCGTCGACGTCGACCTCGATCCACACTTCGAAGCGCTCGCCGTGCGCGCGCCCGAATTCGGCGATCGCGTGCGCGGCCGGCAGGCTGTCGGCGACGAGTTTCAGGTCGCAACCCTGCCGGCGCAGCGCGAGCGCCTGGCCCAGCTTCGAGGGCACCATGCCGACGGCGTAGACGATGTCCCGGATACCGTGCGCGAAAAACTGTTCGGCTTCCTTGAGCGTCGACACCGTGATGCCCTGCGCGCCTGCCGCGATCTGGGCATCGACGACTTGCGTGCTTTTGGTGGTCTTGACGTGCGGCCGGAACCGGACGCCGAGCGCGTCCAGGTGCGCCTGCATGCGGCCGATGTTGTGCTGCATGCGGCCGACGTCGATCAGGGCGGCCGGGGTGTTGAGAGTGTGAAGGTCCACGATGCGTTGCCTCGGAAGGTTGCCGATGTGAGCATCGTAGAGGCGTCGATGGGTGGCGTGTTTAACGCGTGGCTAATCCGGCATTAAACGCTGTTTAATCAACTGGATCGCGGGGATGCGCGTGGATGCACAGTGCCGCTCATGCGTTGTGGCGCCACGGCGGCGGGCTGAGAAACCGCGTCGCGGCTTCGAGAAACACCCGTTGCCGCGCCGAACGGCCGGTGCGCGACGGCAGCAGCGCCGTCACCGGCGCGGGCGGCAGGTGCCAGTCGGGCAGCAACCGCACGAGCTTGCCGTTCGCCAGCAGCGGTGCGACGTCCCACTCGGAGCGCTCGACGATCCCGAGCCCGGCGAGCGCCCATTCCGTGATGACGGTGCCGTCGTTCGAGGACAGCGCGCCGCTCACGCGGATCACGGCGGCGCGGCGCGGTTCGCCCTTGACGTCGCCGCCTTGCGAGAAGCGCCAGCGCGGGATGTCCTCGTCGTTCTCGCGCAGGCACAGGCAGTCGTAGCGGGCCAGGTCGGACGGATGGTTCAGTTCCTTGATGCGGCGTGCGTAGCCGGGGCTCGCGCACAGGAAGCGTTCGTTGGGCGCGAGCGGATACCCGATCCACGACGACGACTTGAGGCTGCCGACGTGAACGACCACGTCGGCGCCCGACGCGCTGGTCAACGGGCTCTCCGACAGATGGAGCGATATTTCCAGTTTCGGATGCGCGCATTGCAGGTCGCGCACGATCCGGGCGACGTACTTTCTGCCGAAGCCGAGCGGGGCGACGACGCGCAGCGTGCCCTGCACGTCGCCGTGGTCGCCTGCAATGCTGACCGGCAGCGCCTCCACGCGCTCGAGGATGTCGACGGCTTCCTGGTACAGCCGCTGCCCTTCGTCGGTCAACGCGATTCCTTTCGACTGCCGCACGGCGAGCCGTGCGTTCAAGCGCGCTTCCATCCGCTGCAGGCGAATCGTGACGGCGGGCGGCGTGAGATCGAGCAGCCGCGCGGCCGAGGCCAGCGAGCGCGACGTGCCGATCGCGCGGACGAGTCGAAGGTCGTCGAGGTCGAGCATTTCATGTCTCTTAATGCTGGATGTGCCGAGCATTAAACCGCACATCGCGCGGAGAAGCCATCGACGTGGCACCGACAGCGGATGCATGGCGAGCACGCCGAGTCGCTGGACGCTCACTTCATACCCGTGGCAGTACGGGCAATGCAGTACGCTGACGCCCCAGCGTTCGCCGAGCCGCAGGTTCTCGATGAATGTGATTTCTATCTCATATTGAAAAAGAAATCGCGCTGATCGGTGGACACGATTTCTTCTTGCCCATGCTGAAATATTTCGTGCGCGAGCATTCGGAGATTTGAACGGGAGGTGTTGCCGATCACGTCGACAAAAGCGCGCTGTTTGACGAGCCCGCGGCCATGCTCGGCATGCTGTTGCGCGAGTTCGAAGCGAAGGCGGCGCGGCTGCGCAAGCCGCGCTGACGCAGCGCAGCACGGCCGCAGTTCGCGCGCGCCGACGCGGCCGAAACCGTCGCGCCGCGATGGTCTGTCCCCCAACTTCTGCCCGGTTCGCCCGCCACAGGGCAAAATACGGGTTTTCCGCACCCGCGAGGGCGCGACCGAATCACGCGCCGGGCGGCGGCAGTGCGCACTCCGCACGCCGCCGCCGGGCGCCCAGGCAAGAAACGCTCGCCATGTCGCGAGCCCACAGGAGTCCAGACCCCATGCCCGAATCCAACCTGTCCTTCTTCGGCCGGCTGTCGCTGGCCGTCGGCACGTTCTTCTCCGTGCTCGGCAACCGCGAGTTCGCGGCCGGCGTGCTGCGCGTGCGCGATGGCGCCCCGGCCCCGGTCGCGCCGGCCCCCGCCGCGGCCCCGGCCCCGGCCCCGGCGCCTGCCGCCGCGCCCGTGAAGGCGCCGGCGCCCGAGCTGCGCGAAGCGAGCCCGCAGGCCGCGCTGCAACTGCTCGGCCTGCTGCAGCGCGATGCGCGCTTCATCGACTTCGTCGAGGAAGACATCGCCGGCTACGCGGACGCCGACATCGGCGCGGCCGCGCGCCTCGTGCACGACGGCTGCCGTGCCGCGCTGCGCGAACACTTCACGATCGTGCCGGTGCGCGACGAAGCCGAAGGCAGCCGCGTGACGCTGCCGGCCGGTTTCGACGCGACGGCCGTGCGCGTGACGGGCAACGTGGTCGGCGCCGCGCCGTTCACGGGCACCGTCAGCCATCGCGGCTGGCGGGTCGCCGACGTGCGCCTGCCGAAGCTGACGGGCAGCCACGACGCCTCGGTCGTCGCACCGGCGGAGGTGGAACTGTGAGCGATCCGCGCTATTCGATCGGTATCGATCTCGGGACGACCCATTGCGCGCTGTCGTACGTCGACAGCGCCGCGAGCGACGGCGAAACCATCACGCAGCAGGTGCTGCCGATCGCGCAGCTCACCGCGCCCGGCGCGCTGGAGTCGCGCGACCTGCTGCCGTCGTTCCTCTACCTGCCGCATGAAAGCGAACTCACGCAGGGCGACCTGACGCTGCCGTGGACGGCCTCGCGCGCCTTCGCGGTCGGCGAAATGGCCCGCACGCGCGGCGCCGGCACGCCGATCCGCCTCGTGTCGAGCGCGAAGAGCTGGCTGTGCCACCCGGGCGTCGATCGCCGCGCGGCGATCCTGCCGAGCGATGCGCCGCCGGAAGTGTCGCGCGTGTCGCCGCTGGAAAGCTCGATCCGCTACCTGACGCACCTGCGCGAAGCATGGGACCACACGCATCCCGATGCGCCGTTCGCCGACCAGGACGTGACGGTCACGATCCCTGCATCGTTCGACCCGGCCGCGCGCGAACTGACGGCCGAGGCCGCCCGCGCCGCCGGCTACTCGCGGATGACGCTGCTCGAAGAGCCGCAGGCAGCGCTGTACAGCTGGATCCAGAAGAGCCAGGGCGGCTGGCGCAAGCAGGTGCAGGTCGGCGACCTGATCCTGTGCGTCGACGTGGGCGGCGGCACGACCGACCTGTCGCTGATCGCGGTGGTCGAGCGTGAAGGCAATCTCGAACTGCATCGCGTGGCGGTCGGCGAGCACATCCTGCTCGGCGGCGACAACATGGACCTCGCGCTCGCGCATATCGTCGCGCGCAAGCTCGCGCAGCAGGGCACGCAGGCCGATCCGTGGCAACTGCGCGCGCTCACGTACGCATGCCGTTCCGCGAAGGAAACGCTGCTGTCCGACCCGACGACCGACGCGGTGCCGCTCGTCGTGCCGAGCCGCGGCTCGAAGCTGATCGGCGGCTCGATCCGCACCGAGCTGACGCGCGCCGAACTCACGCAGACGATCCTCGAAGGCTTCTTCCCGCAAGTCGATGCAGCCGCGCGCCCGGTGAGCCGCGCGCGCGTCGGCCTGACGCAGCTCGGCCTGCCGTATGCGCAGGACGCGGGCATCACGCGCCATCTCGCCGCGTTCCTCGGCCGCCAGGTCGCAGCGCTCGACTCGCTCGAAGGCGTGCAGCGCACGCTGCCGCAGGGCGCGACGTTCCTGCATCCGACGGCCGTGCTGTTCAACGGCGGCGTGTTCAAGTCGGCGCTGCTCACGCAGCGCGTGCTCGATACGCTCAACGGCTGGCTCGCCGCCGAAGGCGCGCCGGCCGCCCGCCTGCTCGAAGGCGCGGATCTCGATCTCGCGGTCGCGCGCGGCGCGGCTTATTACGGCTACGTGAAGCGCGGCCGTGGCGTGCGCATTCGCGGCGGCACGGCGCGTGCGTACTACGTCGCGATCGAATCGGCGATGCCCGCGGTGCCGGGGCTGGAGCCGCCGGTGCAGGCGCTGTGCGTCGCGCCGTTCGGGATGGAGGAAGGCTCGGACGCGGCGCTGCCGCCGCAGGAGTTCGGCCTCGTCGTCGGCGAACCGGTGCAGTTCCGCTTCTTCGGTTCGTCGGTGCGCCGCCAGGACCAGGTCGGCACGCTGCTCGACTACTGGTCGCCGGAAGAGTTGCAGGAACTGGAGGAAATCCAGGCGACGCTGCCCGCCGAAGGGCGCACGGTCGGTGAAGTCGTGCCCGTGAAGCTGCATGCGCGCGTGACCGAAGCCGGCACGCTCGAACTCGAGGCGATCCCGAGCGGCACGAACGAGCGCTGGAAGGTCGAGTTCGACGTGCGCGGCGCCGCCTGAGCGCGATGAAGCGCTATACGGTCGGGATCGACCTCGGCACCAGCAATACGGTCGTCGCCTACGTCGAGGCCGGTTCCGACGCGATCCGCGTGTTCGACGTCGAGCAACTGGTCGGCCCCGGCGCGGTGGCCGCGCAGCCGCTGCTGCCGTCGGTGCGCTATCACCCGGCGGCGAGCGAGCTGCCGCCGGATACGCTGCGGCTGCCGTGGGCGGCCCATGCGAAAGCGAGCGCGGCCGGTGCGACGCCGGCCGTGATCGGCCGCTACGCGCGCACGCTCGGCGCGCAGGTGCCGGGCCGGCTCGTGACGAGCGCGAAGAGCTGGCTGTCGCACGCGTCGGTCGACCGGCTCGCGGCGATCCTGCCGTGGGGCGCGGCCGACGGTGTCGACAAGGTGTCGCCGGTCGACGCGAGCGCGAGCTATCTCGCGCATGTGCGCGACGCGTGGGACGCGCGCTTTCCCGATGCACCGCTTGCGAAACAGGACGTGATCCTGACGGTGCCCGCGTCGTTCGACGACGGCGCGCGTGCGCTGACGGTCGAGGCTGCCAAGCGCGCGAAGCTGCCCGCACTGCGGCTGCTGGAAGAGCCGCAGGCCGCGTTCTACGACTGGCTGTACGGCCAGCGCGACACGCTGCGCGAGTCGTTCGCCGCCGCGCGCCGCGTGCTGATCTGCGACGTCGGCGGCGGCACGACCGACCTCACGCTCGTCGATGTCGCGCCGGGCGACGACGGCGAGCCGACTTTCACGCGCGTCGGCGTCGGCAATCACCTGATGCTCGGCGGCGACAACATGGACCTCGCGCTCGCGCGCCTGGTCGAGTCGCGGCTGACCGAGCCCGGCACGCGGCTGTCCGCCGCGAGCCTGTCGCAGCTCGTCGAGCGTTGCCGGGCCGCGAAGGAGCGGCTGCTCGGCGACGATGCGCCTGACTCCGTCAACGTCACGCTGCTCGGCGCGGGCAGCAAGCTCGTCGGCGGCGCGCGCTCTGCCGAGCTGACGCGGCAGGAAGTCGAGCAGATCGTCGTCGACGGGTTCTTTCCGCAGGTCGAAGCCGGCGAACTGCCGCGCCGTGCGCGCGCCGCGATCGTCGAATTCGGGCTGCCCTATGCGAGCGACGCGGCCGTCACGCGGCACATCGCCGCGTTCCTGAGCCGGCATGCGGAAGGCCCGCTGCCCGACACGCTGCTGCTCAACGGTGGCGTGTTCCGCGCGGGCGCGCTCGCCGGCCGTCTCGCGCAGACGCTCGGCGCGTGGCGCGGCGCGCCGCTCGACGTGCTGCACAACGCGCATCCCGACGTGGCGGTCGCGCGCGGCGCGGTGGCCTACGGGCTCGCGCGCGCCGGGCATGCGCCGCGTATCGGCGGCGGTTCCGCGCGCAGCTACTTCCTCGTGCTCGACGATGGTGCCGAAGGCGCGGCCGCGCGCGGCGTGTGCCTGCTGCCGCGCGGCGCGGAGGAGGGCCACGAGATCCGGCTCGACGATCGCACGTTCGCGCTTCAGCTCGGGCAGCCGGTGCGTTTCCACCTTGTGTCGACGGTGGCCGACACCGCCTACCGGCCCGGCGATCTCGTCGATCTCGACAGCGGCGATTTCGTGCGGCTGCCGCCGATCGCGACGGTCGTCGACGCGAAGGCAGGCGGTGACGCGCGCGAAACGCCGGTGAAGCTCACCGCGTCGCTGACCGAGGTCGGCACGCTCGAAATGCACTGCATCG
Source organism: Burkholderia sp. 4NA327C6 (assembly GCF_005502655.1). Classification (NCBI taxonomy): domain Bacteria; kingdom Pseudomonadati; phylum Pseudomonadota; class Betaproteobacteria; order Burkholderiales; family Burkholderiaceae; genus Burkholderia; species Burkholderia sp. 4NA327C6. The sequence continues at coordinate 95,423 of NZ_SCNZ01000015.1, read as the reverse complement.
CGACCGACGATGCGTCGCGCCGCTGGCGGCTCGAATTCCAGTTGCGCGGCGATGCGCCCGCGCAGGGCGACGACGCTGCGCCCGCGCGGCATCCGCGGCTCGACCAGGCGCTCGAACTGATCGAGCGCTCGTTCGGCAGCAAGGCCGCCGGCGTCACGCCGAAAGACACGCGCCGGCTGCGCGCGCAGCTCGAACAGGTGCTCGGCGCTCGGGAGGAGTGGGACGTCGCGCTCGCGCGTGAATTGTTCGATGCGTTGCTCGCGCGCGCGCGGCGGCGCCGGCGCTCGGCCGATCACGAACGTGCGTGGCTGAACCTCGCCGGCTATTGTCTGCGCCCGGGGTTCGGGCATCCGCTCGATGCATGGCGCATCGAGCAGCTGTGGCCGCTGTTCGACGACGGCATCCAGTATGTGACCGACGCTCAGGTGTGGTCCGAGTGGTGGACGTTGTGGCGGCGCGTGGCCGGCGGCCTCGACGACGATGCGCAGACGCAGGTGCGTGACGCGATCGCATTCCTCGAACCGACCGACGACAAGCGGCGCAAGCTGCCGTTTGATCCGGGCAAGGTCGGGCCGGCGGATATGACGCGGCTCTCCGCGTCGCTCGAGCGACTGCCCGTCGAGCGCAAGGTCGAGCTGGCCGAGCGGCTGATTGCGCAATTGCAGAAGCCGGGCGAGCGGGCACTGTGTGCGTGGGCGCTTGGGCGCATCGGCGCGCGTCGGCCGTTCTACGGCAGCGCGCACAGTGTCGTGCCGGCCGAAGTCGCCAACGGCTGGCTCGATGCGCTGTTCGCGCTCGACTGGAAACAGGTCGAACCGGCCGCGTTCGCGGCTGCCCAGATTGCCCGGATGACCGGAGACCGTTCGCGCGACCTGCCGGACGACACACGCGAGGCCGTGATCAAGCGCCTGTCGGCCGCGAATGCATCGGCGGCTTGGATCGACATGGTGCGCGAGGCGATTGCGTTCGACGAAGCCGACACGGTGCGCGTGTTCGGCGAAACGCTGCCGGCCGGGTTGAAGCTGCTCGCCGGGTGACGGAAGTCACGGAACGGATGCTTCGGCCTCGTTCGCAGGACGAAGCATCCGGTTGTGTCGGTCAATGCGCGGCGTGACCGCCGTTTCCTTCAGGCAGGCGAAACCGCTTCGCGCTGCCGTTCCACCGATTCGATTTCCGATACATCGCGCGCGGCCGCCCGCCGCGCGAGATGAATCCCCGCGAGCATGCAGCGCACCGAGCCGCCGGCCAGTTCGATCGTCGGCACGTCGAGCGGCAGCAGCCGTGCGGATCGCTCGATCGTCGCGCGCTGCACCGGCGTGAGGCAGTCGTACGCGCGCCGTGACAGCGCGAGCACACGCCCTTCCTCGCCCGACAATTCCAGCGTATTGCCCGCGAAATTCGCGATCTGCGATGCATCGAGCGCGATCACGGTGCGGCCCGTTTCGGCGAGCCGTTGCGCGATTTCTTCACGACGGCGGCTGTTGGCAATGAGTTCGAGGCCGACCATCGCGAACTCGGTCGCGACGCTCATCATCACGTTCGTGTGATAGATCGGCCGCCCGTCGGCATCGGCCGTATCGAAGCAGATCGGCTCGAAATTGAAGTTCGTGCAGAAGCGTTCGAGCGCGACCGGATCGGCACGGCGCGAACGCGCGGTGTACGCGATCCGCGCGACGTGGTCGAGCACCATCGCGCCGGTGCCTTCGAGGAACACGTCGTCGTATTCGAGGCCCGAGTAGTCGATCACGTCCTGCACGCGATATTCGGCCTTCAACATCTCGACGATGTCGGCGCGCCGCTCGCGACGCCGGTTCGCGCTGAACATCGGATACAGCGCGACGTGGCCGCCCGGGTGCGTCGAGAACCAGTTGTTCGGGAACACGGAATCGGGCGTGTCGCGCTCGCCGTGGTCGTCGAACACGTGCACGCGCACGCCTGCATCGGCGAGCGCCTGCGTGGCGGCCGTGACTTCGTCGCGCGCGGCCGCGGACACGGATGCCGCGCCGTGCGCGCCTTCAGCGCCGGACGTGCGCTGGAACGCGTTGTCGGCCGCGGTCTGCGGGTTCGGCAGGAAGCGGTGCGGCCGGATCATCACGACGGCGGCCGGCGCCTGGATCGATACGAGATTCATGGAAGGCAGGAGCGAAAGGCAACGGGGCCGGGCGGCGCACGGGCCGCCCGGGGATGACGGTCAGCGTGCGAGCGCGGCGACGGCTTCGGTCGCGTACGCCACATGACCCTGCGCGATCGCGGCCGGGTCGTCGATCAGCGCGAACAGGTTCTTCGGGTCGACGGCCGGCGGAATCAGCGCGATCTCGACGCCTGCGTTGTGCTGCTGCGCGAGCGCATACAGGTAGCGCAGCGCCGAGTAATCCTCGAGCGCGAAGCCGACCGAGTCGAACACCGTGACTTCATCCGCGCGTTCGCGGCCGGTCGTTTCGCCCTGCAGCACGCGCCACAGCTCGGTGACGGGGAAGTCGGCCGGCATCTGCTGGATCTCGCCCTCGATGCGCGATTGCGGCTCGAATTCGACGAACACGCGGCCTGCCTGCAGCACGCCCGCCTCGAGTTCGGTCTTGCCCGGGCAATCGCCGCCCACGGCGTTCAGGTGCATGCCGGGTTCGATCATGTCGGCCGTGACGATCGTCGCGTACGCCTTGTCGGCGGTGACGGTCGTCACGATGTCGGCGCCGCGCACGGCGTCGGCGGTCGACGCGGCGCGCACCACGCGCAACGTGGGGTACGCGGCGAGGTTCTGCACGAGCTTGTCGGTCGCGTGCGGATCGACGTCGAACACGCGGATTGCGTCAATGCCGAGCAGCGTGTGGAACGCGATCGCCTGGAATTCGCTCTGCGCGCCGTTGCCGATCAGCGCCATCGTGTGCGAATCGGGGCGGGCGAGGGCTTGCGCGGCGAGCACCGACGTCGCGGCCGTGCGCAACGCGGTGGTCAGCGTGAGTTCGGCGAGCAGCAGCGGGTAGCCGGTATCGACTTCGGCGAGCGCGCCGAACGCCATCACCGTGTGCATCCCGCGCGTGGCGTTGACGGGGTGGCCGTTCACGTACTTGAACGCGAACAGCGACGCGTTCGCGACGGGCATCAGTTCGATCACGCCGTTGCGCGAGTGGCACGCGACGCGCGGCGACTTGTCGAAATCGGCCCACTGCAGGTAATCGGCGCGCAGCGTGTCGACGAGCTCGCTGAGGAACGTCGTGACGCCGGTTTGGGCGATCAGTCTGGCGGTGGCGGGAACGTCGAGGAAGCGGGTCATGCGTCTGTCTCCTGTCGACCCGAGTTAGCGCTTTAGCGCTTACTCGGGTCCCATGCTTTGCAAATTCTCAGTGCCGGTACGGGTGTCCCTGGCGTTCTGGTCGACCGGGCGATGCCCGGGCGCGCGTCCCGGCTTCCTGGAAAGCGGCGGCGCGGCCTGTCGCGCCGGTCGATAGAACCATTATTTCCGCGAGTCGCGCCAACAAAAAGGCGGCAAAAGTGGCAGATTTATCGATAGACTTGGCAAATTGCTGGCCATTTATGGCAATTTGACCAGGTTACGCGCGTTGGAATGCAAAGGTTACGGCACGCTGGCGGCCGGTTCACGTTCAACAGGAAGGCTTGTTCATGATCACGCTCGACGACGTCGACCGGCAGCTCATCGCGCTGCTGCGCGACAACGCGCGACTGCCCGTCGTCGCGCTGGCGAAGGAATTGCGCGTCGCGCGCGCGACCGTGCAGAACCGGCTGACGCGGCTGGAGAAGCACGGCGTGATCGTCGGCTATACGGTGCGGCTCAAGCCGGCGGCCGAACGGCACCGGATCCGCGCGCTGATGTCGATCGCCGTGCAGGGCAATCGCGGCGCGGAAGTGGTGAAAGTGCTGCGCGGGCATCCGAACGTCGCGTCGATCCACAGCACCAACGGGCGCTGGGATCTCGTCGCCGAGCTGCATGCCGATTCGCTCGAGCACTTCGATCGCGTGCTCGGCGCGATCCGTCTGATCGACGGGATCGCGAATACCGAGACGAGTATTTTGCTGTCGACGCACAAGGCGTGACGCGGGCAGGCGGCGCCTGCGTCAGCCTGCGTACCGGTTCGGTTTGCCCGGGCGTCAGGCGCTGGCCGCCAGCTCCGGAAACACCGGCTCGCCCAGCGTCAGCATCAACCGGTTCGCCCACGCGAAGATCGCGACCGCGTGCGACAGGTCGAGAATCTCCTCATGCGTCAGCCCTTCGGCTTCCAGTGCGGCGATATCGCTCGCATCGACCGCATCGGGCCGCTCCGTCAGCGCAATCGCATAGCCAATGATCGCCCGTTCGCGCGCCGTCGTGCCGGCCGTCGCCGGATCGTCGAACACCTGCTCGATCGCGTCGGTGCGCTTCGCGAGCTGGGTAAAGCGCTGTGCATGCACGGACGCACAGTACACGCAGCCGTTCACGCGCGACACGGCCGTGCTCGCCAGTTCGCGCTCCGCGCGCGACAGTCCGCCGGGGCCGTACATGATTGCGTTGAATACGCCCGAGCGTTGCCGCAGGATCTCGGGAAGATGGACGAGCAGCAGGTAATAGTCGGACGTCTTCGCCTGCGGGTGGCTCGCTTCGAGCACGGCCAGCTGATCGGGCGTCGCGGCATCGAGCGACACGGTGTCGAGCCATGCACGCCAGCCGAGCGTGTCGGACGTGAAGCCGTGAGTGGTCGTCGTCATGCGGCCTCCGTTGCAGCCCGTGCCTGAAGCGCCTGCGCGGCCACCGCGACGCGCAACTGATACGCAACGAATGCCACGAGCTGCGACAGCGCGACGATCGCGGGCGTCGTGAGTCCGGCCGACGTCAGCGCGTCGAGATCGGACGGGCGTGCATCGACCGGGGAGCGCGTCAGCAGGCGTGCATGCGTCAGGATCGCGCCGATGCGGCGGGGCAACGTGTCGAATGCATCGGCGTCCGCGCGGGCGATATCGTCGAGCGTGCCGCCTGCATCGACCAGTCGTGCGCGATAGGTGTCTGCCAGCACGCGAGCGTTCGATTTTTCTGCAACATACCGCGCCGCGTGCAGTCGTTCGATCAACGAAAGGTCGGGCAACGCGGGATCGAACAGCGCCGCTTCGCTCAGCCGCGTATGGAGCAGCACCTTGTCGCGTGCGCGACGCAGCGCGGCGACGGCGTCGCCTTCGCGCAGGCCGGCCACCGCGTCGATCGTGTCCGGCGCAGCGGCCGGCGTGATGGATTCAGTCATCGTTTCGGGTTCCCTTCGTCGTCAATGTGATCGATGGACGCGCGCTCATGCGTCGGCGTCGTGCCATTCGTCGCCCTGCAGTTCGGCGTTCGCATATGCGACGAGCGCGTCGTAGTGGCGATCGCGGTCCGCGTCGAACAGCCGGCTCGCAATCCCGCACGCGAGCCGCTTGGCGCCCGCGCTGATGGCCGGGATATCGCCGGACAGCTTGCCGTGGCTCAGGCTCGCGGCATGGTTGAAGCAGTGGATCCGCGTGATGGCCGCGCACGCGCCGGGCTCGCGTTCCTGGAACGCGAACGCGGGGCCGAGATCGGGCGACTCGGCGAGCTCGTCGATCCACGCGCCCGGCTCCGGTCGGTAGCGATCCTTCCAGCGCCGCACCTGCGCGCCGAACGACGCGAATTCCGCGCGCGTCGTCCAGTCCGAATGAAAGCCGGTCGCGAAGATCAGGAAGTCGACGGTGTAGCGCCCGCGCGGCGTCGTCACATCGAGTCCGTCCGCGTGCCCGGCGAGCGTCTCGATCGGGCTGTTCGCGTGGAAATGCGCATGCGCGTGGCGCGACACACGCAGCACGCTGTCGCGCGGCGGCGGCGTTTGCGACGTCAGCGCGTAATGCATGAAGCGCCATTTCGTCGTGTCGTCGAGATCGGCGTAGCCGTGCACGAGGCCCGGGCTGCCGATGCCCGTCAGCTTGTTGATGCGCGGAATGTCCGCGCGGCGGAAGAACAGGTCGACGCGTGCGGCGCCGGCTTCGAGCGCGGTGCCCGCGTTGTCGAACGCGGATGCGCCCGCGCCGACCACGCCGACACGCTTGCCCGCGAGTGCCGCGAAATCGATCGGCTCGGACGAATGGGCCCAGCGCGTGCGCGGCGCGCGTTGCGCGACGGGCGGGACGTACGGGCCGCCGAGCCCGTCGCGGCCGGTGGCGAGCACCACGTGCCGTGCGAGCAGGGTCTGCGCTTCGCCGTTGCCGCGCACGTCGAGCGCGAGCAGGCCGTCGTCGCACGGGCGCAGCGCGACGAGCGTGGTGTCGTTGCGCACCTGCAGGTCGAGCACGCGCCGGTACCAGCGCAGGTAGTCCATCCATTGCGTGCGCGGAATCTTGTAGAGCGCGTCCCAGGCGTCGCGGCCGTATTGTGCTTCGAACCACGCGCGGAACGTCAGCGCGGGCAATCCGAGCGCGGGCCCCGCGAGCTGCTTCGGCGAGCGCAGCGTGTCCATTCGCGCGAACGTGACCCACGGCCCTTCGTAGCCGGCCGGCGCGCGGTCGATCACGCACTGGTTGTCGATGCCGAGCAGGCGCAGTTCGGCTGAAGCCGCAAGCCCGGCCATGCCGCCGCCGACGATCGCGACGTCGAGCACGCGTGTGCCGTCGGCCTCGCGCGGCGGCACCCACGATGGAGCCGGCAGGTCGAGCCAGCGCAGGTCTTGCGCGAGCCGGGCTTCGAGTGCCTGCAATTTATCGGGCGTCGTCGTTGTCATGCGGCCTCCGGGCGTGTACGGCGTGCACGCGTCGTGCCGGCTGCGCCGCGCGGTGCGCGCCCGGCGCGCAGCCGGTCGCCGCGCAGCAGCGCGTCGTGTGCGGCGGCGTCGTGAAAGATCACGTCGTCGAGCAGTGCGTGCGTCGTACGGTGCAGCGCGTCGAGCAGCGCATCGATGGCGGACGTGCGTGCCTTGCCTGCCGGCGTCGCGACGCCGAATGCGAACGGAATGTCGACATCGAGCGGGCGCGAGACGACACCCTCCACCGGCAGCGCCGCGCCCGTCGCCGGATCGACGATGCCGATTCCAATGCCCGCACGCGCGGCCATCACCGCATTCAGCGACGCATTGGTTTCGATGAATACGCGTGCATCGACCCGCGCGGCCGCGAATGCCGCATCGATCCGCTGGCGCAGCCGGTGGCGGTTCGCGACCGTCACGATGCGACGGCGTGCGAGATCGCGCAACGCGATGCGCGGCTGCGCCGCGAGCGGATCGCCGGCAGGCAGCACGGCGACGCACGGCGTCTGCGCGATCCAGTGCACGTCGAGCCCCGCGTGCGCCATCGGCAGCGTGACGACGCCGATATCGGCCGTGCCGGCCAGCACCTCGTGCACGACATGCTCGGCCGATTCGCTGCGTATCTGGTAGTGGGGCGCCTGCGCGCCGTCGGGCAGCGCGGCGAGCGCGGCCGGCACGAGCGTGGCCGCGAGCGAAGGGGTGGCCGCGATGCGCACGGGCTCGGCGGTTTCATCGCCGAGCGCCCGGGCGCGCGCCTCGATCGCGCGCAGGCCGACCAGCGAGCGTTCGACTTCCTCGTAGAGCAGGAACGCGCGCCTCGTCGGCGTGACGCGCGGGCCGTGCCGGTCGAACAGCGCGTAGCCGAGATCGGCTTCGAGCTCCTGAATCTGCCGCGTGACGGCCGGCTGCGAGCGGCCGAGCAGTTCGCCCGCGCCGGTCACGCTGCCGGCCGACATGACCGCGGAAAAGGCTTCGAGTTGATGCAGCTCCATGACACCTTCCGATGATGCGATTTGCGCATTGTAGAAGTGTGAGCATGCGTGATTCATATAATGATTTTTGCTATCGACAGCGCGAAAGCTGCGAAGGGCCCGACCGTTGCGATGGCCGGTGGTGCGTGCGTGAGCGTGGGTTGCGATCGGCGCCGTGAGCGAAACGCCAATCGAATCAACGTGATGCAGTGCCTGCCGATGCATCGCGCGAGGCAGGGTGTGCGGATGGCCGCACGCGAGCATCACCGCTTCGCGCCGCGCACGATATCGATATGCGCAAAACTTCGTTGGATCGTCCTGAACCGGATGGTTACATGCCCTCACTCTTTTCGACTGACTGAAGCTGGGGGACGCATGAACGTTTCGGGGAACGACGCACGCGGGGCATGGCGACGCGTGCTGGGCACGGTGGCGGCGCTCGCTGCCGCATGGGGCTTGTCGACGGGCGGCGCGCTCGCGGCGGGCGTGTCGGGCGAGCCGGTGGTGATCGGCGTGAGCGGTCCGCTCACGGGCCAGGACGCGCAGTACGGCGAACAATGGAAGCGCGGCTTCGATCTCGCGCTCGACGAGATCAACGGCAGCGGCGGCATTCACGGCCGGCCGCTCGCGGTCGACTTCCAGGACAGCCGCAGCGATCCGCGCCAGGCGGTGGCGATCGCGCAGAAGTTCGTCGCCGATCCGCGCATCGCGATCGAGCTGGGCGACTTCTCCAGCGCGACGTCGATGGCCGCATCGCCGATCTACCAGCGCGGGCAACTGATCCAGTTCGGCTTCACTAACTCGCATCCGGATTTCACGAAGGGCGGCGACTATCTGTGGAGCACCGCGCTGAGCCAGGCCGAGGAGCAGCCGCTGCTCGCGCGCTACGCGGTGAAGGAACTCGGCTTCAAGCGGATCGCGGTGCTGTACCTGAACACCGACTGGGGCCGCACCAGCAAGGACATCTTCGCGAAGGCGGTGACGGGGCTCGGCGCGCAGGTCGTCGCGGCCGAAGGCTATCAGCCGGCGGAGAAGGATTTCCGCTCGACGCTCGTGCGCATCGGCGAATCGAAGCCCGATTCGATCGTGCTGATCTCGTACTACGCGGACGGTGCGCAGATCGTGCGTCAGGCGCGTACATCGGGGCTCACGCTGCCGATCGCGGCGGTCGGTTCGGTGTACTCGCCGAAGTTCCTCGAACTGGGCGGCACGGCCGTCGAAGGCGTCTATACGGAATCGAACTTCTTCCCGGCCGAACCGCGCCCCGAGGTGCAAGCGTTCGTGCAGCGCTATCGCGCGAAATTCCACGCCGATCCCGATTCGTTCGTCGCGCGTGCATACGACGCGCTGATCCTGTCGGCGGAAGTGCTGCGCCGCTACGGCACGACGCGCCAGGCCGCGCACGACGGCTTCGCGAAGATCAGCGACGTGCCGAGCGTGATCTTCGGCAAGGTGCGCTTCGATCCGCAGACGCGTCGCGTTGCCGGCGCGCGCACCGTGTATCTGGTCGTGAAGCAGGGGCAGTGGGCGCTGTGGGACGGCGCGAAACCGCAGCTCGCCGCGCGTTGAGCCCGGCCCTGAACAGCATGCATGTAACGGACGCATCGTGATGGCTTCCTGGCTCGACTACACGCTCAACGGCCTCATCGTCGGCAACATCTACGCGCTGCTCGCGGTCGGGCTCGCGCTGATCTTCGGCGTGTCGCACCTGATCAACTTCGCGCACGGCTCGGTCTACATGGTCGGCGCGTTCATCGGCTGGCTGTGCCTGACGCGCTTCGGGCTGCCGCTGCCGGCGGCGCTCGCGGCGGTCGTCGTCGGCTGCGGCGCGCTCGGCATCGCGATCGAGCGAATCGGGCTGCGGCCGCTGCGCCACGCGGCACGCATCGCGCCGCTGCTCGCGACGATCGGCATCAGCTTCATCCTCGACCAGCTCGCGCAGCTCGCGTTCGGGGCCGACCCGCGCGCGGTGCCGACGCCGCTGCCCGACTGGCACGTACGGATCGCCGGCGCGACGCTCGGCTCGCTCGACCTGTTGATCGCGGGCATCGGCATCGCGGCGGCCGCGCTGCTGTACGGCTTCCTGCGCTTCACGCGGCTCGGCTGGGCCGTGCGCGCGACCGCGCAGGATCGCGACGCTGCGCTGCAGATGGGGGTCGACGTCGACCGCGTGAACCAGACCGTGTTCGCGATCGCGTGCGCGCTCGGCGGCGTGAGCGGGCTGCTGGTCGGCATGTACTACAACAGCATCGATCCGGCGATGGGCTTCCAGGCCACGCTGAAGGGCGTGGTTGCGCTGCTGATCGGCGGGCTCGGCAACGTGCCGGGCGCGATCGCGGGCAGCCTGCTGCTCGGTCTCGTCGAAAGCTACGGCGTCGCGCTGTTCGGCACGAGCTACCGTGACCTGTTCGCGTTCGGGCTGCTGATCGTGTTCCTCGTGTGGCGGCCGAACGGGCTCTTCAGCGCGAACCGCGCGCTGCCGCCCGAGCCGATGACGGGCACTTTCCTCGCGGCCGCGAAGGCCGTGCGCGTGCCGCGTCCGGTGCTCGTCGTGCTGATCGTGGCGGCGGCCGTGCTGCCGTGGCTCGGCGCATCGCCGTACGTGCTGCAGACGCTGACCAACGCGTGGCTGTACGGGCTGCTCGCGCTGAGCCTCACGCTGGTGGCGGGCACGGTCGGGCAGATCTCGCTCGGCCACGCGGCGCTGCTCGTGATCGGCGCATATGCGTCGGCGCTGCTGTCGTCTGATCTCGGCTGGTCGCCGGCCGTGACGATCCCGTGCGCGGGCGCGATTACCGCCGTGCTCGGCACGCTGCTCGTCTATCCGGCGTTCCGGCTGCGCGGGCATTACGTATCGATCGCGACGCTCGGTATCGGCGAAGTGGTGAGCCTCGTGATCCTGAACTGGGACGGCCTCACGCGCGGCCCGCTCGGCATCACGGGTATCGAGCCGCTGCCGTGGGCGACGACCGCGCGTGCCGCGTACTGGTTCACGTTCATGGTGCTCGTCGTGTTCGCGCTCGTGCAGGTGCGGCTGCTGCGCTCGCATCTCGGCCGCACGCTGCGCGCGGTGCGCGAGGACGACGTCGCCGCGCGTGCGCACGGCATCGCACCGAATCGCTACAAGGCGATCGCGTTCGCGGTCGGCGGCGTCGCGGCCGGCGTGAGCGGCGGGATCGCCGCGCATCTGTACAGCTACATCAATCACCAGACCTTTGATTCGCAGGTGTCGATCCTCGCATTGACGATGGTGATCCTCGGCGGCTTGGGCAACGTGCTCGGCGGCATCGTCGGCGCGATCGCGCTGATCGGGCTGCCCGAGCTGTTCCGCTGGGCGGCCGACTACCGGATGCTGATCTACGGCCTCGTGCTGTTGCTGCTCGTCCGGTTCCGGCCACAGGGCCTGCTCGGCACGGTGTGAGGAGGAATGCGATGACCACCAACCGACCCTTGCTCGACGTGCAGGGCCTGACGCGCCGCTTCGACGGCGTGACCGCGCTCGACGGCGCGAGCCTGTCCCTTGCCGATGGCGAACTGCTGAGCGTGATCGGGCCGAACGGCGCGGGCAAATCGACGCTGTTCAACCTGATCGCGGGCGCCGACCGGCCCGATGCCGGCCGCGTGACGTTCGACGGCCGCGACATCACGGGCACCGCGCCCGAGCGCCTCGCGACGCTCGGCATCGCGCGCACCTTCCAGCACGGCCGTGTGTTCGGCAACCTGAGCGTGCTCGACAACGTGCTGATCGGCGCGCATGCGCGGCTGCGCGCGGCCCGGCCGGGCTGGCCCGCGCTGGGTGCCGCGGCCGAGGTGCTGCGCGCGCTCGTGCGGCCCGCGGCGGTGCGGCGCGAGGAAGCCGCGCTGCGCGACGAGGCGCGCGCGATCGTCGCCGGGTTCGGCGAGCGGCTCACGCCGCGCATCGATCATCCGGCGCACAGCCTGTCGTATGCGAACCGGCGTCGCGTGGAGATCGGCCGCGCGCTCGCGCTGCATCCGCGGCTGCTGCTGCTCGACGAACCGACGGCCGGGATGAACGAGACGGAGACGGCCGAGATGCTGCAACTGATCCAGTCGCTGAAGGCGCGCGGCCTGACGATCCTGCTGATCGAACACAAGCTCGAACTCGTGATGCGCGTGTCCGACCGCGTGATGGTGCTCGACAACGGCGTGAAGATCGCCGAAGGCGCGCCGCGCGACGTGCGGCACGACCCGCGCGTGATCGAGGCGTACCTCGGCCGCCGGCATGCGGGTGGCGCGCCGGCCGACCGCACGGCGCAGGCGGCCGCATGACCGCACTCTCTTCCGGACCCGACACGACCATGACCGACGCGCTGCTGAAACTCGAACACCTCGACACGTTCTACGGGCCGGTGCAGGTGCATTTCGACGTGAACTTCGAAGTCGGCCGCGGGCAGATCGTCAGCCTGCTCGGCGGCAACGCGAGCGGCAAGTCGACGACGATGAAGCTGATCCTCGGGCTGATGCGGCCGCGCCGCGGCGTCGTGCGCTTCGACGGCGACGACGTGACGGCGCTCGCGACGCCGCAGCGCGTGCGGCGCGGGATCGCGGCCGTACCCGAGGCGCGGCGGCTGTTCGGCGACATGAGCGTGCGCGAGAACCTGCTGATGGGCGCGTATACGCGCAGTGACCGCACGGCAGTGGCGGAGGACTACGAGCGCGTGCTCGACCTGTTTCCGCGCGTGCGCGAGCGGCTGACGCAGCGCGCGGGCACGCTGTCGGGCGGCGAGCAGCAGATGCTCGCGATGGCGCGCGCGCTGATGGCGCGGCCGAAGCTGATCTGCATGGACGAGCCGACGATGGGGTTGTCGCCGCTCTACGTCGACAAGGTGCTCGAGCTGATCGACGCGATCAACCGGCAGGGCGTGACCGTGTTCATGGTCGAGCAGAACGCGAGCCTCGCGCTGGAGATTGCGCACTACGGGTACGTGCTGCAGACGGGGCGCGTCGTGCTCGAAGGGCCCGCGAAGGCGCTGCTCGACGACGAGCGCGTGCGCGATGCGTATCTCGGCGGGGAGGCGGTGGCGGCGTAGCGGGGGCGTTTCTTATCGTGTCGCGTTCGCTGCTTCGGTCTTGCCCTGAAGCCTGCGCGCGGGTTCCGTCCGGTGCAGGTGGACGGCATAGGTGTCCCACGGCAGCCTGATGTTCTTCCCCGAACGCGCGACTGCCTGGGTCATCAGCCTTCCGGCCTCGCCGCGATGGTAGCCGCCGTGCGTGACCACATGGGTCAGCATCTCTTCGCGTGTCATATAGCCGTTGTCGCCGTCGGTGAACGCAAACGGAATCGATTCGGCCAGCATTGCGGGCGTGGCGGCTTCGACATGGTCGAGATACCAGCGATCGAGCGCGGCGAAGGCCGCACGCAGCGCGTCGGGTTCCGGCGTGTCGGGCGTGTTGTCGGATGCGAAGCCATGACGTTCGCCGGTCAGGTGGGCGGCGAAAATCCTGTTCACGACGAGGCAATGGTTCATCAGCCGCAGCGCGAGATGGCGCTCGTCGGCATGTTCCACTGCATCGAGCCCCGCGATGGCCGTCAGCATTTCGTCATTCGCCCAGGCCTGGTAGCGCAGCATGCGGGACAGGAGTGCGTTCTCGCTCATGGTCGTGTCCTTGTGGGTTTCACCTAAAATGTGAGCCTCGCCACCATTATTTTCGGTCGGAGCCCGCATGTCCACTCGCGTTTCCGAAGCTGCCGCCGCGATGCGCAAAGCCCCGCGCCAGGCGCGTTCGCGCGCGACCGTCGACGTGATCGTCACGGCCGGGGCTCGCGTTCTGGATACGCACGGGTGGGCCGGATTCACGACCAACGAGGTCGCGGAAGTTGCCGGTGTCAGCATCGGTTCCGTGTATCAGTATTTCCCGAACAAGCTCGCGTTGGTCGATGCGATCCGGCGCCGGCATTTCGACGACGTGCTGGCCGTGCTGCAGCGCGCGCACGACCGTCAGGCAAGCCCGAGGCGTCTCGTCGAACGCTTGATCGCCGACCTGATCGCCGTGCATCGCGATTACCCGTCGCTGCACCGGGCACTGCTCGATCTTCCCGATCCGGGTGGCGTGAAGGCCGTATACGACGCGTTCCAGAAGGAATATTTGCACCGCTATGCGCTGGTCGTTGCTGCCTGTCGCGGGCGGCCATCGGTCAAGGCCGATGCGATGACGGCGCAGGTGCTGTCATCCGCGCTCGAAGGCATCGTGCACAACGCGGCCCGACGCGGGCTGCTGGACGATCCGAAACTGAAGCGCGAACTCGTCAGGCTGGCGTGCGGCTACCTCGAAGATCCCCGCGACGGCGCGACGAGGGCGCGCGAGTGAGCCGACGCAAAAATCATGACGGACACCGAAATTCAGGTAGATTGACGCTTTTCTGATCTCGTACGCCACGGGCGCACCATGTTGACCTATTCCGTTCAGAAAGTCGGCTACGCATTCGAGCAACTGGATCCGCAGGGCGCGACGGACTACCCGTCGTTCACGCAGGCGTTCGACGCATTCCCGTGGGCAGCGCAACATGCCGAATGGAACGACACGCAGGACGGCCCGTTGCCGGCCCTCGTGCTGCAGCATGCCGACGATCAGCGGGAATTGTGGGTGACCGCGCTGAGCGATGCGCATGCGGATGGCTTCCAGTTGAATGCCGTCTCGATGCGGATGAAGAAGGGGTTGTTCGGGATCGGCAAGGGCAAGCTGGAGCAGCACGTCGAGACGATCGACGTCAGGAAGCGCACCGACGTCGACACGTTGTGCCGGCTGTTCTGCGATCGTCAGTACGACGAGCTGGACCGGGCGGTGGCGCAGCACGTGGAGCGCAATCACTTCGAAGACGGCAGCGACGATTGAGCGCCCACTGCGCACGCGCCTGAACCGGCGCGATCCGTCGACTCATGCCTGCGCTATGACGCTCCCATCGCGCGCGGAAACGTCAACACCACCGCAAACCCGCCCGCCTCGGGAAACGCAAACCCGACGCGCCCGCCGTGCGCCTTCATCACTTCCTGCACGATCGCGAGCCCGAGTCCCGACCCCGTGCGCCGCTCGCTGCCGTCCGGCGCGATCCGCACGAACGGCTGCAGCGCGGCATCCCAGTGCTCGCGTGGAATCCCGCGGCCGTTGTCGGTGACTGTCAGCGTCACGGCATCGCCCGCGTTGCCCTGCGTCGCGACCGACACGACGATGTCGTCCGCATGACCGTGCAGCAGCGCGTTGTGCAGCACGTTCGACAGCGCTTCCTGCAGGCTGATCGCGTCGCCGTCGATCCACGCGAGCGGCGCGTCGCTTGCGAACGCAACGGCCACGTCGCGCTCGCCGGCGAGCGGAATCGTGCGGCCCAGGACCTCTTTCGCGAGTGCGACGAGGTCGACCGGTTGCAGCGGCACGGCCTCGGTGCGATGGATCACCATCGCATGATTGAGCAACTGGCCGGTGAGCCGCCCGACGTCCGAAGAGGTCGCACGCAACGCATCGAGCCGGGCCGCGTGACGCGCCGAGTCTGCCTCGCCGTCGAGCAGCTCGATCTGCGCGTCGAGCCGCGCGAGCGGCGTGCGCATCTGGTGCGCGGCATCGGCGATGAAGCGCTGCATCGCGTTGATCCGCTCGGCGAGGCGGTGCATCAGCCCGTTGATCGACCCGATGATCGCGTCGATCTCGCTCGGTGTGTCGACGGCCACCGGCCGCAGGTCGGCCGGGTCGCGCGCGGCGATGATCGTGCCGATCTGCGCGAGCGGGCGCAGGCCCCGCCGGATCGCGAGGCCGCTTGCGCCGATCGCGAGCACGCTCATCAGCAGGATCAGCGTCCACACCTTGAAACTCATTTCGTTCGTCAGTTGCTGGCGCGCGTTGGTGGTCTGCGCAACCGTCACGAGCGCCCAGCCCGGCGTGCTTTCCTCGGGCATGTAGCGCGCGATCGTCGCGGTGCGCACCCGGTGCCCCTGGTAGACGGCATTCGCGAACGCGGGGCCCTGTTTCGCGGCGGCGAGCGTCGCGGGGCTCGCGAGATCGTTGTAGCCGGCCACGACGATGCCGCGCGAATCGACCACCTTGTAGTAGACGAGGTCGTAGCGCGACAGCGTCGACAGCGCGGCCACCGGCGGATTCAGCGCGAGCACGCCGCCTTGCACGTAGAGGTTTTCGGCGACCTGGATCGATGCGCCCGCAAGCAACTGGTCGTACGCGCGTTCGGCCGCGACGCCCGCGTAGTAGCGCGCGATCGCCGCGAGCGCGAGCGCGCCGGTCGCGACGACGAGCGCGATGAAGAGCAGCGTGCGTCCGAACAGCGTCTTCGGGAACCAGTCAGTGCACCGCAATCTGATACCCCATCCCGCGCGCGGTACGGATTTCGACCGAGCTGCCCTGCAGCTTCTTGCGCACGCGTGTCACGTACTGCTCGACCGCGTTCGTGGTCGGCTCGTTGCCGAAGCTGAACAGCTGGTTCAGCAGTTCGTCCTTCGAGAAGATCCGCTGCGGGCGGCTCGCGAGGATTTCGAGCAGCGCGAATTCCTGGCGCGACAGCGACAGCGGCTGGCCGTCGAGTTCCGCGAGGCGGCTGCTGCGGTCGATCACGAGGCCGCCGAGCGTCAGCACGTCGTTCGCGTGGCCGCTGTTGCGGCGCAGCAGTGCCTGCACGCGCGCATCGAGCTCGCGGTAGTCGAACGGCTTCACCAGGTAGTCGTCGGCGCCGAGGCCGAGGCCGCTCACGCGGTCGTCGATCGCCGAGCGCGCGGTGACGAGCAGCACGGGCGTCGTGCTACCCGACGCGCGCAGGTGGCGCAGCACCGTGAAGCCGTCCATGCCGGGCAGGTTCGCGTCGAGCACGACGAGGTCGAAGCGCTCGACGCGCAGCAGCCCGTGCGCGGTCGCGCCGTCGGTTTCGAGATCGACGGCATGGCCGAGCCGCGCGAGGCGATTGCGGATCGCCGCGCCGATTTCGGCATCGTCCTCCACGACGAGAATGCGCATGGTGCCGTTTCGCAGGTGGGTGGGTTAGGGGTTTTCCCGGGGCCGGGATGTCAGCATTTTCTCAGACTCGGTCGATAACCTGTGTCGAGCCGGATGCAGCATGCAAGGACGGCATTAATACCAGAAATATTCAAGGAGACGGCAACATGCAGCATGTCACGGGCACGACGAACGCGCGGCATGGCGCGACGCGGGCCTTCGCACGGCCGTTTGCCGTCCGTCGCACGGCGGCACGTGCATGACGACGTCGCCGCGCCGCCGCGCATTGATCGCTGCCGGCCTCGGCGTGCTCGCCGCGCCCGCGCTCGTGCGCGCGAAGCCGCGCGCGGTGCGGATTTCCAAAGGCTATGGCGTGCTGTATCTGCCGCTGCTCGTGATGGAGAAGCAGCGGCTGTTCGAGCGGCACGCGGCGCGTCATGGCGTGCGCGACGTCGCGGTCGACTGGGTGCTGCTCGACGGCGGCAATTCCGTCAACGACGCGATGATGGCCGGCACGCTCGATTTCGCGGGCGCCGGCGCACCGGGTTTCATCGAGCTGTGGGCGCGGGCGCGCGGCATTCCGAACGTCGAGGTGATCGGCATCAGCGGCTTGTCGACCACGTCGCTGTCGCTGAACGCGAACCGGCCGGGGCTCGTGTCGCTGCGCGACTTCACGCCGACCGACCGGATCGCGGTGCCGGGCATCCGCACGTCGCTGTCGGCGGTGGTGCTGCAGATGGTCGCGAGCCGGCAACTCGGCCCGAAGCATTTCGCGCAGCTCGATTCGATCACCGTGAACCTGCCGCATCCGCAGGCGATGCAGGCGCTGATCCGCCGCGAGAACGGCGTCACCGCGCACTTCACGTCGCCGCCGTTCTCGACCCTCGAGCTGCGGCAGCCGGGCATCCACCGCGTCGTGAATTCGGTCGACGTGCTCGGCCCGATGACGCTCGACGTCGTGTTCGCGCCGAAGCGGCTCGTCGATACGGAGCCCGCGCTGGCCGTGGCGTTTCTCGGCGCGCTCGACGAAGCGACCCGGCTGATCGCGCAGGACCCGCGCGCGGCGGCTGCACTCTATGCGGCGTCGTCGGGCGTCGGCGTGTCGCACGACGACGTGATGCGGATGCTCGCCGCACCGGACACGCGCTTCTCGGTGCTGCCGAACCAGCTGATGGATTACGTCGAATTCCTGTACCTCGCCGGCACGATCAAGGCGAAGCCGCGTGCGTGGCACGAGATGTTCGCGCCGATGCTCGACGACTACCGGTCGCGCTGACGCCGCCGCGCACTTTCATCGAAACACCTCGCGCCCGTGCGTTCGCCGCGCCCGGAGCCGATTCAACTGACAAGCAACCGCCATGCAACCGTTTCACGCAAGGAGCCTCAAGTGAACGCCACTGAAACCCTGGACCCCGCGTCCGCCGAAGAGCAGCGCATCATGTCGAAGATGGCGCGGCGCCTGATGCCCATCCTCGTCGTGATGTTCCTGATCGCGTTCATCGACCGGCAGAACGTCGGCTTCGCGAAGCTGCAGATGGTGCACAGCCTCGGGATGACGGAAGCCGCGTTCGGGCTCGCGTCGTCGCTGTTCTTCATTGGCTACCTGCTGTTCGAGGTGCCGAGCACGCTCGCGCTGCATCGCTACGGCGCGCGCGTATGGCTCGCGCGGATCATGCTGACGTGGGGGCTGATCACGGTGCTGATGGGCTTCACGACGTCGATGCCCGCGTTCTGCGCGCTGCGCTTCGTGCTCGGCATCGCCGAAGCCGGCTTCTATCCGGGCGTGATCTACTACCTGACGCTGTGGTTTCCGCAGAGCTATCGCGCGAAGGTGCTCGGCATCTTCACGCTCGGCAGCGCGCTCGCGAACATGCTCGGCTCGCTGGTCGGCGGCGTGCTGCTGAGCCTGAACGGCGTGTGGGGGCTCGCGGGCTGGCAGTGGGT
This sequence comes from Burkholderia sp. 4NA327C6, assembly GCF_005502655.1. NCBI lineage: Bacteria > Pseudomonadati > Pseudomonadota > Betaproteobacteria > Burkholderiales > Burkholderiaceae > Burkholderia > Burkholderia sp. 4NA327C6. Next base: position 76,831 of record NZ_SCNZ01000015.1, on the reverse strand, counting down.
GTTCGTGGCGACGGGCATCCCGGCGGTGATCGTCGCGATCGTCGTGTTCCGCGTGCTGCCCGCGTCGGTGCGCGACGCACGTTTCCTCGACGACCGCGAGAAGCAGATCGTCGAGGCCGCGCTCGAACGCGAGAAGCCTGCGCAGGCCGAGCATGGGCAGCCGTGGAAGGCGCTGCTCGATCCGCGCGTGATGCTGTTCGCGGCGACCTACATGCTGATGTCGACGTCGCTGTACGGCGTGACGTACTGGCTGCCGACGCTCGTGAAGTCGTTCGGTGTGTCGAGCAGCACGAACGGATTCCTGAGCATGCTGCCGTGGGCGCTCGCGGTGGTGCTGCTGGTGTGGCTGCCGGCGAAACTGCGCCGCGCGAAGAGCATCCTGCGCACGATCGCGATCGTCGCGGCGCTCGGCGCGCTCGGCTTCCTGCTGAGCCTCGTGCTGCCGTCGACGCCGCTGCGCTTCATCGCACTGGTGCTCGGCGGCGCATGCATCCCGCTGCTGTATCCGTGCTTCTGGTCGATGCCGCCGCGCTACTTCACCGGCGCGCGGGCGGCGGCGAGCGTCGCGGCGATCAACTCGATCGGCAACCTCGGCGGCTTCTTCAGCCAGAACCTGATGCCGTTTGCCGGCAAGGTGACGGGCACCGCGTTCGGGCCGATGATCGTGCCGATCGTGTGTCTCGCGCTGCTCGGGATCGGCGCGCTGGTCGCGTGGACGCGGTCGGAACGGGGGATGGTGGCGGCGCGGGCGTGAGGGTGCGCGGCGTTACCGCTTCATCGACTGGTTCCCGACGACCGTGAAGTTGGCTGAAGCGTGCGTATTCGACAGCAGGTATTCGAGCGCGTGGATGTCGGGGGCGGTCGTCGTGAAATGACTGTCGCCGTCGAAGATGAAGTTCCATGTGATGATGCTGCGGCTGGTGCCGGGATCGTCCACGTGAATCTCCTTCAGCGATGCGAGGGGATACGCGCGTTCGTGCCAGTCGAACAGGTGCCGGACGTAGAGGTGGTCCGGCGTGACGATCTCGTAGCGCCTGAGGAACGGTATCGCGATGAGGAGGAGCACCGTCGTGAGGATCAGCCACGAGCGGGCTGCGCGCCACAGGACGGCCCGTGCCGACGGGCGGTCGCGCACCATGACGCGGTAGCGCGCGTAGGTGGGTTGCACGATGAGCGCGGTGCCGAACCACCACGCGATCGCGACGAACCCGAGCGGCACGTTCATGAACGGCACCGAAAACGCGCCGACGAAGCTCGTTGGAAAATCCAGGAGCCGCGCGGTCGATACGAACCCGAGACCGATATAGCTGCCGGCCGGATGCGGGATGAACACGGCCGTTGTCAGGGCCTGCAGTGCGAGCAGGACGGGCCAGCATAGGAGTGATACGGCGAGCCAGCCGGCCATGGCGGCGAGAAAGAAGAGTGGATAGCTCAGGATGGATTTCATCGTGGCGACAGTGGGACCATCGGCAGGCGTATTGACGTGAGAGCGAGGCGGGACGGTGACAAATTGTAGCGTTGTGCCGAAGCGGATCATGCGGGCAATGTCGCCTTGTGCTGGCCGGCGGCCGAGCACCACCATGAAACGCATCCGTCATGGTCGGCAGGCTGGCATTTTGTGCATTCTGCCGATGCGATACGATGCGTCGCATATGTTGCGGATGGAGTGTGCGATGAAAACGACGACGATGGATCGGCCGGGTGATGGCATTTCGCGCCGACGCATGCAGCGCGAGTTTGTCGCGCGAGGCGTAGCAGCGCGCGACGAGGCGCGACGGTCCGGTGAATACATCGATGCCGCGCACGTCCTTGCGGAACTCGAGCGCATGCTGGAAGCGGCGCGCGCGACGAAGGCCGTCGATTGAGCCGGCGGATCAAGGGTGGACTTTACCGGGCGGACAGCGATCGTCGCTGTTCGGCACCCACCCGCACCACCGCCTTCGCCGGGTACCTACCCGCGCGACCCCCCATCCCCGCCATGCGCGACCGTCACCTGCGCAGGCGACAGCGGAATCTCCACCTCGACCGTCGTCCCTTCGCCGAGCGTCGTCGCGATCCGCAGCGTGCCGCCGACGAGATACGCGCGCTCGCGTAATCCGACCAGCCCGAACGATCCCGACTTGCGCGGCACGCCGGGATCGAATCCCGTGCCGTCGTCGCGAATCGTCAGTTCGATCGCATTGCTCGCATGCACGAGTTCGACGTTCGCATGCGACGCGGCCGCGTGCCGCGCGACGTTCGCGAGCGCTTCCTGCGCGATGCGGAACACCGCCGTCGCGTAAGGCTCGGCGAGCTGCAGCTCCGGCGGGTCGACATGCAACGTGCAGTCGATGCCGTGACGGTGCCGGAAATCCTCCACGAGCCACTGCATCGCCGCGGCGAAGCCGAGATCGTCGAGCATCAGCGGGCGCAGGTCCGACGCGATGCGGCGCGTCGCGGCCACGGCGCCGCGCGCCAGCGCATGCATCGCCGCGATCTTGCGCGCCAGCAGCGCATCGTCCTGCGGCACGCGGTCGATCAGCCATTCGAGATCGTTCTTCAGCGTCGCGAGCGTCTGCGCGAGTTCATCATGCAGCTCGCGTGCAATGCGGCGCTGCTCGGCTTCGCGTGCGCTCGCGCTGATCGCGGCGATCTCGCGCAACTCCTCGCGCGACGCCTGCAACGCCCGCTCGGCCCGCACGCGGTCCTCGACTTCGCGCCGCAGGTCGCGGTTCGACGCGCTCAGTTGCGCGGTGCGCGCGGCGACGCGCTGTTCGAGCCGTTCGTTCGCGTCGTTCAACTGCGCGCTCTTCTGCACGACGAGCAGATGCTGGTAGCGTGCACCGGCCAGCGCGCGCACCGTCTGCGCATGCAGCCGGCCGTTCTCGAACAGCATCGCGAACAGCACGACGCCGGACGCGACGAGACCGTACGCGCGTCCCGCGTAGAAGCCGAGGTCGTAGCGCCCGTGATTCAGCATCGACGACAGCGCGATGTCGAACAGCCACGCGACGAGCACCGTCATGACCCACAGGTCGAGCACGGAATGGCGCCGCCGCCGCTGCCACATCAGCATCAGTGCGATCAGATTCAGCCCCCAGACGACCGTGATCGCGTTCGTCATCGTTGCGGCCATCCGGTTGCCGTTCATGATGCGCGGCAGCAGGTCGTGGCCGGCCGTGGCAAGCAGCGCGAGCGCGACCGTCGCGCCGACCGCGGCCGCGATGCACAGCCCGATGGGAATCGCCGCGCGGCGCTGCGGGCCCGGGATCGGGCCCGGCGCACGCGACTTCGCGCGCAGCAGCGCATACGCGGCGACCGCCAGCGGAAAGCCGCTGTGCCAGAACACGTACAACCAGGCGGTGGTCTGGTCGCCGGCGCCGAGCAGGCCGGTCGGCGCGAACAGCCCGGGAAAGGTCAGCATGTGGGTGCCGGCCATGAAGCCCGTGAACAGGTAGCCGCCCGCGAGCACGAGCAGCGGCCGCTGGCGCAGGATCGCGTACTGGCCGAGCAGCAGGCCGGCGGTCACCATGTCGTTGACGACGATCGCCGACTGGTACACGGGGATGAATGCCCATCCCGGCGCAAGCGGCCTGCCCGCGAACGGCGCCAGCGCGGCGAAGATCACGGCGGAGATGAGCACGGTCGCGAGCGCGAGCCGCCGTTCGCGCCGGCCCGGCGGCAGCGACGACATGAACAGGCGCGACGCGTCCGTGTCGTCGTCGTCCGGGGGCGAGGGCGGGGATGAGGGCGGAACGCGGAAGGCGGCGGTCATGCGTCGCCGCCGGGGTCGAGTTCGTGGCGCACTGCGTAGCGCACCAGCGCGGCTTCGTGCGGCAGTTCCATCTTCTCGAGGATCCGTGTCTTGTACGTGCTGACCGTCTTCGCGCTGAGCGCGAGTTCGGTCGCGATCTGCGTGACGGTCTGGCCCGCGACGATGCGGCGCATCACGTCGAACTCGCGCGCGGACAGCCGCTCGTGCGGCAGCGTCGCGGCCGGTGTGCGCAGCGTGAGCGCGAGGCTCTCGGCCGCCGACGGGCTCACGTAGACGCCGCCCGCAGCCACCTTGCCGACCGCCTCGACGAGCTCGGCGGTTGCGCTGTCCTTCGTCAGGTAGCCGGTCGCGCCGGCCTTGAACGCGCGCGCCGCGTACTGCGCCTCCGCATGCATCGTCAGCACGAGCGTGCGCAGCGACGGCGCGTGGCGTTTCACCAGCCGGATCAGCTCGATGCCGGTCGGCGCGGGCATCGACAGGTCGAGCAGCAGCACGTCGGCGGCGCCGCGCTCGACCAGCGCAAGCGTGGCGGAGCCGTCGCTCGCCTCGCCGACGATTTCGAAACCGCCGGCCGTTTCCAGGATGTGACGCAGTCCGTCCCGCATGACTGCGTGATCGTCAGCCAGAATTACCCTGATCATCTAGCGATCCTCTTCGGGATGACGCCGCGCACTGCTGTCCGGTGTTCGCCACGGCCGTTCTTCTGACCAATATATTCCGCCGAATCCGAAAACGGTACACATTCGGGAAATTTTCGAGATAGCCGATCAGGGAATGTGTACTGAAACGAAATAATTCCCGGGAAAAAGTACGTGGCAGAGCAGGCGGGAATCAGGGTATTCCCTGAATATTCTCGAGACCTGGAAAGGGCGGCGCGTCGCGTCGCGAGCCGCCCCGCGAACCTCCACGTTTCGGGACTAAACTGGTGCCCGATGCCACACCAACCGTCCCCGGGAGCCCCGTGATGATCGATCTTGCCGATATCCTGCCGTCCGCACTGCCCGCAGCCGTCGCGTGGGCCGAAGCCGAGGCGGCGCGCGGGATCGCGCAGGGTGCGCCGCTGACGCCCGGGCAAGCCGACGATGCGCGCACGGTGGGCGTCGCGCAGCCGGAGCGGATCCGCGTGGTGATCGTCGACCGCATGCCGTTCCCCGAGGTGCCGTCGCTCGCCGCGATCGCCCGCGACACGGGGCTCCTGGCGCCGGGGACGATCGGGCTCACGCTCGGCCATGCGGTGTATGTGCTGCGCGGGCAGGACACGCGCCGCCTGCTGACCCACGAATTCCGCCACGTGCATCAGTACGAGGCCGCCGGCTCGATCGGCGCGTTTCTCGCGCGCTATCTGCAGGAGATCGCAACGGTCGGCTACCACGACGCGCCGCTCGAGGCCGACGCGCGGCAGCACGAGTTCGATTGACCCGCCACGCCGGCGCGACCGCGCGCACCGCCCGATGAACATTCACGATGCCGCCGCCGACCTGGTGTACGCACACCGGGGCGCTTCGCCGAGGCGCGTGCGATGAGCGACACGATCCACGCGTGGATCGGCGCGATCGGCGCACATCCGCTGCTCGTGCTCGCGATCGTGTTCGTGGCGGCCTGCGCGGAGGCGATCGCGTTGATCGGCACGGTCGTGCCGGCCGGCGCCGTGATGTTCGCGGCTGGTGCGCTGATCGGCGCGGGCGCGCTCGACGGCTGGACGACCATCGGTGTCGCGGCGGTCGGCGCCGTGATCGGCGACGGGATCAGCTACGAACTCGGGCGGCACTATCGCGGCGTGATCCGCAACGCATGGGCGCGCTTCGGCTATGCGGCCGCCTTCGCGCGCGGCGAGGAGTTCGTGCTGCGCCATGGCATGAAGAGCATCGTGCTCGCGCGTTTTCTTGCGCCGGTGCGCGCGGTCGTGCCGGTCGTCGTTGGCTGCGCGACGCTGCCGCGCCGGTCGTTCTATCCGGTCAACGTCGTCTCGGCGCTCATCTGGGCGCCCGTGCACGTCGCGCCGGGCATCCTGTTCGGGGCGTCGGCCGCGCTGGCCGCGGCGATCAGCGTGCGGGTCGCCGTGATCCTGCTGGTCGTCGCGGCGCTGGTCGCGCTCGTGTGGATCGGCGTGCGCGTCGCATTGCGGCGCGGCTGGCCGCTGCTGCGCCGTGCGCTCGTCGAAGGCGTGCACGCCTGCGCGCGCCGCTGGCCGCGGTTCGGCGCGCGGCTGCACGACGCGATCGCTTACGTGCGCGGCCTGCCGGGCGCGGTGCCGGTGCTTGCGCTGCTGTTCATCGGCTGCGTGTGGCTGTTCGCGGGCCTCGTGCAGGATGTCGTCGCGAACGATCCGCTGATGCACGCGGACATCGCGCTGTATGCGTTCCTGCAGAACCTGCGCACGCCACCGGTGGATGCCACGATGCGCGCGCTTGCCGTGCTGCACGGGCACGATACGGGGCTGATCGTCGCGGCCGCGTTTCTCGTCTGGCTGTTGATCCATCGCTGCTGGCTGACGGCCGCGTGGTGGCTCGTGACGGTCGGCGTTGCCGTCGTGCTCGTGCCGGTGTTCGGCGCGGGCCCACCCGGTGCGACGCCCGCGAGCCTGCCGCCCGGTGCGCTGCACGTGCCGCTGCCCGATGCCGAAGCGGCGTTCGCGATTCTCGCGAGCAGCGGCCTCGGCTGGGTGCTCGCGCGCGACCGGCCCGCGCGGTGGCGGATCCCGGTCGTGACGGCGGTGGTGTTGTGGATCGTGCTCGGCGGCTTTGCGCGGCTGTATGTGGGCGACACGTGGCTGTCGGGCCTGCTGGGCGGCTGGAGCCTCGGGCTCGCCTGGTTTGCGCTGCTGGCCGGCGCTTATGCGTACTGGCGCGTGCGCGAGCACGTGCAGCCTAGGGGCGCGCTCGTCGCGGTGATGGTGGTGCTCGCGACGGCCGGCGTATGGACGGTGCCCGCGCAATGGCAGCTCGACCGCGCGGCGCGCCCGCATGTCGGCGACGTGGTCGCGATGACCGTCGACCAGTGGCTGCGCGGCGGGTGGCAGCGCGTGCCGGTGCGGCGCACCGAGATCGGCGGCGACCGCGAGGAATATCTGCCGCTGCAATGGAGCGCGACGTCGGACACGCTCGACCGGCATCTCGCGCAGGCCGGCTGGCAGCGCGCGACGCCGTGGTCGCCGGCCACCGCGCTGCGCTGGCTGCTGCCGCAGGCGCCGGCCGATGCGCTGCCGGTGCTGCCGCGCTATACGTACGGCGAAAGCACGCGCCGCGTGTTCGTCCGCTTCGATCCGGCGCAGCCGGAAAGCCGCCTCGTGCTGCGGCTGTGGCGTTACCCGTACGTACTGCAGGATGCGCTCGGCATGCGGCCGTTGTGGTACGGCGCGCTGTATCGCGAAACGCTGCACCGCCCGGCGCGGCTGATGACGACCGTACGCACGACGACGGTCGACGATGCGGCGACGATTGCGAAGGCGCTGGCGGTCGAGCCGGCGATCGAGCATCCGCCGGCTGGGATGACGAACGCGCCGGCGGAGATGCTGCTGGTGTGGATGGTTCGGCCGTGAGTGGGCGGTGTGCCGCTCAGGCGTGCACCGGCTGCGCGGGGACGACGGACAGGCGCAGGCCGACGGTCTTGAGCACCGCGAGCAGGGTTTTCAGTGTCGGGTTGCCGTTCGGGGAAAGGGTGCGATACAGCGATTCGCGGCTGATGCCGGCTTCGGCCGCGACGGCGCCGAGCCCGCCGTACGCTTCCGCGACGGTACGCAGCGCGAGCAGGCCGGCCGCGCGGTTGTCGGGATCGTCGAGCGACTCCATCGCGACGCGCAGATAGGCCACCGCGAGTTCGCGGTCGGCGCCGAGTTCGGCGACTTCCGCGTCGTGGTGCGATACCGCACCTTTGAGCTTGGTCATGTTTGCCTCCGTTTCCAGTTCGACCAGTGTTCCTTGGCGCGCCTGACGTCGTCGGGCTGACTGCTTTTGTCGCCACCTGACAGCAACAGCACCAGTGCGCCGCCGTACCGCCCGAAATACACGCGATAGCCGGCGCCGACGTGGACGCGCAGTTCGATCACGCCTTCGCCGACAGACTCGCAATCGCCGAAGTTGCCTGTCTGCACGCGGCGCAGGCGTTCGCGAATCCGTGCCTGCGCAAGCTTGTCGCGCACGGCGTTCAACCATTCGGTGAAAGGCTCGCGACCATCGTCGCGCTGGTAGCGAAGAAGTTCGAACTTGGAGAGCATTGTAACTTATAAGCTACAAAAAGGAAGCGTGGTAAATGGCGTGGCCGTGCGAGCTGCCGGGTGGTGTGCGCGGGGCGTGCGCGCATTGTCGAGGCGGGGCAACACGCAACACCGCATGCGCGTTGCTGCGCATACGGTGCCTTCGGAGTGCGGGATTTCAGGCCGCGAAGCCGGCTTCCCGGACGAAAGTCATTCTTTCATCCGGGGCGCGGGGAGACGATTCGGCCGGATGGCCAAGGTCAATGGCGCGGTGACGGGCACGCGCGGTGGGTGGGGTGCATGGGGAACAACATGAACAACAAGCTTGTCGGTGCCGGCGCGTCGCGCCTGGCGAGCCGACAGGCCTCCTGACGTTACTGCTTCATCGTTACGCCGTCGCCGCCACCCGCTGCGCCGCAAACCCCGCCAGCGTCCGCAACGCATCGCGCGCCGACCGCAGGTAAAACGCCTGCAGATGAAACACATGCCAGCGCGCCGCATGAATCTCCAGCCGGCACGGCACGCCGCAGGCCTGCGCATGACGGGCCAGCCGCTGCGCATCCGACAGCAGGACCTCCTGGTCGCCGGCCTGGACGAGCATCGGCGGCAGGCCCCGCAGGTCGGTGTCGAGCGGGCCGCGGGCCGCTACCGTACGGGCGCCGTGATACCAGCGCAGCCCCTGTTCGAGCCAGCCGCGGCGGATCATCGGATCGTCGTGACGGCGCGTAGCCAGCGTCGCGCCGCCGAGCGCGGGATCGGTCACGGGCGAGATCAGCAGCAGCGCGGCGGCAGCCGGCTCGCCGCGCTCGCGCAGCGCGATGGCCAGTGCCAGCGCCAGCGCACCGCCGGCCGAATCGCCGGCGATCACGATCCGGTGCGGCGCATGGCCCTGCGCGCGCATGGCATCGTAGACGGCCAGTGCATCGTCGAGCGCGGCCGGGCGCGGATGCTCGGGCGCGAGCCGGTAATCGGGCACCCACACCGGCAGGCCGGCCTCGTTCGCGAGCCGCGTCGTCACGCCGCGATGCGTGTGCGGGCCGCCGAGACAGAATGCGCCGCCGTGCAGATAGAGGATCGCGCCGCCCGTGTCGCCGCGTTTCGGCGCCACGACTTCGACCGGCACGCGGTGCACGGACGTGCGGTAGCGCAGCGTGCCGCTCGTGCCCGGCATCAGCGGCGACAGCAGCGCAACGACGCGACGCTGCATGCGCGCGCCGAACGGCGGCCCGATCAGCGGCCGGAAGGCCACCCGCAGGAAGCCGCGCAGCGAGGCGGCCGTGAGGGCCTCCAGCCGGCCGGCGGGCGGCGCGATCACCACGTCGCGCGCCGGTGCGACCGACCCGGGCAGCGGATGCGTGAAGCGGTAAGCGGACATCCCGGTGAAGCGCGTGATCCACCGGTAGGTCAGCGTGAAGCCCGGCCAGTTCGTGCTGTTGTGACCCGACGCATCGACGTACCAGCTCTTGCAGCTGTTCCACACCGAACCTTCGAGCCGTTGCTGCACATGCACGTTGAAGCGCCGGTAGCGGCGCGCGTCGACGTCGATCTCGCGCGCACCGTCGCGCCGCATTGCACGCAGGCAGCGCATCACGTGTGCGATCTGGCTTTCGAGCATGTACACGATCGAGTTGTGGCCGAGGTTGGTGTTCGGGCCGTACAGCATGAAGAAGTTCGGAAAGCCGGGCACGGTGAGCCCGAGATACGCCTGCGCACCGCGCCGCCACGCGTCGTTCAGGTCGAGCCCGTCACGGCCCGTGATGCGCATCGGCGACAGGAACTCGGTCGCCGCGAACCCCGTGCCGTACACGATCGCGTCGACCGGATGGTGCACGCCGTCGGCGGTCTCGATGCCGTCCTCCGTCACGCGCCGGATCGGCTGCGTGACGAGTTCGACGTTGTCGCGGCTCATCGCGGCAAGGTAGTCGCTCGACAGCAGGATGCGCTTGCAGCCGATCGGGTAGTCGGGGGTGAGCCGCGCGCGCAACGCGGGGTCCGGCACGTCGCGTGCGAGCAGCGCGTGGAACGGCCGGCCGACCGCGATCTTCATCAACGTGTGCAGGCGCGTGAACGCGATCGCGCGCGATTCGTAGCGCAGGTAGATCGAGGCGCGATGCAGCTTCATCGCCCACGGCAACCGGCGGAACAGCGCTTTCTCCCACGGGCGGTACGCGCGGTCTGGGCGCGGCATCACATAGGCCGGCGAACGCTGGAATACGACCAGCTGCTTCACGTCGCCCGCGATCGCCGGGACGAACTGGATTGCCGACGCACCAGTGCCCACGACCGCCACGCGCTTGCCCGTAAGCGAATAGTCGTGATCCCAGTGCGCGGAGTGGAACGCGCGGCCGCGAAACGTGTCGATGCCGGGCAGGTCGGGCATCGCGGGGCGGCTCAACTGCCCGGTGCCGCTGACGAGCACGGCGGCGCTGAGCGTCGTGCCGTCGGCGAGCGTGACGCGCCACAGCGCGGCGGCTTCGTCGTAGCGGGCGTGCGCGACCTCGGCGCCGAAACGCAGGTAGCGTGCGAGCCCGTACTTGCGCGCGCAATGCTGCAGGTACGCATGGATTTCGGGCTGCGGCGCGAACACGCGCGACCACGCAGCATTGGGCTCGAACGAAAACGAGTACAGGTGCGAGGGCACGTCGCAGGCGGCGCCCGGGTAGCGGTTGTCGCGCCACACGCCGCCGACATCGTGCGAGCGTTCGACGATCGTGAAGTCGTGGATGCCGGCGCGTTGCAGCGCGATCGCCATGCCGATGCCGGCGAAGCCGGCACCGATGATGATCGCCGCGAGCGGGGCGGCGGAGTCGGCGGCGCAAGCGGTATCAGGCGACAACATGGCGGGTTTCCTCGTGCTGGATGGCATCGTGCGCGGCACGCACGGCAGGAGCGGTGTCGCGATCCGTCGCTGTCCTGACGGTTTCGTCTTGCGGCTGTACCGACGTGCGGCACACGCCGCGGATCAGGTCGACGGCCTTCTCGGCGATCATGATCGTCGGCGCATTGGTGTTGCCGCCGATGAGTGTCGGCATCACCGACGCATCGACGATGCGCAGTCCCTGCAGGCCGTGCACGCGCAGTTGCGGATCGACGACGGCGAGCGCGTCGTGCCCCATCCGGCACGTGCCGACCGGGTGATACACGGTGTCGGTACGCTGCCGCAGCACGTCGCGGATTTCGTCGTCGGTGTCGACGTTCGCGGTGAACAGGTCGCGCGTGGTCCAGCCGGCGAGTGCCGGCGCTTCCATCAGCCGGCGTGTGAGGCGGAAGCCCGCGACCATGTCGTCGAGGTCGCGCGGGTCGTCGAAGAACGCGGGATCGATGCGCGGCGGCGCGAGCGGATCGGCGCTGCTCAGCGTGACCGAGCCGCGGCTGCGCGGGCGCAGCAGGCACACGTGGCACGACAGCCCGTGGCCGGCGTGCAGCTTGCGCGCGTGATTGTCGACGAGCGCGACGACGAAGTGCAACTGGATGTCCGGCGCGTCGAGCTCGGCGCGCGTCTTCAGGAAGCCGCCGCCTTCCGCGAAATTCGACGTCAGCATCCCGCGCCGTTCGCGGCGAAAACGCACCAGCTCGCGCAGCATGCGCAGGCCGCCGCCCACGGATACGCCCATCGTGTCGACGCTGCGCGTGCGGTAGCCGAAGATGAAATCCGGATGATCCTGCAGGTTGCGGCCGACGCCGGGCAGGTCGGCGTGCACGGCGATGCCCTGTTGCTGGAGCGCGCGGCCCGGGCCGACACCCGACAGCATCAGCAACTGCGGTGTTTGCAGGGCGCCGGCCGCGAGCACGACTTCACGCCGCGCGCGCAGCGTGCGGACCTCGCCGCGCTGCCGCACCTCGACGCCGATCGCACGCGTGCCGTCGAACAGGATGCGCAGCACCTGCGCGTGCGTCTCGACCGTCAGGTTGTCGCGGCGGCCGACGTGCGGCAGCAGGTACGCACGCGCCGCGCTCCACCGTTCGCCGTGCTTCTGCGTGACCTGGTAGATGCCGATGCCTTCCTGCTGCGCGCCGTTGAAATCGTCGGTGAGCGGCAGGCCGGCCTGCTGCGCGGCTTCGAGGTAGCGTGCATGGAACGGGTTGCCGGTGCGCAGGTCGCTCACCCACAGCGGGCCGTCGCGGCCGTGCCACGCATCGTCGAAGCGCTCGTTGTGCTCGCTCAGGCGGAAGTACGGCAGGACGTCGTCGTAGCGCCAGCCTTCGTTGCCGAGCGCGGCCCAGCCGTCGTAGTCGACGCGATGGCCGCGGATATAGACCATCGCGTTGATGGCCGACGAACCGCCCAGCACCTTGCCACGCGGCTGGTAGCCGATGCGCCCGCCGAGGCCAGGCTGCGGCACCGTGTCGAAGGCCCAGTTGCTGATGCGGGTCGGCATCATCGCGACCGCGCCGGTCGGCACGTTGACGAGCGTGCCGTCGCCGCGGCCGCCGGCCTCGAGCACGCAGACGGTCACGGCCGGGTCCTCGGTCAGCCGCCCGGCGACGACGCTGCCGCCCGAACCGCCGCCCACGACGATGTAGTCGAAAGTCTTGCTCATGGATTCGTCCTCCGAGGGTCGATGGATCAAGCGGGGCGCGGCAGCGTGCACGGGCGGCCGGTGTGCGCCGGGCGGGGCGTGCGTGGCGGCGCGGGGGCGCGGGCGAACGCGGCAAACGTGGTGAATTCGGCGCGCCGGCATGTGAAGCGGGCTGCGGGAGCGGTCGGGCGACTCGGTCGCATGGTGTCTCCTCCGGAGGGCGATGGCGTCGTTCGGGCGACGACTGGATGACGCCGATGGTGCTGGCCGCATGGGAAAACACCAATGCTGCTTCGGGACAATTGTTTTAGTATTTGGGCCAAATCGGCGCTTCGAGGGTTTCTCCGCATGAGCTTCTGGGATTTCACCCGGAGTCCGGCCAGTGCCCGGCTGCTGGTCGATTTCGGCGACGAACGTGGCGTGCCGCACACGACGCTGCTGGCCGGCACCGGGCTCGCCGACGCGCAGCTCGACGATCCGAAAGTCGAGGTGACGGCCGCGCAGGAATTGCGGCTGACCGGCAACCTGCTGCGCGCGCTCGGGCGCGCGCCGGGCCTCGGGTTCGAGGTCGGCCAGCGCTATCACTTCTCCGCGTACGGGGTGTGGGGCTACGGGCTGATTGCCAGCGCGACCGCACGCGACGCGCTCGCGCTGGCGCTGCGCTTCCTGCCGCTTACCTATGCGTTCACGGTGATCACCTACCGCGAGGAAGACGGCACGTGCGAGCTCGGTTTCGGCGCGCCGGAACTCGATGGCCCGCTGAGCCGGTTCCTCGTCGAGCGCGACATGGCGGCCGCGGCCGTGCTGCTGCAGGAAATCGGCGACGACACATTCGCGTTGTCGCGCTTCACGGTGCAGGCGGCGCGTACGCCCGCCATGGCGGTGCCGCGCATCGCCGGCGTCGAGCCGGTCTTTTCGGCGCGTGCGAACAGCCTCGCTTTCGACCGCGTGTTTCTCGACCGGCTGCTGCCGCACGCGAATCCGCTGACGGTGTCGATGTGCGAACAGATGTGCGGCCAGTTGCTCGAAGCACGGCGTGCGCGCGTGGGCACGTCGGAGATGGTGCGCCAGTACCTGAGCGCGACGCCCGGCCCCGCGCCGTTCTCGCTCGAGGACATGGCGCGGCTGATGAACACGAGCCCGCGCACGCTCAAGCGCCGGCTGCACGAGGAGGGCACGACGTTCCGGGCGTTGCTCGCGCAGGCGCGCGGCGCGATGGCCGAGACGTTGCTCGGCGACGCGCGCCTGTCGCTCGCCGAAGTGGCGGAGCGGCTCGGCTTCAGCGACCTGTCGAGCTTCTCGCAGGCGTTCAAGCGCTGGTACGGCGTGCCGCCGGGCGCATATCGCAGCGCGGCGCAACGAGGCAGCGGCCGTTCCTGAATCACGGTACGATCGCTGGCATTCCTGCCGACAGTCCAATCACGAGAGAGCCCGCATGATCACGATTCGCCCGATGACCGACGACGATTTTCCGCGCTTCTGGCCGACCTATCGCGCCATCGTCGCTGCTCAGGAAACCTACGCATTCGATCCTGCGCCCACACAGGAAGCGGCGCGCGCATTGTGGCTCGATGCGCCGCTCTGCACGTGGATCGCCGAAGAGGACGGCGTGGTCCTGGGTTCGTACTGCCTGAAGGCGAACGCAGGCGGCCCCGGCAATCACGTGAGCAACTGCGGCTACATGGTGAGCGAGGCCGCGCGCGGCCGTGGCGTCGCGCGCCTGATGTGCGAGCACTCGCAGCAGGTCGCGCGCGAGCGCGGCTTCCTCGCGATGCAGTTCAACTCGGTGGTGTCGACGAACGAGGTGGCGGTCGCGCTGTGGCAGAAGCTGGGATTTGAAATCGTCGGGCGCCTGCCGCGTGCGTATCGTCACGCGCGGCTCGGCTTCGTCGACAGCCTGGTCATGTACAAGTGGCTCGGCGACCCGCAGGCCGCCGAAGGCTGAGCGCGCAGCTGTTTCGTCAGACGGCGAACGCGCCGTCGAACACGATCCGCTCGTCGAGCGCGAGCGTGCCGCGCGCGAAGATCAGGTCGAGATGGTGGCTGCCGTTTTCGCCGCCGCCGAGCCCGAGGTGCAGGCCCGGATGGCGTTCCTCGAACCCCGCATTGCGGCCGTACAGCCCGCGAATCCCGAGGTTCGTGCCGATGCCGAATTCCTCGATCCGCCGGTGATTCGGATGCCGGTCGAGATAAGTCGAGAAGTCGCGCCGGAAGCCTTCGTTGCCGGTGTCGAACCCGACGATCGTACTGTTCTCGACCCGCAGCGTGGCGAGCTGCTCGGCCACCTTGTACTTGATCGCGAACGGCACGGTGCCGAGAAACGTGCCGCTGAAGACGACCGAGCCGTTGAGGTCGGTGACGTGCGTCGCGATCTCGCCGGGCACGACGTCGAGGTTGCCCATTCCGTCCACGCTCGTCCATTTCTGGTCCGGCGCGAGCGAGCCCGTCAGCGTGTTGCCGGCTTCGTCGATGAAGCGGATCTGCGAGGCGTGCGCGGCCGCGTCGATCAGCCGGCCGTTGCGCGCCGCGATGTCGTCGAGCGATTCGGCGAACGCCTCGTCGAGATGCGGTCCGTAATCCTTGAACAGCACCGACTTGCTCCAGTGCTCGACGATCGCAGGGCGGATCGCGGCGAGGAACGGCGGCCCGCTCGGCGACGGCGTGGGCAGGCACGACGAGTCGTACAGCAGCACGAACAGATCGGCACGATCGAGCGCGGCGGCAATGTCGGCGGGTGGGGTGCTTTCGAGGCAGAGTGTGGTCGCGTCGAGCGAATCGGGCAGGGCGGAAAACGCGCGCAACGCGATGTCGCGGTTGCGGGTGTCATGGCCGACCAGCAGTTTTCCCGACTCGCCGCGCGCCAGCTTGTCGCGCAGCGCGGGGTGGAAGCCCAGTGCGCGGTGCAGGTTCAGCATGCGTGTCTCCGGAAACGGCGGAAGGGCCGCAGCCCTTCCGCGAGAACGGGTGGCCCGCTCAGACCGGCCAGAGCGCGGTGCCGAACGGCACCACGGCGTCCTCGACCATCATGTCGACGGCCTCGGGGTGCGTGTCTTCCTGCATCCAGTCAAGCAATTCGATCTGCTGAGTGTCCTGCATGTCAATTCTCCTGTGGTGAACATGAGTGATTCAACATGAAAGCGCGGCTAAAAAGTTGCCACTCCTCATCACGCATTTCGTGAATACGCGGCGAGTGGCGTTGATATTAGTCTGACGAATTTGCGAAAGCAATGCGTTGCAAGGTTTTTAGCCGAGACGTGCTAAACACGGCGGATTTGTGGATCACGTGCCGTAATACAGGGATAAAGCGAATGACGGATTCGATGTCATTTTTTCAATGAAATCGAATCTCGATCGATGCATTGCATCCGGCGATTTTTCATCGGGAATTCAATCGCCGCGATCATCGTGATCGAAGGCGTTCGCCGCGACCGTGCATGCGCGTGAACGTGTCGTCGATCATCGGCGGCGCGTCGGCGGCTCGACGCCCGTGTCAACCGAGCAGCGCCTTGCCGAGCGGCTTGGCCGGCTCGGACCGCAGCACCAGCGACGTCGTGACCGCGCCGAAGCTGGCAATCGCATCGATGATGGTTTCCAGTTGTCCCGGTGTCGGCACCAGGACCTTCAGCAGGAAGCAATCCTCGCCGGTCATCCGGTGGACCTCGATGACGTGCGGCATTTCCGCGAACGCGCGCAGCGCCGGCTTGATGTGTTCGTGCGTCGTCTTCAACCGGATGATGGCCATCATCCCCAACCCCAGCGCGGCCGGGTCGATCCGCGCGCCATAGCCCGCGATGATGCCGCGCTCTTCGAGGCGCTTGACGCGCTCCGACGTGGCCGGCTGCGACAGGCCGATACGGCGCCCCACTTCGGACAGCGGCATCCGCGCGTTTTCCTGCAGCGCCTCGAGGATCGACAGATCCAGGCGATCGAGCTCTCCGTTCGACATGTCCGCTTTCCCGTTCCGTTAATTCATCGGCATATTGTCTCAATATCCGATGATTTGCCATTCCCGGCCGGTTGCCGGCAAGCCAGACTGCGAGCTCGCTTATTCATGGAGACGGAGATGGACCAGACGATCGTGATCGTGCCGGGGATCGGCAACTCGGGACCGGATCATTGGCAGAGCCACTGGGAGGCCGCGCTGCCGGGCGCCGTGCGCATGGCGCCGGCGTCATGGGATGCGCCCGACCTGCGCGACTGGATGGCGGCGCTCGATGAAGCCGTTGCGCAAGCCGCGACGCCGCCGGTGTTGATCTGTCATTCGCTGGGTTGCCTGCTGTTCGCGCACTGGCGTGCGGCGTCGACGCGCGTCGTGCGCGGTGTGTGGCTCGTGGCGGTGCCCGATCCGGGTGGCCCGCGTTTTCCGGTTGCGGCCAGGGCGTTCGCGGATGTACCGGGCGGCGATTTCGGTGACGCGCCGGTGCTGGCGATCGCCAGTTCGGACGACGGGTACGACCCGTCCGGGCGCGGTATTGCGTGGGCGAGCGAGCGTGGCGCGACGCCGTTGCTGCTCGGCGCGCGCGGCCATCTCAATACGGAAGCGGGATTGGGGGAATGGCCCGAGGGACGCGCGCTGTTGACCGCTTTTATGGCCGGATTGCGGCGGTAGCGCGGGCAAATTGCCGACCTGCTCGCGCGACGGCTCGCGGCTGGCGAGGCATGGACGATCCGGCTGCTGCGGCCGGGTTCCTGTTGGCCACGCATGCCGGCCCGCGACGGCTCAAGTATGATCGTCCGACAGAATCGGAAGCCTCGACAGTCGGGATCGCCGCGTGCGGAACACCGGTTCCGCCGTCACGACGCGTCGCGGCTTCGAACGACACAGGAGACACGCGATGCGCGCAGCGCCGCAACCGGAACATGCCGGCCCGTCGCGGCCGGGCACCGGCGCGACCAGCACCTACCCGGACCGTGACCCCGATCGCATCGCCGCGTGGCGGCTCGCGATCTGCCTGTCGCTCGGCAGCGCGATCGCGCTCGGCCTCGCGCGTTTTTCGTATGCGCTGCTGCTGCCGCCGATGAAGGCCGATCTCGGCTGGACGTTCGCGCAGGCCGGCGCGCTGAACACGGCGAACGCGGCCGGCTACCTGGTCGGTGCCCTCGCGTTTCCGTTGCTGTCGCGGCGCTGGCGAGCCGGCTCGCTGCTCGCGGCCGGGTGCGTGCTGACCGCGTTGCTGATGGCCGCGTGCGGGCTCACGTCCGGCATGCACGCGCTGCTCGTGCAGCGGCTCGCGACCGGCGTCGGCAGCGCGCTGATCTTCATCAGCGGCGGCGTGCTGGCCGCGCGGCTCGCATCTGCATCGCCGCGCGACGCGGGTTTGCTGCTCGGCCTCTACTACGGCGGCACCGGATGGGGCATCGTCGCCGCGTCGCTGCTCGTGCCGGCGACACTCTCACGCGGTGTGCATGGCTGGCAGCCCGCGTGGTTCGCGCTCGCGTTCGCGTGCGTGCTGTTCTCGGCGGTGGCCGTGTCGGCTGCACGCCGCATCGAGCGCGTGCATGCGGCTCCGACCGTACCGCGGGACGGTGCGGCGCCCGCCGCGACCGCGAGCCCCGCGCGCTTCGCACTCGCGCTGGCCGGTTACGGCCTGTTCGGCGTCGGCTATATCGGCTACATGACCTTCATCGTCGCGCTGCTGCGCGGCGCGGGAATGAGCGGCACGGTGGTCGCCGCGTTCTACGTGATGCTCGGCGTCGCGACCGTCGTGTCGGCGCGGCTGTGGTCGGGGCTGCTCGACCGGATGCGCGGCGGCCAGGCGCTTGCCGTGCTCAACGCGCTGCTCGGCATCGCGACGCTGATGCCGGCGATGTTCGTGCATCCGGTGGCCGCGTTCGCGTCGGGCGTGCTGTTCGGCGCGACGTTCCTGTCGGCCGTCGCGTCGACGACGGCCTTCGTGCGCCACAACCTGCCGCCCGACGGCTGGGCGAAGGGGATCAGCGCGTTCACGACGGTCTTCGCATTCGGGCAGATCGCCGGGCCGGTCGCGATCGGCTGGGTGTCGGACAGTGCAGGGCTCGCGCGCGGGCTCGTGTACTCGGCGCTGACGCTGTTCGCGGGCGCCGCGCTCGCGGCCGGGCAGCGCGCGTTGCGTGCCGCCGCGTAATCACGCGCGAGAGGCGGCATTCACCGCACGCACGCGGTGCGCGACACGCGATGGAACGCACGGCTGAAGTAGATCAGGCTGTCGCCGTCGTCGCGCACGCGGATCGACGTCGCCTCGATGAACATCACCGAATGCGAGCCGACTTCCTTCATGTCGGCGATCGTGCCCTGCAGGCTCGCGAGCGCGTCGCGCAGCACGGGCACGTCCTGCTCGCCGCGATCCCACACGGGCAGGTCGAAGCGCCGCTCCATCGGCAGGTCGGTGAGCCCCGCGAAATGCCGCGCGAGCTGCTCGTGTTCGGCTGGCAGCACGTTGATGCAGACGTGGCGGTTGCGTTCGAACGTCGCACGCATCGCGCTCGACCGGTTCAGGCACACGAGCAGCGTCGGCGGCGTGTCGGTGACGGAGCACACGGCGCTCGCGGTGATGCCGCAGCGGCCGTGCGGCCCGGCGGTGGTGATCACGTTGACGGCCGCACCGAGGTGGGCCATCGCTTGCCGGAAGGCCTTCTGTGCGTCGGTCGGTTCGACGCGTGCCGGTCGCTGGATATCGGTCGTGGAAGACATGGGCGCTCCTGGTTGGACGAATGCGGCGATCGCGTGGCGCTGCCGGTGCAGCGCGGATCGCCGACGATGATCCAAGCGTACGACGCGAAAATGCCGGCGACCATTCGCACGATTGACGATGGAGATGGCGTTCTCGCCAACGCGTCTAAAGGTTCTACCTAGATGCGCGCCGCACCGCGCGAAAATATCGGAGATTGCACGTTCATGCGGCACGTGAAGGGGTTTTCAGCGGGTTTTCGGCTCGTTATGATGTGCCGCACACCCCCAGCGAACGACGCGCGCGACGAGCCGGAACCGGCCCCGTATGCGGCGCGTGCGATACCGATACTGATATTCAATGAGACACCCGCGATGACGTCACCCGCACCGATCGTATACATCGTCGACGACGACAACGGCATGCGGACGTCGCTCGCGTGGCTGCTCGAATCGGTCGGCATCGCGTCCGAAGGGTTCGCGAACGCCACCGATTTCCTCGCGCGCTTCGACGTGAACCTGCCCGCCTGCCTGGTGCTCGACGTGCGGATGCCGGAGAAGAGCGGCTTCGACGTGCAGGCGGAACTGAACGCGCGTGGCGCGACGCTGCCGGTGATCTTCGTCAGCGGGCACGGCGATATCCCGATGTCCGTGCGCGCGCTGCAGAACGGCGCGATCGATTTCGTCGAGAAGCCGTACAACTCGCAGCAGATGCTCGAGCGCGTGCAACGCGCGCTGCGGCTCGCGCAGCAGCGGCATGCGGTGGGCCAGCGTCACCGCGAACTGCGCCAGCGGCTGGATGCGCTGACCGCGCGCGAGAAGGAAGTGCTGCGCGGCGTGGTGGACGGCAAGGGCAGCAAGCAGATCGCGTCGGATCTGTCGATCAGCGTGAAGACCGTCGACGTGCATCGCGCGAGCATCAAGGAGAAGCTCGGCGCGACGTCGATCGCCGCGCTCGTGCGCGACGTGATGGTCGTGTGGGGCGACGACAGGGAAGCGTCGCGTTAGCGCGTCGCCGGAGCTTCGGCGACGCGCCGCACGCAATGCACGGCGCTCAGCGCTCAGCGCATGTACAACCCGCCGTTAATGTCCCAGCATGCGCCGTTCGCGAAATGCGCGTCGCCCGACGCGAGCAGCACGGCCGCATCCGCAACGAAGCCGGCCGAGCCGAGCTTGCCGCCCGGCAGGCTCGCGAGCACCTGACGCAGCTTCTCCGGCGCGACGCTTTCATACACGATCGGCAAGTCGAGCGGGCCCGGCGAGATCGCGTTGACGGTCACGCCCCGGGCAGCGAGATCGCGCGCGAACACCTTGGTGAGCGTCAGCGTGCCGCCCTTGGCGGCCGCGTAGTGCGCGCCCGTCGCCGAGCCGCCGTTCTGCCCGGCGAGCGACGCGATGTTGACGATGCGGCCCGCGCCGCGTGTCGCGAAGTACTGGCCGAACACCTGGCAACCGAACAGCACGCTGCGCAGGTTCACGTCGATCACCTGGTCGAACTGCTCGGCCGTGATCTCCATCGCGGGGACGACCTTCGATGCGCCCGCGTTGTTCACGAGCACGTCGATCGTGCCCCAGCGCGCGACGAGCGCATCGCGCGCGGCTTCGAAATCGCGTTTCGACGTGACGTCGAGCGGCAGCGCGATCGCGCGTTCGCCGCTCGGGTCGAGTTCGCGTGCGTGCGTCTGAATGGCATTGGCGGCGATATCGGCCAGCGCGACGCGGTAGCCGGCCGCATGAAAACGTTCGGCGATGACGGCGCCGAGCCCGCGCGCGGCGCCGGTGACGAGGACGACTCGGTCTGACATGGTGCGTGTTTCCCTGGTTCGCGCGCGCGCATCCGTCGATGTCGCGCCCGCATCGTGGTTCATGAGGCGAGTGCCGCTTCGAAGTGTGCCGCAATCGCGCAGACATGTTCGTCCGCCCCCCTGCGGCCGATGATTTGCAGGCCGGCCTTCAGCGGCGAACCGGCGAGCGGCAGCGGCAGGCTGAGTGCCGGATGGCCGCTCAGGTTGAACGGCCGGATCAGCGACGACATCGCGATCACCGATACGCCATCGCGCGCCTGCTGCAGCGTGATCGGCAGCGCCGGCAGCGTCGGCAGCACAAGCACGTCCGCATGTTCGAGCGCGGCGTCGACCTGTGCGGTGAAGCGTGCGCGCACGGCTTCGGCTTCTTTCAAAGCCGCAGGCGTGGTCGTTGCGGCCGCACGCAATCGTGCATCGAGGTCGGTGCCGAGCTTGCCGGTTTCGACGAGATGGCCGAACGCGCGCGACGTTTCCGCATTGATCACGGTGAGCCCTGCGACGAATGAAGCCGGCATTTCGTCGAGCACGACCGCGTGCGCGTGCAGGCCCGACGCGCGTACGGCCGCGTCGAGCGCGGCGGCGATGGCCGGGTCGGCATCGACCGTGACGTGCGCCACCGTACAGCCTGCCGCCGAGGCCGCCGCTTGTGCACGATCGAAACCCGGCGCGATCGCGGCCATTACCGCAACCAGCGTGCGGATATCGCGGGCGAACGGCCCGACGCAATCGAGCGTCGTTTCGGCGGGCGCGACGCCGCGCCGCGACACGCGGCCGAACGTCGGCTTCAGTCCGGCCACGCCGCAGCAGGCAGCCGGCCCGCGGATCGAGCCGCCCGTGTCGGTGCCGAGCGCCGCATCGACCATGCCGAGTCCGACGAGCGAAGCGGAGCCGCTCGACGAGCCGCCCGGAATGCGCGTCGCGTCCTGCGGATTGACCGGCGTGCCCGTGTAGTCGTTGATGCCGGTCATGCCGAATGCAAGCTCGTGCATGTTCGCCTTGCCGGCGATCTGCCAGCCCGCGTCGAGCAGCAGGCGGACGACGTCCGCGTGTTGCACGGCCGGCGGGGCGTCGGCGAGCGCCCGGCTCGCCGCGCGGGTCGGATAGCCTGCGATGTCGATCGTGTCCTTGATCGCGATCGTGGGGCCGGGGCCGCCGAGCGTGAAGGTGTCGATGAAGCCTGTCATGGTCGGTATCGTGAGCAAGCGTTGGAAAGCATCAGGACCGTGGCGCGGCGGCGAGCGGCCAGGGGCCGTCGAGCACGCGTTCGGTGCGGAAATGGCGGATCAGCCACGCGGAGCCGTCGCCGGCCGGCGCGAAATCGACGGTCAGCCGCGCGGCGATCAGTTCGGCCGAGCCGTCCGCGTAGCGCGACGCCTGCAGCATGATCCAGCGGCCGCGCGCGCTCGCGTTGCCGGCGCCGATCTCGATCGACTCGGAGGTCAGGAAGTGCAGGTTCGCCGCGAAATGCGGATCGGGCGGCAGGTAGCGGCCCAGCATCGCGACGATCGCGGCCGTGCCTTCGAGGCAGCCGAACTTGCGCGCATACTGCGGGCCGATGCCTTCCCACACGGCATCGGGCGTGAACAGCCCGGCGAGCGCGGGGCCGTCGCCGGCATCCTCGGGCACGTCGCACAGCGCCATGTAGCGCGTGATCGTCGCGCGCACCGCGCGCTCGGCGTCGAGCGCCGCCAGGCGCTGCGCGAGCGCATCGATCAGGCCGGGAGACGGGGCGGTCATCGCGCGCCTCACGCCGCCGGCTTCGCGGCCGGCGGCACCGTCAGCGCACGGCCGACGCGCGCTTCGATCTTGCCGTAGCGCCACAGGTTGTATTCGCCGACCGGCGTCGTGCGATACAGGTTGCACACGGCGACCGTCGTGTCGAAGTCGGCGACGTCGGCCATGATGTAGAAGGTCCACGGCGCGCCGTCGGCCTGGCCGACCACGAGGCGGTCGTCATCCATCACGCCGAGCACGCGCACGCCGGGCATCGCTTCGACGGCGGCGAGCATCGCGCCGTACGCCTGCCACACCTCGCCGATTTTCTCGCGCGGCAGGTCGAAGAAGTTTTGCGACACGCCGCAGCAGAACAGGACGCGCAGCGGCAGCGGATTCGAATCGGACATCTGAGGTTCTCCAGAGGAAACAGTTGAGGGGACGAGCCGGCCGGCGAAGGTGCTTCGGCATCGGCGTCATGCGTGTTCAAAAAGGCTTCCGACGGACGCGGGTTACAGGTAGCCGGGGAACGGCGTGACGCCGGTGAACACCGCGCCGGCGCCGTCGAAGTTGCCTTCGCCGAGGAACGCGTGCTGCGTGACGACCATCGCATCGCGCAGCAGCCGCTGCAGCGGGTGCGTGCGATAGATCGCCGCCGTGCCGCCGAGGCGGTACGCGCGTTCGACGACGCTCGCGCCTTCGCGTGCGATCTGCGTGGCCGCGAGCCGCAGCAGGCTGACCTGGTCGGGCATCACCGGGTTGCCGGCGAGGATCGATTGCCACACGCCGTCGGTTGCGTCGTAGAAGAACGCGCGCGCCGAGCGCAGTTGCGCTTCGGCCTTCGCGAGTTCGATGCGGTAGTACGCGCGATCGGCGAGGCGCGGTGCGCCCGTCGTCGTCTGCCGGCCGCCCGACATCCGGTTCACGACGTCGAGCGCCGCGCGTGCGAGGCCGAGGTTCACGACGGCCAGCACCTGCGCCGCATACGCGACGGTCGGATAGCGGTACAGCGGCTCGTCGACGGTCGGCTCGCCGCCGCGCACGAAGGTCCATGCTTCGGGCACGAAGCGGTCGTCCACGCGCAGGTCGTGGCTGCCGGTGCCCTGCATGCCGACCACGCTCCAGTTCTCGACGATCTCGACTTCGGCGGCACGGAACACGGCCGTGCGCGGCTTGTTCGGCGCGGCGTCCTGCGCACCCGGCACGGCGATGCCGACGCCGAGCCAGTCGGCCCCCTTGCAGCCGCTCGCGAATTTCCACGTGCCGTTCACGCGCCAGCCGCCCGCTGCGGGCCGGGCCGGCTGCACCGGGAACAGGCCGCCCGCGAACACCTGGTCGGGGCCGCTCGCATACAGTTCGGCCTGGGTGTCGAGCGGCAGCGCGGCGAGATACACGTTCGCGGAGCCGAAGCTCGCGACCCACGCGGCCGAGCCGTCGGCGGTCGCGATCCGTTCGATCATTTCGAGGAACGCGGCGGGCGCGAGCGCATCGCCGCCGAAGCGGCGCGGCGTGCCCGCGCGATAGATGCCGGCCTCCTTGAACAAGGCGATCACGTCGCGCGGCACGTGCGACAGGCGGTCGAATTCTTCGCGGCGCGCGGCGACCGTCTCGATCACGGCGTCGAGCGGCGACAGCCGGGCGGCCGGTTCGCCGGCCGCGTGGGGAGCGCTCGGTGCGGTGTCGAGGGCGAGGGCGGCGTGGGGCATGGCTGTCTCCTGGGGCGGATTGGGGTTCGAATGCGGGATGGTCACGACGATGCAACCAGTCTAGGAACGCCGAAAACGCGCAGCAATTGGTGCGTTGGGCCGTGCGACTGGTGACGTTCCGTGCTGCACTAAAGAAATCTTCAGATGCGGGCGGCGCGCGCCGGTGCTATGTTGGGTTTCCGGCCGCGCGATGCCGCGCGGCCTCATCCGAAGCCGATCATGAGTTTTCCCGACGAAGACGATTTCCACCGGTTGCTCGACGCGCTGACGACCTGCGTGCTGCTGCACGACGCGCACACCAAGGCGATCGTGTGGGCGAACCGTGCCGCGTGCATCGCGCTCGGCTTTTCCGTCGAGGAACTGCTGCCGCTGAAGGCGCCGGACATGACGCGCCCCGAACCGAAATACCAGCGCGAGATCGCCGTGAGCGCGTGGGACCGCGCGCTCGTCGACGGGCCGCAGGTGTACGAGTGGTGCTACCGGTCGCGCACGGGCGTCGACATGCTGTCCGAGGCGACCGCTACCTACGTGCCGCTGCGCGGGCGCGACGTCGTGATGGTGCAGTTCCGCGACATCAGCGCGGAAGAGGCGGTGCGGCAGCAACTGCGCCGCTACGAGGCGCGGCTGCGCGAATTCATGCAGGACCTCGACGAAGGCATCGCGGTCGTCACGCCGCACGGCGGTGTGCAGTTCATCAGCGAGTCGGGCCGCCGCGTGCTCGGCCTCGCGCCCGACGAAGCGCTCGGCGAGGTGCTCGACTACTGCTCCGAGGCCGACCGCGACCGGCTCGTCGCGCAACTGCGCGATGCGCCGTCCGCGTATCCGTCCGCGCCGCAGCGCTACCGGATCGTGCGGCGCGACGGCTCGCCGTGCTGGCTGCGCATCCTGTGCCGGCAGGTCGCGATCGAGGACGATCTCGACGGGCTGCTCGTGCAGTTCCGCGACGTGAGCGACGAAGTCGCGATCGAGGAGGCGCGCCGCGCGGAAGCGCGCATGCTCGAACACGCGGGCCGTTACAACGCGATGGGCGAGATGGCGAGCGTGATCGCGCACGAGCTGAGCCAGCCGCTCGCGGCCGTGCGCAATTTCATCGAAGGCGCGGTGCAGCGGCTGGACGGGCGCGGCGCGATCGACGACGCGATCTGGGGGCTGCGCAGCGCGGACCGGCAGGCCGAGCATGCGGCGCTGATCATCAAGAGCGTGCGCGAGTTCATCGTGAAGCGCGAGCCGGTCGTCGCGCTCGCCGACCTGCGCGACATCCTCGCGGACGTCGCGTATTTCATCGAGCTGCGCGCGAAGGAAGCCGGCGTGACGGTCACGATCGTGCAGGCCGGCGAGCCGCTGCCGATCCGCTGCG
The DNA here is from genome assembly GCF_005502655.1 of Burkholderia sp. 4NA327C6. Classification (NCBI taxonomy): domain Bacteria; kingdom Pseudomonadati; phylum Pseudomonadota; class Betaproteobacteria; order Burkholderiales; family Burkholderiaceae; genus Burkholderia; species Burkholderia sp. 4NA327C6. The sequence goes on along the minus strand of NZ_SCNZ01000015.1, from coordinate 51,138 downwards.
AGCGCGTGCTGATCGGGCAGGTGATCCTGAATCTCGCGTTCAATGCGATCGAGGCGTTCGCCGGTTGCGAGCGTGTGCCGCGCATGCTGACGCTCGGCACCGCGAACGTCGGCGGAGATGCCGAGCTGCGCGCGATCGACAACGGCCCGGGGATCGCGGCCGATGCGCACGACCGGCTGTTCGACGGTTTCTCGTCGTCGAAGGCCGGCGGGAACGGCATCGGGCTGTCGCTGTGCAAGAGCATCGTCACGCGCCACGGCGGCCGGATCGCTGCGAGCCCGGCCGATGGCGGCGGCCTCGACTGCCGCGTGACGCTGCCGCTCGCCGGGATGAAGGCTCAGGCGGACGCGTCGTCGCGGGGAAATGCTTGATGCCGCGGCCGCCCGGCGGCCGCGGGGCATGAGCGGGCAGGCACGCGCGCAGCGCATGATCAGCGCCCGAGCGCCCGTGCGGTTTGCCCGCCGATGCCGAAATCGGTGTTCGGGATGTCCTTGATCATCACGCGGGTGGCTTGCAGCGGTGCGTCGAGCACGCTGGCGCTCGTCTCCGACAGCGCGGCGATCAGCGCGCGCTTCTGCTCGTCGGTGCGGCCGGCGATCAGGATCGCGACGATCACGGGCAGCGATGGTGGTGCGCCGTCGGCGGCGCTGCGGCCGCCGAGGCCGATGTGCGTCGCGGGCAATTCGGTCAGCAGCACGCGCACCGATTCGATCGGTGCGCCAATTGATTCGACGGTCGCACCGGTCAGCCGTGCGATCAGTTCGGCCTTGCGGGTGTCGTCATGACCGGTCGGCAGGAAAACTTCGAGTGTGGGCATGGTCGTCGGGAAAGGTGAAGGTGACCGGCTCACCTTTGCGTTGGCGGCGGTGAACCGGTCGGTGCTTACAGGTGAACGTGACCGACTCACCGTTGCGTTGGCGGTGGTGAACCGGTGGGTGCTCACAGGTGAAGGTGACCGACTCACCGTTGCGTGGGCGGTGGTGAACCGGTGGTCGCTCACAGGTGAAGGTGGCCTGCTCACCGTTGCGCTGGCGATGGCGAACCTGCGGCCGCTTACAGCAGGAAGCCGATCGCGCTGAGCGCTTCGGTCGAATCGATCAGGCGCACGACCTTCTCGGCGATCCGCATCTCGCCTTCGGCGTCGACGTGCAGCTTGTGCGTGACATCGGCCGCGAACAGCGTCGCGACGCCGCGTTTGTACGCGACGACGACCTGCGCCGATTTCAGCTCGACGGTGCCGGCGCTGCCGCTTTCCAGCGTGAAGCGCGACACGGTGCGCACGGTGCGCGCCGCGTCGGTCGCCGACGCCGAATAGCCGGACACCATCCGCTGCACGCGCTTCTCGCGCATGTCCTGGTCGTCGAACACGTAGTTCAGCGTCGCGGCGAAATCGGTCGTGTCGGGATCGATCGGCACCACGTAGTGGCCGGCGGGATCCCACAGGTCGAGCCACGCGCGATAGTCGCGGCGGTCGAGCATCTCGGCTTCGCGCCACACGAATTCGACCGCGCGGGCGAAGGTCTGCTCGGAAAAGAGGGCGTTGCGGTCGTCCATTATTGTTGCTCCATCATCTTGCGCCATTGCTGGTAGGCCTCGCGCATGCCGGTCTCGTCGGTCGCATGGGCGGTCTTTTCGCCGTTCGCGGCGGTCGTCTCGCGGTTCAGCCCGCGATTCACGAGGATCGGCACGTCGGGGCCTGCGTGCGCGCCGCGCTGTACGCGCTCCCATGCTTCCGCGTCGTCGGGGCTGCCGAAGCCGAACGGGCCCTGGAAGTGCTCGTGAATGCGCAGCCGCTCGCGGTTCGCTTCGTCGGGGCCGCCGTCCATCGCGAGCGCAACATGGCGGATCTCGGTTTCGTTCGCGGAGATCGGCCGCAGCACGCGGAAGAACGCCATCGACAGCGCGAGGTTCGGGAACAGGTTCAGGTTGAAGCCGACGCCCATCAGCGAGCGCACGATGCGGCGCACTTGTTCCGGCGAATGGCGCTCGGCGAGCTTCGCCGCGAGCGGCGCGAAGCGCTCGGGCAGCGGCGCACCGTCGTCTTCGTCGAGGTCGATCAGCTCCGGCATCAGCACCGCGAGGCTGTGGCCGTTGCCGAGCCCGCGGCAGAACGCATCCTCGCTCGTCATGAAGCTCGTGATTGCGGCGGCCGTCTCGTCGTCGATCGACTTCATCCACGACTTGTGCACGACCGGGAAGTGATAGAGGTCGGTCGTGTTCTCGAGCTGGATCTTCCAGTTGCCCTTGAACTTGAACTTGTGCTCGCCGTTCGCCTTGATCGGGTAGCCGGCGCCCTGTTTCATGAACAGGTCGATCCACGGCTTCGCGCCGCCGAGGAAATCCTCGAGCGGTTCGATGTCGTCGTTGAAGCTCGCGAAGATCAGCCCCTGGTACACGCCGACGCGCAGCTTCACGAGCGGCAGGTCGCCTTTCTCGCACACGCCTTCGTAGCCGTCGCCGTACGGCAGCGCGCGCAGCGTGCCGTCGAGTGCGTACGACCAGCTGTGATACGGGCACGTGAAGCCCTTCGCGTTGCCCTTGTGCGATTCGCACACGGTCGCGCCGCGATGGCGGCAGCGGTTCTGCAGCACGTTGATCTCTCCGGTCTTGTCGCGCACGACGATCACCGGCTGCCGGCCGATCGTCGTCGTGATGAAGTCGCCCGGGTTCGGCAGCTCGCTTTCGTGCGCGACCCAGATCCAGGTGCGGTAGAAGATGCGGTCGAGCTCGGCTTCGAACAGCGCGGGATCGTGATACATCGCGGGCGCGATGCGGTCGGGTTGCGCAAGGCCATGCAACGCGCTGGTGTCGATCGTCTGGTAGGAAATGTCGCTCATCGTTGTGTGGGGAAAGAGTCGCGAAATCGGGCCGCGTCGCGCGCGGTGTCGAGTACCCAGTCTCGTCTTCCACTACATATCCGTCAAATTGATCTAAAATTGGCTCGTTAATAAATACGGCAAATGATTGAGGCTACGATGACATCGGTCGATCATCTCGATCTGAACCTGTTGCGCGTATTCCAGGCGATCGTCGAGGAACGCAGCCTGACGAAGGCCGGCGAGCGGCTCGCGCTGTCGCAGCCGGCCGTCAGCTATTCGCTCGGCCGGCTGCGCACGCTGTTCGACGATCCGCTGTTCGTGCGCACGCGCTCGGGCATGCAGCCGACCCCGGTCGCGCTCGAGCTCGCGGGGATCGTCGGCAAGGCGCTCGACATGGTGCGCGTGGCGCTGCGCTACGCGGAGCGCTTCGACCCGGCCACCAGCACACGCACGTTCCGGTTGTCGTTGTCGGATGCGGGCGAGATGGCGTACCTGCCGGCGATCTGCCAGGCGCTGCGCGAGCGCGCGCCGCGCGTGACGCTGAGCGTGCAGCCGCTGCCGGTGGAGGAGATCGAGGAAGCGCTGCGCGCGAGCCGGCTGGATTTCGCGATCGGCAACCTGCCGGAGCTGATGCCGAGCACGCGTCACCAGACGCTGTTCGAGGAAACCTACGTATGCATGACGGGCCGCCGGCGCGGGGTGCCGAGCGGCGCCGCGCTGAGCCTCGACCAGTTCGTGCGCGCCGCGCACGTCAACGTGAAATCGGTCGAGCACAGCCACCACGCGCTCGACGATGCGCTGCGCGCGCAGGGCGTGGGCCGAAACATCGCGCTCGAAGTGCCGCACTTCGTCGCGCTGCCGAGCGTGCTGTCGGTCACGGATCTCTATGCGACGCTGCCGAAGCGGCTCGCGCAGATCCTGAACCGCGACAATGCGTTTCGCCTCTATGCGCTGCCCGTCACGCTGCCGCCCGCGCCGGTGACGATGCACTGGCACGAGCATTTCCATGAAGACGAAGGCAACGCGTGGATGCGCGCGTTGCTGGCCGAGCTCGTCGCGCGGTTCGACGATGCTTGACCGGTGAGCATGGGGCAACGCGTTGGAGGCGCGCGTTGCCGGTGGCGGTCGTCGCGTGCTTCGACGGCGCACGACGTGTCGGGCCAGTGCCGCGCGCGTCAGAGATCGAGCACGAGCACCGCCGAGCGCGCACGCGACACGCAGCAGCAGATCACCGTGTTGCTCGCGCGCTCGGCTTTGCTGAGGCAATGGTCGCGATGATCGGGCTCGCCGTCGATCACGGGCACCATGCAGGTGCCGCACACGCCTTCGCCGCATGACGTGTCGACCTCGATGCCGATGCGCGCGAGTGCGTCGACGATCGACGTGTCGGGCGCGACGCGCACCGATTGCCCGCTGCGCTGCAGGCGCACTTCGAAACCGGCGCCGGCATCCGTGTTGCCCGCAACGGCAGCAGCAGGTTCCGCCGCGAAGCGTTCGAGATGAATCGAATCTTCAGGCAAGCGCGCCGCGGCCGCCGCGACGACCGCATCCATGAACGGCCCCGGGCCGCACGTATAGACGTGGGCGTGCGCGTCGACCGAATCGACGCAGCGGCCCAGCTTGGCCGCGAGTGCGTCGGGCTCGACGCCGTAGTGGAACGTCACGTGCGACGCGAACGGCTCGGCCGCGAGTTCGTCGACGAAGGCCGCATGTTCGCGGCTGCGCGCGAAGTAGTGCAGCCGATAGCGCGCGCCGCGCTTGTGCAGCGCATACGCCATCGACAGCAGCGGCGTGATGCCGATGCCGGCCGCGATCAGCACGTGCTCGCTCGCGCTATCCGTCAGACGAAACAGGTTGCGCGGCGCGCCGATCGACAGCTCGGCGCCGATCTGCACGTCGTCGTGCAGCGAACGCGAGCCGCCGCGCGACTGCGCTTCCTTCTTCACCGCGAACAGGTAGCTGCCGCGCTCGTCGGGGTTGCCGCACAGCGAGTATTGCCGCGTGACGCCGGACGGCGCGGTCACGTCGATATGGGCGCCGGGTTCGTACGCGTCGAACGGCTGGCCGTCGACGCGCGAAACCCGGAAACAGCGGATGTCCTGCGCCGCGTCGATCAGCGCGTCGATCCGGACTTGGTGGCGGTTCGCTTGCATGGGTAAATCCGTGGGGTAGGAGGAAAGCGGCGCGGCAAATACCGCACCGTCATGCGATCGAGAATAGGGACGGGCATCGCATAAATCAAATCGATTAAAAAGCGATGCCTGAATCAGCGGGATGGATGATGGTCGGGCGGTACGATTGCGCCTGATTGCGCCCGATGTTCAGCGCGCGGCGATCGCGTTGCCCGCGTCGGCCGCGTGCGGCGCGGCGGCCGACGCATGGCCGCGTTCGCGATCGAGGCTGCGGCGATAGTGCCGGCACCCGGCGGCGAGCAGCAGCGCGGCGAGCGTGGCCGCCGCGACGTTGACGATCGACATCGAATGACCGACCGCCGCCGGCGCGCCGAACACGCGGTCGGTGAACAGCGCGACGACGGTCGTGCCGATCCCGAGCGCGATCAGGTTCGACACGAGCAGGAACAGCGCGGAGATCTGCGCGCGCATCTGGTTCGGCGCGAGCGTCTGCATCGCGGCGGTGGACGTCGGCATCGGGAACGACGCGAAGAACATCGCGACGACGAGCATCGCGAGCGACGCATGCAGCGAATCGAGCTGCGTGAACAGCGTCGCGGGGATCACCATGCACGCGGCGCCGATCGCGCCGGCGCGCATCGGCGCATCGCTGCGGCCGCGCTTGAGCAGCCAGTCGTTGAGCCAGCCGCCGCAGAACACGCCGGCCGTGTTTGCGACCAGCAGCACGATGCCGAGCGTGTAGCCGGCTTCGACGGCCGTCATTCCGAAGCGGCGGATATAGAACGCGGGCGTCCAGCTCAGCAGGCAGTACAGCGTCATCGCGTAGAACGAGAAGCCGAGGTAGTGGCACGAGAAGGTCGCGCGATGCGTGCAGACGAAGCGCAGCGAATCGCGCATCGACACGCGCCGCACGGCGCCTGAGCGATCCTGCGCGAGCCCCTTGCGTTGCGGGTCGCGCACGGTCGCGGCGAACAGCAGTGCCACGAGGATCCCCGGCAGCCCGACGATCAGGAACGTGACCGGCCACGCATGCACCTGCCCGACCACCGGCAGCGTGAACGCGCTCGCATGCTTGAGCAGCGCGATCACGTAGCCGCCGATCAGGAACGCGACACCGCCGCCGATGAACGAGCCGAGCGAATACACGGCGATCGCGCGCCCGAGCTTTTCCTTCGGGAAGTAGTCGGCGAGCATCGAATACGCGCCGGGCGATAGCGCGGCTTCGCCCACGCCGACGCCCATTCGCGCGATGAACATCTGCACGAAATGCTGGCTGAGCCCGCACGCGGCGGTCGCGACGCTCCACAGCGCGATGCCGAGCGAGATGATCCGCGGCCGCGCGTAACGATCGGCGAGATAGGCGACGGGCAGCCCCATCACCGCATAGAACAGCGAGAACGCGAAACCGTTCAGCAGGCTGAACTGCGTGTCGGACAGTTGCAGGTCGCGCTTGATCGGCTCGATCATCAGCACGAGGACCTGGCGGTCGACGAACGAAAAGACGTACGCGAGCATGCAGATGACGACGACATACCATTCGTACGTATAGCGCTTGCCGTCGGCAGCGCGGGCCGTGGATGCGGACATGCGGATTCTCCAGGAGCGGGCGGTGGAAACGCGCGGCAGCGGCCTGGCGGGCCGGGCGCCGTCGCGGCGCGAACGCGTGCGGGGGCACGTGTCGGAGACGCAGCGTAGTCGGTCAAATCCGGCCGCCATAGCCGGAGTGACAGCCGCGCCACACGGGCATTTACCGACCCGGATAAAGAAAACACCAGGGTCTCGCGCGCCGGCCGCCGCGCAGCGCGCCTGCGGCGGTGCGCGCGTGCATCATGCGGCGCATCTATAAGCGTTATAGAGCGCATTGCGTCGACGTCCGAAATTGTCGTTCCTAGACTCGGCCCGTTTTTGATCGGCAGCGTTGGCCCTTTGCGGCGAACGCGCTTCATGCCACGCGGCGCGATGCCGACCGGCGCCGCAAACTCTACGGAACGACGACGATGAACCAACCGAACGGGCGGGCCGACCGGCTTGCCGTACCGCTTGCCGCGCTGCTTGCCTGCGCGGCGCTGCCCGCATTCGCGCAATCGAGCGTGACGCTCTACGGCCGCATCGACACCGCGATCGAATACGCGAACGCCGGGCCGAACCACGTGACGCGCATGGGCAGCGGCAACCTGTGGGCGTCGCAGTGGGGGCTGAAGGGTGTCGAGGATCTCGGCGGCGGCTACGCGACGATCTTCAAGCTGGAAGACGGCTTCAATGCGGGAAGCGGCGCACTGTCGAACGGCAGCGCACTGTTCGGCCGCGAGGCGTGGGTCGGCGTCACGGGGCCGTTCGGTGGCGTGCAGTTCGGCGAGCTTTACACGATCCTGCACACGACGCTCGTCACGTACAGCCTGCCGGGCCTCGGCGCGGGGCTCGCGTGGGGCAACGCGACGAACAACTTCGTCGGGCCCGCGTTCCTGCGCGTGCGCAACTCGATGCGTTACACGTCGCCGCGCGCGGCGGGCTTCATGCTGAGGGCGATGGCCGCGCGCGGCACCAACGGCGCGGCCGGCCAGCCGGCGACGCTCGGCGATACGTACGGCGCGGGGCTCAACTACGTGCAAGGCGGCCTGTCGGTCGACGTCGACTACATGCAGCAGAAGTTCAGCCCGGTGGCTGCGGCCGCGCTCGGCGACACGAGCCCGGCCGCGAACGGCAACTACACGCTGGGCGCGATTTCGTACGATTTCCGCGTCGTGAAGGTCGCCGCGCTGTACCTGCGCCATCGCGGCGGCCCCGACGTCGCGACCGCGATCGACAGCCAGAGCGCGTATCCGCACAGCGACATCATGGAACTGAGCGCGACGGTGCCGATCGGGCGTGCGTCGCTGCTGCTGAGTGTCGGCCATTACCGCAAGGTCGCGGACAGCGACGGCAACGCCGATTCGTACGGCATCCGCTTCGACTATCCGCTGTCGAAGCGCACCGTGCTGTACACGGGCGCCGCGATGGTGCGCAACGGCGCGCACGCACGCTTCGTCGTGAACGGCGCGGCCGGCGGCGGCGTCGCGGTCGCGAAGCCGGGCGCGACCGCGAGTTCGATCGTCGCGGGCATCCTCACGTCGTTCTGAACGCTTCAGTCGATTCAGTCGCTTTGGCCGCCTCGCGCCTGCGTGCGCATCCGCACCCGCTTGTGCCGCTACGCGCAGGCGGGCGGTTGCGGCGCGAGCCATGCGTCGAACGGCGCCAGCTCGCCGATGTTGAACAGTTCGAGCAGCAGCGCGCGCAGCCAGCGATGGCCGGGGTCGGCGTCGAAGCGCCGATGCCAGTATGCGTTGACGGCCCATTCGCCCGCACCGGCGATCTCGTACAGCGCGCATGGCTGCCTCGCCGCGAACGTGATCGCGATCGTCTCCGGCAGGATCAGCGCATAGTCGCCGTCCTGCAACAGCGCGGGCACCACCAGGAAATCGGGAAGCGCCGCGCGCACGCGCGGCATCAGCCCGTGCCGCTCCAGCAGCTGCATCGATTGCGGATGCGACGCGACCGCGACGAAGCGCAGCGTCTCGGGCGCGTCGCCATCGAGCACGTAATCGTCGGGCAGCGCGACGCGCTGCGCGGTGCGGCGCGGCATCAGCAGCACGCAGCGCTCGTGCAGCAGCGCGGTGCGCTGGAAGTGGCTCGACGCGTCGGCAAAATGCCCGAGCGCGAAGTCGATCCGCCCCGATTCGAGCGCGACGTTGAGCTGGCATTCGTCGACGTGCAGCGTCTCGATCACCGCACCCGGCGCGCGGCGGTCGAATGCGGCAAGCAGCGTCGGCAGGAACGCGCTCGCCGCGAAATCGCTCATGTGCAGGCGGAACACGCGCTGCGTGCTGTCGGGCGTGAAGCGCGAGCCTTCGTCGAGCACGTCCTGCAGGATCGCGAGCGCCTTGTCGACCGACAGCGCGAGCCGCTGCGCGCGCGGCGTCGGCTCGACGCCGGTGCCGGTGCGCACGAACAGCGCGTCGCGGAACATCAGCCGCAGCCGGCCGAGCGCGTAGCTGACGGACGGCTGCGTGACGCCGAGCCGCAGCGCCGCGCGGCCGACGTGCCGCTCCTCGTACACGGCACGAAACGTCTTCAGCAAGTTGAGGTCGAGATCCTGCACGCGCAGTTCGGACGGGTCGGTGTCGTGCGGTGCGGATTCGTTGCGGGCCGGGGCCGCCGGGCGGCCGGGTGCAGAGTGCGTCATCGGGGTTGCCTCGCGGTGACGGAAGGCGCGTGGCCGTACCGCCGCGCATATGCCTTCGCGAAATGGCCGAAGCCATGGATGCCGTGTGCGATCAGCACGTCGGTCACGCTGCGCGCGTCGCCGCGTTGCAGCGCCGCGTGCACGGCGGCGAGCCTGCGATCGCGCACATACGCGGCCGGCGTGGTGTGCAGGAATGCGCGGAACGCGTGCTGCAGCGTGCGCGGCGCGACGCCCGCGACGGCCGCCAGCGCGGCGAGCGCGAGCGGTTCGCCGAGGTGCGCGTCGACGTGATCGCATGCGCGCCGCACGTGTGCCGGCAGCGGCGGCGTGCCGCGCGTGAGCGCATCGCTGTACGAATGCGGCAGGTGCGTGAGCAGCAGCGACATCAGCCACGTGGTGAGGTCGGCGCCGAAGGTCGTCGCGGCGGTGCCGATGCCCGGCTGTGCGCCGAGCCGGCACAGGTATTCGAAGGTCGGCAGCAGCAGCGCGGCGCCCGCGCCGGCGCCACCGGCCGCAAGGTCGAACTGCAGCGGCCGCGTGAGCGTGGCCTGCAGCATGTGCTGCAGCTTGCGTTCGAGCGCGCCGCGTTCGAGCCGCAGCACGAGGTTGCGGCAATCCGGGCTCGTGCTCAGGCGGCTCGCGAGTGCTGGCGACGACACGGTCAGCTCGCCGGGCCCGGCGCGCGCGACGACGCTGCCGGCCTGCAGCTCGCATGCACCGGCGAGCGTCAGTCTGAACAGGAAGTGCTCGGCGTCGTCGCCGAAATCGATGCGCGTTTCGCGGCCGTAGCAGAGTTCGAGCAGCGCGCCGTGATGCAGCGGCACTTCATACAGCTCCGCATGAAACGGATCGAGGCCGCGCGCGGCCATCCGGTGTGGCCCGAGGCGGTGCGCGACCGCGCGTTCGACTTCATCGGGGGCATGCAGCGTGCCGAGCCGGTTCGGCGCATGGCGGGACAGGGCGATATCCATTCACGAACCTCATAGCGGATGCAGATGCGGCGGGCGCAGCGGCGTGCACATTGCCGCGATTGCGTTGCGCGAACGGGCGCGCCGTTGCGCGTTTTGAAGCGACGCGGTGAAAGCTGCCGCGTAGTCTGGGAAACACTCAATCACCGGGAGAAGACGATGAAGGTATGTGTTCTGGGCGGCGGCCATGGGTGCCATGCGGCGGCGATCGACCTGCTCGAGAAGGGCCATGACGTGACGTGGTGGCGGCGCGACCGTGAGCCGCATGCGCGGCTGCGCGAGCTGGGCGTGCTGAACGTGACCGACTATCGCGGCAAGCGCGCGGTGCCGCTCGGCGATGCGCCGGGTGCGATCCGCGTGGCCGGCGATCTCGCGGCCGCGCTGCGCGGCGCGCAGCTCGTCGTGGTGCCGCTGCCCGCCACGTCGCACGACGCGCTCGCCGCGCAGGTTGCGCCGTTGCTGGAGGATGGCCAGGTCGTGTTCCTGCCGCCCGGCACGTTCGGCAGCTTCGTGTTCGCCCGCGCGGCGGCCGAGGCCGGCAACCGTTCGCGCGTCGCATTCGCCGAGACGGGCACGCTGCCGTACCTCGTGCGCAAGCATGGCGACAACGACGTCGTGATCAGCGCGTATGCAACGCGCTTGCCGACCGGCGTGTTGCCGGCGAATGCGGCCGGCTGGGCGTTCGACGTGCTGCGCGCGGGCTATCCGTCGGTCGAGCCGGTCGAGGATGCGTTGTCCGGCGCGCTGATGAACGCGGGGCCCGTGATCCATCCGCCGCTGATCCTGATGAACGCCGGGCCGCTCGAACACTTCGACGCATGGGACATCCACAACGAAGGCACGCAGCCGTCGATCCGCCGCGTGACGAATGCGCTCGACGCCGAACGCATCGCGGTGCGCGACGCGCTCGGCTACCGTGCGCCGCATTACCCGCTCGCGGATCATTATGCGACCGAAGGCGACGAATGGATGTACGGGCGCGGCGCGCACGGCAAGCTGACCGATAGCGGCGACTGGCGCGAGAAGATCGATTTGCGTACCCATCGCTACATGCTCGAGGACACCCGGCTCGGGCTGTCGTTCATCGTGTCGTGCGGGCGCTGGGCCGGCGTGCCGACGCCGGTTGCGCAGGGGCTGCTGAGCATCGCGAGTGCGGTTGCGGAGCGCGACCTGTATGCGCAAGGGCGCACGCTGGAGCGGCTCGGCATTGCGGCGCTGTCGAAGGACGCGATGCGTGCGCTGCTCGACGCGGGCGTCACGGGCGTCAGAGGAGTTTCAGCATGAGCGCGGCCGAATTGACGCGCGTGCACGTGCTCGGCGCGGGGCGCATGGGGCAGGGGATCGCGCTCGTGTTCGCGTTCGCGGGGCTCGACGTGACGCTGATCGACTTCAAGCGGCGCGATGCGGTTGGCCGACGCGCCTTCGACGATCGCACGCGAGACGAGATCGCGAGGCCGTTGCACGCGCAGGTCGCGCTTGGCCGCATCGATGCCGCACAGGCCGAGACGGTCGTCTCGCGCATCGAGATCGTTTCTCGGGATGGCGCTGCGGAAGCCGTGCGTGATGCAGAGGTCGTGTTCGAGGCGCTGCCCGAGGTGCTCGACGCAAAGGCCGGCGCATTGCGCTGGCTTGGCGAGCATGTCGATGCGCGCACAACGATCGCGTCGACCACGTCGACGTTCGTCGTCACCGCATTGCAGCGCCATGTCGTTCACCCCGAACGGATGCTGAACGCGCACTGGCTGAACCCTGCATTGCTGATGCCGCTCGTCGAGATCAGCCGCAGCGACGCAACCGACCCGTCGGTGGTCGATGCGCTCGCCGCGCTGCTCGAGCGCGTCGGCAAGAAGCCGGTGATCTGCGGGCCGGCGCCCGGCTACATCGTGCCGCGCATCCAGGCGCTCGCGATGAACGAGGCCGCGCGGATGGTCGAAGAGGGTGTTGCAAGCGCGGAGGATATCGACACGGCCATCCGCACGGGTTTCGGCCCGCGCTTCGCGGTGCTCGGGCTGCTCGAATTCATCGACTGGGGCGGCTGCGACATCCTGTACTACGCGTCGAAGTACCTGGCCGGCGAGATCGGCCCGCGCTTCGCGCCGGCCGCGAGCGTCGTGCGCAACATGGAAACCGGGCGCGACGGTGTGCGCACGGGGGCCGGCTTCCACGACTATGCGAACGTGGATGTGCCCGCGTACATGCGGCAGCGGCTCGGCGAATTCGCGCGGCTGCTCGATCACCTGGGATTGGCGCCGGTGTTCGACGGCGGGCGGCGCGACCCGCGCGAGTAGTGCTGGTCGCGCGGACCACCCGGCCGCGCGCGCTCGCGGTGCCACGATAGCGCGCACGTGGCACCGAGAGCAGGTGAGCCGCATACCCGCCGGAAACGGCGACGGCACGGATGCGGCCCGCGCGTGCAGCACGCTCACGCCGTATCGCCACGCGTGCCGGCGTCGGGCGCGACGTGTGTCTCGCGCATCACGCACAGCGTCGCGACGGTCACGAGGCCGAGCGCGATGAGGAACAGCGATACGGGCCACGACGCCTGGTAGCGCACGAGCAGCGCGGTCGCGATCAGCGGCGACATCCCGCCCGCGAAGATCGATGCGACTTCATGCCCGAGCGCGACACCGGAGTAACGCACCTCGGTGCTGAACAGCTCGCCGACGAGCGCGGGCAGCGTGCCGATCATCGCGCCGTGGCTCACGGCGGTGCCGACCGTGAGCGCGAGCCACACGAGCGGCGTCGCGCGTGTGTCGAGCAGCCAGAAGAACGGGAACGCGCACGCGACGAGGCTCAGCGCGCCGATCAGGTACACGGGTTTGCGGCCGATCCGGTCGGACAGCCGGCCCCACGCGAGCATCGCGCCCATCTCGACGATCATCGCGATCATCACGCCGGTCAGCATCACGCCGTTCGGGATGCCGACGTATTTGCCGTAGACGAGCGAGAACGCGAGGAAGATGTACGCGCCGCCGTTCTCGGCCACGCGCAGCCCCATCGCGAGCAGGATTTCCTTCGGATGGCGGCGGATGCACTCGACGATCGGCAGGTGCGTGTGCGCGCCGCGCTTGCCGGCCTGCTCGAAGTCGCGGCTTTCCGGCAGATGGCGGCGGATGTAGATGCCGATCGCGAAGATCACGACGCTCGCGAGGAACGGCAGCCGCCAGCCCCAGGTGCGGAACGCGTCGGCCGGCAGCGCCTGCGCGGCGAGAAACGCGGCCGACGACAGCACGAAGCCGCCGCCCACGCCGAGCTGGCTCCACGCGGCGTAGTAGCCGCGCTGTTCCGGCGGTGCGTTCTCGCTGATCATCAGCACGCCGCCGCCCCATTCGCCGCCCGACGCGATGCCTTGCAGCAGCCGCAGCACGACGAGCGCGGCCGGTGCCCACAAGCCGACCTGCGCATAGGTCGGCAGCAGGCCGATCGCGAAGGTCGATGCGCCCATGATCAGCAGCGTCCAGACGAGCGACGCCTTGCGCCCGTAGCGATCGCCGACGTGGCCGAACACGATCCCGCCGAGCGGCCGTGCGACGAAGCCCAGCGCGAAGGCCGCGAACGCGGCGAGACTGCCGGCGAGCGGCGATGCGCCGGGCGGAAAGAACACGTGGCCGAATACCAGCGCGGCGGCCGTGCCGTACACGAAGAAGTCGTACCACTCCATCGCGTTGCCGGCGACGGAGGCGATGACGATCCGGCGCAGCTGCCGGTCGGCGAGCGGCCGGGCGGCGCTCGGGGATTGCACGGTGTCGGTCGGATACATGGCGGACTCTGAAGGGGGAGGCAGGCGCGTGCCGTCTGTGCAGCACTGCGGGCTAGTGTTGTCGGCACCGCGCCCCCGGTCAAATCCGCAGAAAAAGGGGAGGGTCATCACTCCCGCTGATGATGGTCATGCGGCGCGCGGCCGTGCCCGCGCGCCCGGCATGCCGTTACCGCTCGATCTGCCGGTTCCAGCGCGTATCCCACTGCGCACGGCGCGCGTTGATGGCCGTCCAGTCGACGACCGTCACCTTGCGCACGAGATCGTCGACGTTGCCGAGGCTCTGCTGCATCGCGGCGGGCATCTTCGCGACGCGGTTGGTCGGGATCTGCTTGCCGGCTTCGGCGGCTTTCGTCTGCGCGGGTGCGGACAGCAGGAACTGCGCGAGCTTTTGCGCCAGTTGCGGATCGGGATTGTTCGCGACCACGCACAGGTCGACGAGCAGCAGCACCGGGCCTTCCTTCGGGTTCGCGTACGCGACCGGGATGCCCTTGTCCTGCAGGTCGCCGACGCCGGTCGGCGTGAGCGGGAACAGGCCGGCCTCGCCGGTCTGCACCATCTCCGAGATCTTCGCCGAGTTCGGGATGTACTCGACGACGTTCGGCCCGACCGTGCTCGCCCACTTGCTGAAGCCGGGCTCGACGTTCTGCTCGCTGCCGCCGAGCAGCCGGTTGATCGCGAGGAAGCCGTGCAGCCCGAACGTGCTGCTCGACGCCGACTGGAACACGACCTTGCCCTTGTACTTCGGATCGGCGAAATCCATCCACGACGTCGGCGGCGCCCAGCCCTTCTCCGCGAACAGCTTCCGGTTGTACGCGATGCCGGTCATCCCGAGTTGCACGCCCGCGCCGACGTCGTCCTTCATCCGCGCGAACGGGTACAGCTCCTTCAGCACCGGCGAATCGTCGAGCTTCTGGCACACGCCGAGGCTGACCGCGCGCGCCATCACGCCGTCGTCGAGGAACGCGACGTGGATCTGCGGCTTGTTACGGTTCGCGAGCAGCTTCGCGAGCACGTCCGACGACGTGCCGGGCACGATGACGACCTTCACGTTGTTCGCCTTCTCGAAGTCGGGCAGCACCTGGCTCGTATAGGCCTTCTCCATCGGGCCGCCGTTCATGCCGACGTAGATCGTCTTCGTTTGCGCGAACGCGGGCGCGCTCGCGCCGGCGACGCAGAGGGCGGCGGCGGCCGCGATCGTTCCGAGCAGTTTCACTTGTGGGTCTCCTCTTGAGGGAAAGGGATGGTCGGCGTGGCTTGCGGGGCGAATCGACCGATCGAGAACGCGTCGAGCGGCGTGGCGGTTTCTCCGGTCGTGACGAGATCGGCGAGTACGTCGCCGACGCCCGGCGCGAGCAGGAACCCGCCGCCGGAAAAACCGAATGCATGCAGCAGGCACGGCGTCGTGCGGCTCGCGCCGATGATCGGGTTGTGGTCGGGCGTGCAGCCTTCGACGCCGCTCCACGTGCGAATCA
Organism: Burkholderia sp. 4NA327C6; assembly: GCF_005502655.1. Lineage (NCBI taxonomy): Bacteria > Pseudomonadati > Pseudomonadota > Betaproteobacteria > Burkholderiales > Burkholderiaceae > Burkholderia > Burkholderia sp. 4NA327C6. The sequence continues at coordinate 35,768 of NZ_SCNZ01000015.1, read as the reverse complement.
GCAGCGCGTCGCGCAGCGCGGGCAGCAGTGCGCACGCGTCGCGCATCGCCGCACGTGTCGTATCGACCGACGGCTGGCCGAACTCGCCGTCGCCGCGGCCGCGCCCGCCGCCGATCACGCAGTTGCCGCGCGCGACTTGCCGCGCGTACACGCCGCCGCCGTATACGCCGAGGTTGTGCGTGATGAACGGCGGCAGCGGTTCGGTCACCCACATGTTCGGGTAGATCGGCTCCATCGGCACGGCTTCGCCGAAGCGCTCGGCGATCGTGTTCGCCCACGCGCCGGCCGAATTGATCAGCCACGTTGCGCTGCACGCGCGGCCGCCTGCTTGAAAGTGGAAGCGCGTGCCGTCGTGGTGAACGTCGTCGACCGGCGTGTGCTCGAACACGTCGGCGCCCGCCGCGCGGGCCGCGCGTGCGAACCCGGGCGACACGAGGCGCGGGTTCGCATGGCCGTCGGTCGCGCACAGCGAACCGCCGAGCGCCGCGCGGCCGAGCCACGGATAGCGGCGGCGGAACGCGTCACCGCGCATCACCTGCAGCGGCAGGCCGTGCTCGCCGGCGAGCGTCGCGTATGCGTCGAGCGCGTCGAGATCAGCGTCGCTGCGCGCGAGCCGCAAGTGGCCCGACACGACGAATTCGCCGTCGATGCCGATCAGCTCGGGCAGGCGATCCCAGATGCGCCGCGCACGCAGCGCGAGCGGCAGCTGCTCGGCCGGGCGGCCCTGGCAGCGCACGCCACCGTAGTTCACGCCGCTTGCCTGCGTGCCGCAGTCGCGCCGCTCGAACAGCCCGACGCGCAGGCCGCGCCGTGTCAGCGCCAGCGCGGCCGATGCGCCGACGAGGCCACCGCCGACGATCGCGACGTCGTAATGCCGGTGCTCACTCATCGCGCGCCTCGTCGGGAATCGCCGCGACATCGTCGCCCGCGAGCGCGGCCGAGATCGGAAACGGCTTCACGGGTGGTTGCACGCGCAACCGGCCGATATCGGCAAGCGGGCGGCCGGTTTCGGTGGCCAGGACGAGCGCGGCCGCATCGCCGCACATGCGGCCCTGGCAGCGGCCCATCCCCACGCGCGTCAGTGCCTTCAAGCGGTTCAGTTCGGTCGCTGCGCCGTCACGGATGCAGCGGCGCAGCGTGCCCGCATCGATCTCCTCGCAGCGGCACACGATCGTGTCGTCGGCGCAGCGCGCGGCCTGCTCGACGGGCAGCGCGAACGCCGCTTCCAGGCCCGCGCGGAACGTGCCGATGCGCGCGAGCGTGCGTTCGAGCGTCGCCGCATCGGGCTTGCCGGACGGCGACGGCGGCGCGATGCCGGCATCGTCGAGCACGGCGAGCGCCGCGCGCCGGCCCGACGCTTCGGCCGCGTCGGCGCCCGCGATGCCCGCGCCGTCGCCCGCGACGTAAATCCCGCGCACCGACGTGCGGCCGGCCGCGTCGCGCTCGGGCAGCCACGCACGGTTGACCGGGTCGAAACCGAACCGGCAGCCGGCAAGATCCGCGAGCTGCGTTTCCGCACGCAGGCCGAAGCCGAGGCCGAGCGCATCGCAGTCGAGCTCGCGCGGCGGTGCATCGGCGCCGGCTGCGCGCCAGGCGAGCCCCGTCACATGGTGCTCGCCGAGCACGCGCTCGAGCGTGACGCCCGTTTCGATCGCGATACCCCGCGCGCGCAGCCAGCCGATGTAATAGAGCCCCTTCGCGAAGATCGACGGGATGCGCAGCAGTGCGGGCGCGGCGGCAGCCTGGCGGCGCAGCGGGCTCGTGTCGAGCACGGCCGCGATCTGCGCGCCGGCCTTCGCATACTGGTATGCGACGAGATACAGCAGCGGCCCCGTGCCTGCGAACACGATGCGCCGGCCGATCGCGCAGCCCTGCGCCTTCAGCGCGACCTGCGCGCCGCCGAGCGTATAGACGCCTGCGAGGGTCCAGCCCGGCACCGGCAGCATGCGGTCGGTTGCGCCGCTCGCGACGATCAGGTGCGAATACGGCACGGTGACTTCGCGGCCGCCCTGCAGCGTATCGACGCGGCCCGCACCGCATGCCCACGCGAGCGTGTCCGGCCGGTAGTCGACGTGCGGCAGCAGCGCGGCCATGGTCCGGTGCACGGCGTCGGCCTTGGCGGCTTCGAACCCGTACAGCGTTCGCTTGCTGCGCACGAAAGCGCCGCTCGCCGGCGGTTGCCGGTAGATCTGCCCGCCCCAGCGCGCGTTCTCGTCGATCACGACGGGGCGCAGCCCCGCGTCGACCAGCGCCTCGGCCGCGCGTACCCCGGCCGGGCCCGCGCCGACGATCACCGGTTGCAGTGCGTCGTTCATCGCGAGTCTCCGGTTGCAACGGGCTGCACGCCTGTGAGAATCCGCATGCCGTCGGCGATCGGCGTCGAGCATGCGCGCACGCGTGCGCCTGCCTCGGTGCGCACCCAGCAGTCCTGGCACGCGCCGATCAGGCAGAAGCCCGCGCGCGGCAGGCCGCTGAATTCGCTGGTACGCACGCGGCGCTGCGCGACGAGGATCGCGGTGAGCACGGTGTCGCCGGCAAGTGCCTGCGCGGGGCGGCCGTCGAGCGTGAACGCGACGGCGGCACGCTCGCGCTCGGCGACGCGCACGAACTGCGCGCCGTCGTCGACGGGTTCGGTTGAACGGGAAACGGAAGTCATCGTCAGTGTTGGCCGATCAGGATGCGGTTCAGGCCGTACACGCGATCGAGCAGCAGCATCGCGCCGGCGGTGATGAAGATGACGAGCGCCGACACCGACGCCATCATCGGGTCGATCGACTCGGTCGCGTACATGTACATGCGCACCGGCAGCGTGACCGTCTGCGGCGACGTGACGAAGATCGACATCGTCAGTTCATCGAAGCTGTTGATGAACGCGAGCAGCCAGCCGCCGGTGATACCGGGCACGATCATCGGCAGCGTGATGCGGCGGAAGATCGTCCACGGGTCCGCGCCGAGCGAGCACGCGGCCTGCTCGATGCTGCGGTCGAGGCCGGCGACGGACGCAAGCACGAGGCGCATCACGAACGGCGTGATGACGATCATGTGCGCGAGCACGAGCCACGCGAACGAGCCGGTCGCGCCGATCAGCGCGAAGAAGCGCAGCAACGCGATGCCGAGCACGAGGCCGGGAATCACCAGCGGCGACAGCAGCAGCCCGTTCAGGAACGCGCGGCCCGGAAACGTCGCGCGGCCGATCGCGAGGCCCGCCGGCAGCGCGATCGCGAGCGACAGCGTCGCCGACGCGAAGGCGAGCTTCAGGCTGTTGAAGAACGCGGTGACGAAGTCGGGGTAGTCGAGGATCGCGCGGAACCAGCGCAGCGACAGCCCGTGGGCCGGCAGCGTCAGCGTTTCGTCCGGCGTGAACGCGACCAGCACGACGATCGCGAGCGGCGCGAGCACGAACACGATCACGAGCGTGTGGAACGCGAGGGCGAAGGGGCCGTTCTTTCTCATCGGGATGCGCCTCCGAGGCTGCGCGCGTAGCGGCGTTCGAGCACGCGGTAGTAGGTGAGCATCACGACGAGGTTCGCGACCAGCAGCAGCACCGCGATCGTCGCGCCGAGCGGCCAGTTCAGCGAGCCGAGGAATTCGTCGTACACGGCCGTGGCCGCGACCTTCAGCCGGCGTCCGCCGAGCAGGCCGGGAATCGCGAACGCGCTCGCCGACAGCCCGAACACCATCAGGCTGCCCGACAGCACGCCCGGCATCAGCTGCGGCAGCACGATGCGGCGCAGCGTCGTGAACGGCGACGCGCCGAGCGACAGCGCCGCGTGCTCGGTCTGCGGATCGAGCCGTTGCAGCGCGGTCCACACGGGAATCACCATGAACGGCAGCATCACGTGCACCAGCGCGATCACGATCGCGAAGGTCGTGTATTCGAGCTTGTACGGCCCGAGGCCGACGAGCCCGAGCGCCTGGTTCACGAGCCCGCTCGTGTTCAGCAGCATGCTCCAGCCGAACGCACGCACGACGACCGACACGAGCAGCGGCGCGAGGATCGCGAGCAGGAACAGCGAGCGCCACGGGTCGCGCATTTTCGACAGCACGTACGCTTCCGGCGTGCCGATCGCGACGCAGATCGCGGTGGTCAGCGCGGCGATCCCGAACGTGCGCAGGAAGATCGTGTGAAAGTACGACGAGCCGAGCACTTCCGCGTAGTTGCCGAACTGGAACGCGGCGATCGCGCCCGTCGCCGGGTCGTAGCGGTAGAACGTCAGCACGAGCGTCATCGCGAGCGGCACGAGCACGAGCGCGGCGAACAGCGCGAATGCGGGGGCGCACATCAGCCACAGCGGCGCATGCGCGCGCCAGGTCGCGCGCGGTGCGCGTCCGGCGGCGGTGCGTGCCGGCGTGGCCGCCGGCGCGTCGGGCTGCGCGAGGCTGGCCGGCACGCCGTCGGTGGTCAGCGGGCGGGAGGGCTGTCGCATTCAGGCCTCCCGGCGCATCACGCGCACCGCGTCGCTGTGCCAGTCGATGCCGACCGGCGCGCCTTCCGCGAGCGGTTCCGCGCCTTCGTTCTGGCAGCATACGAGCACTTCGCCGAGCGCGCTGTCGACGCGGTACAGCCACTGGCTGCCGAGAAAGAAGCGGCTCGTGACGGTCGCGGCGAAGCGGCCGGCGTCGGGGGTGCACAGCCTCAGTTTTTCCGGACGGATGCAGACCGATACCGCGTCGCCGATGCGCACGTCGCGCTCGCGCGGCGGCAGGTGCGCGGTATGGCCCGTCTCGGTGAGATCGTGCCCGAGGTCGATGCGGATCGCGTCGCCGTCGTGCGCGACGATCGTGCCGGGCAGCAGGTTCGCCTTGCCGATGAACTGCGACACGAAGTGGTTCTCCGGGCGTTCGTACGCGCGGTACGGCGTGTCGGTCTGCGTGATGCGGCCGGCCTCCATCACGACCACGCGGTCGCTGATCGACAGCGCTTCCGATTGATCGTGCGTGACCATGATCGTCGTCGTGCCGATCTTGCGCTGGATCGCGCGCAGCTCGAACTGCATGTCCTCGCGCAGCTTCGCGTCGAGGTTCGACATCGGTTCGTCGAGCAGCAACACGGGCGGTTCGATCACGACCGCGCGCGCGATCGCGACGCGCTGCCGCTGGCCGCCCGACAGCTCGCGCGGAAAGCGGTGCGCGAGGGCGTCGAGGCGCACGAGCGCAAGCGCCGCGCGGATGCGCTCGGCGCGCTCGGCCTTGTCGACGCCGCGCATGTCGAGGCCGAAGCCGACGTTTTCCGCGACGCTCATGTGCGGAAACAGCGCATAGCTCTGGAACACGATGCCGAGCCCGCGCCGGTTCGGCTTCAGGTGCGTGATGTCCTGCCCGTCGAGCGCGATGCGCCCGCGCGTGACGTCGACGAAGCCGGCGATCATCTGCAGCGTGGTGGTCTTGCCGCAGCCCGACGGCCCGAGCAGCGACACGAATTCGCCTTGTTCGACCGACAGGTTGACGTCGGCGACGGCGGTGAGGTCGCCGAAGGTTTTCGTCAGATCCGTAAGCGTGAGAAACGACATGGGAAGCTCCGGGTTCGCACACCGCGTGGCCGGTGTACCGATGACGCGGACTCTAGCCAGCCATATTTCGGAGCGTCAATTTCGAATTCTGCTGAACGGGATGAATTTGGAAAAAATTCCGGTCAGCGGAATGGATGGTCGAATCCCGTGAAAATCGTTCCGCTGGATGACGAGCGGTCGAGCCGCGAAACACACGCGTCAATCCCGTGTACACCCGGATGCCCGCGGATTTTCGGCCGGACGACAATGGCGGCTCGCGTATTCCGTTCAATGAAATCATCGAGGAGAGCCGGCATGCAGGAACCCCATTCGCCCGGAATGTCGCCGGGCGCACGCGCGGCGCACCCGGACGAAGACGCCGCCGATCCGGCCGGTGCGCCGGGCACCGGCATGTTGCAGCGTGCGTTCGCGATCTTGCGCGCGCTGGCCGGCATGCAGCAGGACGGCGTGCGCGTCACGCATCTCGCGAAGGCCGTCGGCCTCACGCAGGGCACCGCGCACCGGATCCTGCAATCGCTGATCGCCGAAGGGATGGTCGAGCAGGACGAGCAGTCGAAGCTGTACCGGTTGAGCGTCGACTTCTTCGCGCTCGCCGCGCAGGCCGGCAACCCGAGCAGCATGCGCACGCTGTGCCGCCCCGCGTTGCTGCGGCTGTGCGCGAGTCTCGGCGAGACGATCTTCCTGCTCGTGAAGAGCGGCTTCGACGCGGTGTGTCTCGACCTGTGCGAAGGGCCGTTCCCGATCCGCTCGTTCACCGGCGACATCGGCGGGCGCATCGCGCTCGGCGTCGGGCAGGGCAGTCTCGCGATCCTCGCGTTCCTGCCCGAAGCGGAGCGCGAGGAAGTGATCCGCTTCAACGTGCCGCGCATTCGCGGCTATGGCGTGCTCGACGAGGTGTATCTGCGCACCGAGATCGAACGCGTGCGGCAACTTGGTTACGCGGGCCGCAACAGCGGCGTGCTCGACGGGATGGCCGGCGTCGCGGTGCCGATTCTCGATCGCACCGGGTATCCGGTCGGCGCGCTGAGCGTCGGCACGCTGGCGTCGCGCCTCGGCGACGACCGCATGCCGATGGTCGTCGAACTGCTGCGGCGCCAGGCCGATGCGATCGGGCCGCGCACGAACCCGTTCGACGCCGCGCTGCGGCGGCCGATGCACGGGCTATCCGGGAAAACCGCATAGGCGCATCACGCGTCGCCGTTTCGTCAGCTTGCTTACGCTAGCCATTCACGTCTGAGCAAAGCGCGCCGCGTCCAGCCGACTTGCGCGCTTTCGTTTCTCTTGCAGGGGCGCACCGCCCCCGCTCATCTCCCCGTCATTCGAATTTCAACTGCCGCCCAGTTGAACATTTCATTTCTTGATGTGATTGCGGCTGGATACCATCCAGCGACTGTCTATACAACCCGATCGGCGCGTGTGGGCAGGATCAAAAAAACACAACACATCGATGAACAGGTTTGGAGAGGAGAAGACGGAGATGGTGCGAATGAAGGGTGGGAAGACGGGCGCCGCGTGCATGAGCGCGGCCATCGCGATGGTGTTCGCCGGCGCCGCGCACGCGCAGTCGACGGTGACGCTGTACGGGATCGTCGATGCGGGCGTGACCTACACGAACAACGCGAAGGGCCATGCGCTGTGGCAATTCACCGGCGGCAACGAATCGGGCCCGCGCTGGGGCTTGATCGGCACCGAGGATCTCGGCGGCGGGCTGAAGGCGAACTTCCGCCTCGAGAACGGCTTCAACGTCGCGAACGGCGCGCTCGGGCAGGGCGGCCGGATGTTCGGGCGTTCGGCGTGGGTCGGCCTGAGCGGCGCGAACTGGGGCGCGGTGACGCTCGGCCGCCAGTACAACTCGACGCAGGACATCCTTGGCTCGCTGCAGATGAGCAGCTTCCTCGCGCAGTACTCGACGCACCCGTTCGACAACGACGACATCAACAACACGTTCCGCACCAACAACGCGGTGAAGTACGTGTCGCCGACGATCGCGGGCCTGCAGGCGAACCTCGTGTACGGCTTCTCGAACTCGACCGGCTTCGCGAACGACAACAGCTGGAGCGCGGGCGTCACCTACGTGAACGGGCCGCTCAACGCGGGCGCCGCGTATGCACGCGTGAACCATCCGGCGGTCAGCACGAGCGGCGCGGTTGCTTCGGATAACTACTATCCGGCGTCCGCATCGGTGTTCGGCGCGAGCCTCGGCAACGCGATCCGCCAGCAGATCTGGGGCGCGGGCGGCAGCTATGCGATCGGGCCGGCGACGCTCGGCCTGCTGTACACGGGCTCGAACTTCGGGCAGGCGACGGGCGGCGCGCTGCGCTTCAACAACTACGAAGGCAGTCTGCGCTACCTGATCACGCCGGCGCTGATGGCCGCGGCCGGCTACACCTATACGCAGGTTGCGCGCGCCAGCGACAGCGGCCACTACCAACAGGTATCGGCCGGCGCGCAGTACCTGCTGTCCAAGCGCACCGACGTGTACGTGAACGGCTTCTACCAGAAGGCGTCGTCGGGCGTCGGCCGTGCGTGGATCGACGGGACCGACGGCCCGTCGTCGACGACGTCGCAGGTGGCGGTGGTGGTCGGCATCCGCCAGAAGTTCTGATGTCCTGACGCGTTCGCGTGTCTTCCGGAGGAGACGGAAATGAAACTCAAACTGTTGCTGGCGGCGTTGCCGTTCGTCGGGATGTATGCGGGCGGCTCGATCGCCGAGGTGCGGCCGCTGCTGTTCGGCCTGCCGTTCCTGCTCGTGTGGAACCTGATCTGGATGGCGGCGACCGCCGCGATCCTCGCGATCCTGTTCCATCTCGATGAACGCGACGCGGCCCGCGCCGGCCGCTCGGGAGACACGCGATGAACGCATCGATCCTCATCATCGCGGCGTTCGCCGTGTTCGCGTTGGCGATCGGCGTGATGGCGCGCCGCGGCCGCAAGCTCACGCTCGAGCAGTGGGCGGTCGGCGGCCGCGGCTTCGGCTCGCTGCTCACGTTCCTGCTGATGGCCGGCGAAGCGTTCTCGACGTTCTCGTTCCTCGGTGCGAGCGGCTGGACCTACAGCAAGGGCGTGCCCGCGTTCTACATCCTGTCGTACGGCTGCCTCGCGTTCGTGATCGGCTACTGGATGCTGCCGGCGATCTGGCGTTACGCGAAGGCGCGCGGGCTCGTGTCGTTCGCCGACTACTTCGCGGCGAAGTACGACAGCCGTGCGATCGGCGTGCTGGTGTCGGTCGTCGCGGTGTTCGCGATGGTGTCGCTGCTGATGATCCAGTTGCGCGGGCTCGGCGTGATCGTGTCGGAGATGTCGTACGGGCTGATTCCGCAAGCGGCCGCGATCTGGATCGCCGCGACGCTGATGGCCGTGTACATGGTCGTGTCGGGCATCCACGGCTCGGCGAGCATCGCGATCTTCAAGGACGTGCTGATCCTCGCCATCGCGATCTTCCTCGGCCTGTACCTGCCGATGCATTACTACGGCGGTCTCGGCGCGATGTTCGCGAAGATCGACGCCGCGCATCCCGAACTGCTGCGCATGCCCGAGCATGGCTTCAACCTGAGCTGGTACAACTCGACGATCCTGCTCACGTCGCTCGGCTACTACCTGTACCCGCACGGTTTCACCGCGATCTACGTCGCGAAGGACGAGCGCGCGCTGCGCCGCAACGTGATCCTGATGCCGCTGTACCAGGTGCTGATCGCGTTCCTGTTCCTCGTCGGCTTCGCGGCCGTGATGACCGTGCACGGGCTCGAAGGCGCGCAGGCCGATCTTGCGCTGCTGCGCCTCGTGAAGCAGACGTTCCCCGCATGGTTCGTCGGCATCGTCGGCGGCACGGGCCTGCTGACCGCGCTGGTGCCGGGTTCGCTGATCATGCTGAACGCATCGACGACGATCGCGCGCAACATCTACCGCGAAGGTTTCGCGCCGAACGCGACCGACCGCGAGGTGACGCGCGTTGCACGGATCGCGCTGCCGATCTTCACGCTGGTGGTCGTCTACTTCGTGCTGCGCGGCGGCGCGACGTTCGTCACGCTCGCGATCTTCTCGTCGAGCCTGCTCACGCAGCTCGTGCCGATGCTCGCGTCGAGCTTCCTGAAGCGGCCGTTCGGTACGCGTGAAGGTGCGTTCGCGGGCATCGCGGCCGGCGCGATCGTGATCGCGATGACGAACTACTATGGCGTGACGCTCGCGTCGCTGTTCCCGGGCGCGTCGAACACGCTGACGTCGATCAACCCCGGGCTCGTCGCGCTCGCGGTGAATGCGGTGGTGTTCATCGTGATCAGCGCGGGGCAGCGCAGGCTGAAGGCGCGTATCGCGGCGCCGGCCGGGTCCGTGTGACGGCGTGACGGCGTGACGGCGTGACGGCGTGACGGCGTGACGGCGTGACGGCGTAACGGCGTAACGGCGTAACGGCGTAACGGCCGGAAGGCATTGAAATCAATCGAACGACAACAGGACACTGTGCGATGACTACCGAGGGCAATCAAGCGGACAACCGCGAAGCGATCGACACGCTGATCGCGAATGGCTGCGTGATCACGATGGACCCGCAGCGGCGCGTGATCGAGCACGGCGCGGTTGCCGTGAAGGGCGATCGTATCGTCGCCGTGGGCGGCACCGATGAACTGCAGGCCCGCTACCGCGCCGCACGCACGATCGACGCGCGCCGCAAGGCCGTGCTGCCGGGCCTGATCGATGCGCATGCGCATGCGGGCCACGCGATGCTGCGCACGATCGGCGGCGCGGACGGCGACGCATGGTCGGCCGCGGCCGAGACGATCTACACGCGTGCGTCCGACGAGGCATTCTGGGAAACCGAGTCGCACCTTGCCGCGCTCGAGCGGCTGAAGGCCGGCGTGACGACGGGCGTGTCGCTGCTTGGCGGCGGCAATTCAATCATGCGCGTCGACGATCCGGTCTATGCACGGCGCCATTGCGATGCGGTCGTGCGCACCGGTACGCGCTCGATCGTCGCGGTCGGCCCGTCCCGGCCGCCCGCGCCGCGTGCTTATACGCGCCACACGCCGGACGGCAGCGACACGCGCGACATCGACTTCGACACGATGTACGCAGTGTCAAAAAGCATCATCGACGAATGCCACGGCGATGCCGATGGCCGGATCCGCATCGCGCTCACGCTGCCCGTGTACGGGCCCGAGCACGACCCCGAACTCGCGCAGCACGAACACGACTTCCGCGACCAGGCCGCCCGTTACGGCGCGCTGGCGCGCGAGCGCGGGCTGACGTTCACGCAGGACGGCCATCGCGCGGGTACGCTCGCGTTCGCGCATCGCGAGCTCGGCTTGCTCGGCCCGACGTCGTTCATGTCGCACAGCATCGACCTGACCGACGACGACATCGCGGCATGCGTCGAGACGGGCACCGCGATCGTTCATAACCCGAGCGCGATCATGTCGATCATCGGTCGCTGCCCGGTGCCCGAGCTGATCGATGCGGGCGTGACGGTGGCGATCGCGTCGGACGGCGCGGCGCCCGATCGCGGCTACGACATGTTCCGCCACATGTGGCAGTGCATGCATTACCACCGCCGGCATTTCCGGGACCCGGACGTGCTGCCGCACGGCAAGGTGCTGGAGATGGTGACGATCGACGCGGCGAAGGCGCTGTCGGTCGATCACGAAGTCGGTTCGCTCGAAGCCGGCAAGCTCGCCGACGTCATCCTCGTCGACTTGTTTCGGCCGCACATGATGCCGATGAACATGCCGGTGTATCGCGTGACGTGCTTCGCGAACGCGGCCGACGTGTGCATGACGATGGTCGGCGGCAGGGTGCTGATGGAGGATCGGCGCGTGTTGTCGGTCGACGAGCGCGCGATTCTCGAGCGGGTGAACGAAGTCGCGGAAATCACGATCGAGCGCAGCGGGTTGCGTCATTTGCTCGACGAGCCGAAGACGCTGTGGGGGCGCAGCCGCTATTGACTGACATAATTTGACACGACGGGCAGAACTCTTGTCGGTGTCGCGGCGACTAAGGAATCGCCACATTGACAGGAGTAGAGATAAATGAACGCCAGGATTCCCCTCGCCGCTGCCGCGCTGATCCTTGCCCAGGCCGCATGGGCCGCGGGCCCCACGCCGACGAAAACCTGGACGATGAGCGCGATCCCCGGCGATCGCGCGGCGAGCGACGCGTTTGCCGCGATGAAGAAAGGGCACACGGTGCCTGCGTGGGTGACGAACGGCACCGAATCTCCGGGAACCACCGTCGTGTTCGGCGGGCACGACGTCTACGTGATGACCGCTTGCAAGCCGCACAGGTGCGGGTCGGAGCGCATCGCGGTGCTGTACGACCCGCAGAAGAAGGTCATGTACGGGGTGCTGTCGGTTGCCGGTCCGAAGGAGGGCGCCGAGAAGCTGACGTGGCTCAATATCGGCGGCGGTAACGAATCGATCGACGGACGGACGATTCTGTATGCGGCACTGACGGGCAGCCTCGAGAACCACCCGGACGCGTTCAATTACAAGTGACGCCGGCCGATTGACGGCCGTTCAGGCATCGATCGCCATCGCTGCACGAACGGGCCGGCCGAAGTGAAGCAGGGGCGTCGCGCGATCATGCGCGGCGCCCTTTTTCTTTTGCCGGCGAGGCGCGGTCGGCATGCAACTGCGAAGATCAGCGACGGTAAATGAACTCTAGGTCAGTCGCTTCACCGACCTTGAAATCGTACGTGCCGACCTTCCTGAAACCGGCTTTCTCGTAGAAGGCGATGGCCTTCGCGTTGCCGGACCACACGCCGAGCCACACCGGGCCGGGGCGCTCCGTGGCCAGATAGTCCAGTGCGGAATCGAACAACGCGCGCCCGGCGCCGGTCCCTTGCGTCCCGCGCCGAAGGTAGATCTGATGGATCTCCCCCGACCCGTCGGCCACCTCCGGGTGCGGGAGCTTGCACGGCCCCGCGTGCGCATACCCCACCAGCCGGCCGTCGTCGCTTTCGGCGACCCACGTGCGGCACTGGGGATCGTTGAGCTGGCCCGTGACCGTTTCCACCGAGTAGGCCTGGGTTTCATACGCAGCCAGATCGTGCGGCGGGTAGTCGATATTGAATCCGTCTTGCAGAAAGGTTTCGCGGAACGTGTCGCGCTTCAGTTCGGCGAGCGGGATGGCATCGGAGGGCGTAGCAACGCGGATCAACATGAAGGATGGCTGGATTCGTGGGTCGGGCCGACAGTTTATCCCGGCTGACGACAGGCTTGCGAGCGCCTGGTCGACCTGCGTGCGAGCCGCGCCAGGGGCGTGTGTGCCCGAACCTGATCGACCGCAAGGCGATCGTGCCGATGCCGGTGGTTGACCGCCGACGGACATGCTAGGATTTCCGACAAACAACTTCGGAGACTGCCATGCCGTTCATCTGCGAAAACGTTGCATGCCGCGCCGTGCTGGCTCGCGGGCAGGTCAGGCCCCATCAAGAGGATTCCGGGTGGTGCTTCTACTGCCCGGACTGCAACACCCGGAACGAGTTGATGTATGTCGACGTGGCCGGCGGCGCCGTCGAGCTGGTTCAGCCGGAGCGGGCCAGCCCGCCGCACAAGGTGGTTGCGACGGCCCGACCGCTGCAGGATGGCAAGTACGCGGCACAGTTGAGCGTTCAGCGGGCGCTCGCCGTGAAGGGAACGTACGCGGCCGAAGAACACTGGGATGAACTCGGTGTGTTCGGCGACGCGCAGGAAGCCGTCGCGCACGCGAAGTCGTTCGCAACCGACCTGCTGCAGCGAGCCGCGTAGTCGAAATCATTCGGTCAACGAAGAAGCGGTGTCGCGCATGCATGCGTGACACCGCTTTGCGCTGTCCGTTCTCGCTCGTCAGTTGTAGATGTCGAACGAGAAATACTTCTTCGCGATCCGCTGGTACGTCCCGTCCTGGATCAGGCTCGCAAGCGCCTGGTTGATCTGCGTGCGCAGCGCGTCGTCGTCCTTGCGCACGCCGATCGCCGAACCGACGCCGAGCGTCTTCGGGTCATGCAGCGGCGGCCCCGCGAATTCGAAGTTCGCGCCCTTCGCGGTTTTCAGGAAACCGAGGTCGGCCTGCACCGACGATTGCAGCGACGCATCGAGCCGCCCCGACAGCAGGTCCTGGTAGACGAGATCCTGCGTCTGGTACGTGCGGACGATCACGCCCTTCGGCTCCCAGTACGTGCGCGCATAGGTTTCCTGCGTCGAACCCTGCTCGACGCCGACGCTCTTGCGCTGCAGCGATTCGGGCGTCGGCTGCAGGTTCGAGCCGCGCCGCGCGACGAGCCGGGGCGGCACGTTGTTGATCTTGTCCGTGAACGCGATCTGCGCGAGGCGCTTCTCGGTCACGCTCATCGACGACAGCACGCCGTCGAACTTGCGCGCCTTCAGCGCAGGGATCATCCCGTCGAACGCGTTCTCGACCCACACGCAGCGCACCTTCATCCGTTCGCAGATCGCGTTGCCGAGATCGATGTCGAAGCCGACGAGCTTGCCGTCGGGCGCGAGCGATTCGAACGGCGCATAGCTGGGGTCGACGCCGAGGCGCAGCACCGCCGGGTCTTTCGCGGCGGCGGCGCCGGCCGTCAGCGCGAGCGCGACGGCCAGGACGAGTTGTTTCATGTCTGTCTCCAATACCGATTGATCGTGTTTGTCTTGAAGCGAACCAGCGGCCGTCGGGCGTGACTGCCCGCGCCCGGCCATGCGCGGGCGGCGGGACGTCGCGCCGGAAGCGACCGGCGAAACGTCCGGATTCGAAGGGGGCGTTAGCGGGCGGCGCCGGTGATGCGCGCCATGCCGTGCCGGTAGCCGGCGGGCGCGAACGCGGCGTTCAGTGCGGCCATCGCGACGATCACGCCGAGATGGATCCACCACGCGATCGCGAAGCCGCCGCCCGCGTCGCGCAGCCAGCCGATCAGCCAGGGGCTTGCCGCGACGGTCAGGAAGCCGATGCCCTGCACGAACGCGGCGAGCGCGCCGGCGAGCCGCGCATCGGGCAGGTGGTCGAGCGTGACGATCAGGCTCATCGAGAAGAAGCCGCCGAGACCGAGGCCGACGCTCGCGACCCAGAGCCACGGCGCGAGCGCGGGCAGCGTCGCGAACCCGATGAAGCCGGCCGCCTGCAGCGCGAGCGTGAGCCACAGCACGGCGCGGCGGTCGGGCGAGCGTTTTGCGAGCATCGGCATCGCGAGCGCGCCGATCGCCTGGAACAGTGCCATCCACGCGAGCAGGTTGCCGCTCGCTTGCGGACTCATCCCGATGCTGTGGTAGAACGCGGGCAACCACGCGACGAGGCTGGCGTAGCCGCTGTTGCTGAGCCCGAAGAACAGCGCGAGCAGCCACGCGCGCGGAACGCGGGCGAACGCGGTGAGCGGAACCGATACGGCCGTCGCGCGCACGGCGTCGCGCGGCGCCTTCGCCCGCCACAGCGCGAGCGTCATGAGCGCCGGTACGGCCCACACGGCGAGCGCGAGATGCCAGCCGCCATGCGCGGCGAGCCACGGGCTCGCGACCGCGCCGAATGCGCCGCCGCCGACCAGCGCGGCCGAATAGAGGCCCATCGCGAGCGGCAGCCGGTCGACGAACCAGCGTTTCGCGAGGCCGGGTACGAGCGCCTGGATCACGGCGACGCCTGCGCCCGCGACGATCGCGGTGCCGATCAGGCCCGCGCTGCCACCGGTCCACAGGCGCGCGGTGCAGCCGGCCGCGATCAGCGCCAGCGCGACGGTCAGCGCGCGCTGCTCGCCAACGCGCCGCGCGAGCCCGACGCCGACCCCGGCGACGACACCCATCAGCACGAACGGCAGCGTGGTCAGCAGCGCGGCCGCGCGAAAGCCGAGGCCCGTGTCGGCGCGTACGACGTCGAGCACGGGGCCGAACGCGGTCAGGAACGGGCGCAGGTTGAGGCCGGCCAGCACCAGCAGCGCGAGCGCGCCACAGGACACGGAAGCCGCATGCGGGCGGTGGACGGCTTGCGCGGTGCCGGGGTCGGACATCGGGATGCTCCAGGGAGGGGGCCGGTGGCCCTGTGATGCGATGCCGAAAGGGTAAGCGCGCGCTGCGCCAGGTGAAAATTAAATATTCGACTGGGAATCAGTGCGAAATGCGATGGGGCGGCGCGGGGCGACGGGGACGGATGGGGGCCGCCGGCGGTGGCGGGCGATACGACGTGACGGCATCTTCGTCAGATGAAACACGCGCCGTCATGCGACGGGCATCTGCTCGGCCAGTGCTTGCGCGCGCGCGGCCACCAGCGTCCGGACGAGCGCGCGATCGGCCGCCGTTTCCGGCGTAAAGATCACGAGCGTCTGGTCGGGCCGGCCGCTCACGGCGAACGCCGAGTATTCGAGCGCGATGCGCCCGACGGCAGGATGGTGGATCTCCTTGGTCCCTTCTTCGTGCGAGCGGACATCGTGGTCGCGCCACAGCGCGTCGAATTCCGCGCTCGCCGCGCGCATCTCGTCGACGAATGCCTGAACGGCCTGCGTCGCACCGCCGCGCGCGACGTCGGCGCGAAACGCGCCCACCGCGAACCGCGCGACGCGTTCCCAGTTCGCCTGCACGCGGCGCACGTGCGGATCGACGAAGATGAGCCGCAGGATGTTGCGCCGCTCCGGCGACAGCGCGGTGTAGTCGGTCAGCGTCGCGGCTGCCGCGTCGTTCCACGCGACGACGTCCCACGTCGCCGAGCGTACGATCGCGGGGCTCGCGTCGAGCGAATCGAGCACGTGCTGCACGCGCGGCGACACATGGTCGGCTGCGTGATAGCGCACTTCCGGCAGGTGGCCGACGCCGATCAGGAACAGGTGCTCGCGCTCGGCGTCGTTCAGCAGCAGCGCGCGGGCGAGCCGGTCGAGCACGTCGGCCGACGGCGCACCGCCGCGCCCCTGTTCGAGCCACGTGTACCACGCGGTGCTCACGTGCGCGCGCTGGGCGACTTCCTCGCGCCGCAGGCCCGGTGTGCGGCGGCGCGTGGCCGGCAGGCCGAGCGCGGCCGGGTCGAGTTTTTCGCGGCGGGCCCGAAGGTATGCGCCGAGCAGGTTGTCAGGGGCGTCAGCCATAGCCTGTTAGTTCGTTTACCGGTAAACCGTCACGACTTCACCGTGCACGGCGATCGACAGATAGTAAGCCTCCCTGCCATCCGGAGGTGTTGAACATGCGTGTCTTTGTTACTGGAGCGTCGGGCTTCGTCGGCTCTGCCGTCGTGGCCGAACTCGTTGCTGCCGGGCACTCGGTGCTCGGTCTCGCGCGGTCCGATGCGGCCGCGTCGTCGGTTGCGGCGGCCGGCGCCGATGTCCATCGCGGGTCGCTCGAGGATCTCGACAGCCTCACGCGCGGCGCCGAAGCCGCCGACGCGGTGATCCATACGGGATTCAATCACGACTTCTCGCGCTTCGCGCAGAACTGCGAGCTCGATCGCCGCGCGATCGAGACGATCGGTGCGGTGCTCGCGGGCTCGGCGCGGCCGCTGGTCGTCACGTCGGGCCTCGCGCTCGTCGCACCGGGGCGCGCGGCAACCGAGGACGATCCGCCCGTGCCGGTGTCGTCGACCTACCCGCGGGCGTCCGAAGCGACCGCGGCCGCGCTGGAAGCGCGCGGCGTGCATGCGTTGGTCGTGCGTCTGCCGCCGTCCGTGCATGGCGACGGCGATCACGCGTTCGTGCCGCGCCTGATCGCGTTCGCGCGGGAGAAGGGCGTGTCGGCCTACATCGGCGAAGGCGACAACCGCTGGCCGGCCGTGCACCGGCTCGACGCGGCGCGTGTGTACCGGCTCGCGATCGAACGCGGTGCGGCCGGCGCGCGCTATCACGCGGTCGACGATACGGGTGTGCGGTTCAGGGACATCGCGGAAGTGATCGGCCGGCGGCTGAACGTGCCGGTCGTCGCGAAGACGGCGGCGGAAGCGGGCGAGCACTTCGGCTGGTTCGCGATGTTCGCGGGAATGGATGCGCCCGCAACGAGCGAGCGCACGCGTGCATCGCTCGACTGGGCGCCGACGCAGCCGGGGCTGCTGGCCGATATCGACCGGCCGCGGTATTTCGAAGGCTGAGCGGGGCGGCGGGCGTGCCGTCGTATCCAAACAAGCGGCACGCCCGCGTTGCACCGTTCAGACCGTGACGACGATCTTCCCGACCTGCGCGCCGGTTTCCCTGTACCGATGCGCTTGCGCGATGACGTCGAATGCTTCGCCAGTCGCATCAAACATCTTCATCGTTTCGCCTTTCGTTTCAGCCGCCATCCGTCTCGTGCGCGGAATTGCTTTTTATTCATTCAAATCTATATTGGGATCTGTTCGTTTCGATGCGAGGAATCAAAACGATGACGACTCAATCGAATGTGCTCGAGAAGTTTCAGATGTGCGCGGCCGTACGAGGAGACACGTCGGCCGTGGTGTCGGAGCAAGCGTGCCTGAGTTACCGCGAGCTCGATCGTCGGAGCGACGCGGTTGCCGGTGCATTGCGAGGCCGGGGCATCGGGCGCGGCAGCCTGGTGCCGATCGAGGCGGCGCGTAACGTCGACTTCATCGTCGGTATCCTCGGCATCCTGAAGGCCGGTGCGACGTATGTCCCGATCGACGAACGTTATCCCGACGCCCGCAAGGATCTCATCCTGCGGCAATGCGATACGTCGCTGGTGTTGACGGCCCGCGCGACGCAGCGGGATGCGGCCGTTCCGTTCATCAGTGTGGCGGACCTGTCGGTGCGGCGGCCCGACCGGGACAACGCGCATGCGACGCAACCCGCCGATGCGCCGGAGGGCGCGATCTACGTGATCTTCACGTCCGGCTCCACCGGCGCGCCGAAAGGCGTCATCGTCGAACATGCCGCCGTGGCCACACTCGTCGGCTGGCACAACGCGCGTTTTTCGATGAATGCCGAAAGCCGCGCGACGCTGATGGCGGGCCTCGGCTTCGATGTATCGCAGTGGGAAATCTGGTCGGCCCTCTGCGCGGGGGCGACGCTGTTCCTGCCGGACGACGAAACGCGTTTCGACGCCGATGCGCTTGTCGGCTTCCTCACCCGTCACCGGATCACGCATGCGTACGTGCCGACCGTGATGGTGGCCGACGTGGTGGGTGTCGGCCAGCCGGCGGACCTGAAGCTCGAGTATCTGTTCACGGCCGGCGAAAAGCTCGATCCGGTCGATACCGATCGAGTCAGTTACACGGTGGTCGATTACTACGGGCCGACCGAAGCGACGATCTTCGCGACGTATCACGTCGTTCCGAGCGCGACGCTTGGCCGTCCGGCATCGATCGGACACCCGGTCGGCAATACCGAGATCCTGATCCTGAACGATGCGCAGGAAGCGGTGGGGGAGAACGACGTCGGCGAGATCTGCATCGGCGGGCCAGGCTTGGCCCGCGGCTACCTGAACAACCCTGCGTTGACTCGCGAGAAATTCCGTCCGCATCCGCAACGGCCGGATCGGATCATCTATCGCACGGGCGATCTCGGGCGCCGGCTGAACGACGGCTCGATCCAGTTTCTCGGCCGTCTGGACGATCAGGTCAAGATTCGCGGCAACCTGGTCGAGCTGAGCGAAATCCAGGCGGTGCTCGCCAGAGCGGACGTGGTGCGCAAGGCGCTGGTGCTGGCGTTGCCCCGCATCGCCGGAGCCGGCAAGGAACTGGTTGCGTTCGTCGTGCCGGCTGATCCCGCCGTGCCGCCCGAGCAGGTCGTCGACGCGCTGAAGGCAAGCGTGCGGCAATACCTGCCGGATTACATGTGGCCCGTCGGTCACGTGCTGCTCGACGACATCCCCGTGACGGCGAACGGCAAGACCGACCGGGCCGCGCTGCAGCAGCGTTACCACGACGAACTGCGCAACCGGACCGAGCAGGAGTCGTATACCGCCGTCGAGCGGATCGTGGCGGATGCTTTCGTCGCGCTGACCGGCCATGCGTCGTTTCGCAAGACCGACAGTTTCTTCGACATCGGCGGCAATTCGCTGCTGACGGCGAAGCTTGCCAGGGCGCTGTCGGATGCCGCGGGCACGAAGATGCTGATCCGTGACGTCTACGAGCACTTGTCGGTGGAAGGGCTCGCAGGCGAGATCGAGCGGCGTGTCGCGGCGGCGCTCGAGATCGATCGTGAGCCCGTTTATGCGCTCTCGAACGATATCCGCGTGCCGGCGCAGGCGGATTTCAGTGGCGCCTTCGACGTCGCGCTGCTGGCGCGCCCGCGCACGATTCTGCTGACGGGCGCCACGGGGTTCGTCGGCGTTCATTTGCTGGCGGAACTGCTCGCGACGACGTCGGCGATCGTGCATTGCCTCGTACGTGCGGAAGATGCCGCCGCGGGACGTGCGCGGATCGACGAAAAGCTGCGTGCCTACGACGTGAACCTCGGGCCGGACGAGCGATCCCGCATCCGCGTGTGGGCGGGTGATATCACGCAGGCGCGCTTCGGGCTGGACGAGCGGCGCTACGCGGCGCTGGCGGACGAAATCGACATCGTTTACCACTCGGCTGGCGCGGTCAATTTCATCCAGCCGTATTCGTTCATGAAGAAGATCAATGTGGACGGCCTGACCCAGATCCTCGCTTTCGCCGGGTGCAGGCGCACCAAGGCGCTGATCCTGCTGTCGACGATCTCGGTGTACAGCTGGGGGCATCGCTTCACCGGCAAGGCGATGATGACCGAAGCGGACGACATCGATCAGAACCTGCCGGCGGTGCTCGAGGACATCGGCTATACGCGCAGCAAATGGGTGATGGAAAAAATGGCCGACCTGGCGGCGCAGCACGGCCTGCCGCTGATGACGTTCCGTCTCGGCTACGCGACGTTTCACGGCGAGACCGGCGTCAGCGCCGATTATCAATGGTGGGGGCGGCTCGTGAAGACGTGCATGGCGCTCGGTACCGTGCCCGACCTGGAGGACCTGCGCGAAGGGCTGACGAGCGTGGATTACATGACGAAAGCGCTTGCGTGGATTTCGCGCAATCCGGCGGCGCTGGGGCGGAAATTCAACCTGATCAATTCGCCCGAGGCCAACCTGACGCTTCGGGAGTTCTTCTCGAGGCTGGAACGCTACTTCGGCTTGCGGTTCCGGGTCGTGCCGTTCCGCGAATGGCGCGATGCGTGGAAGACCGATATCGACGCACCGCTCTATCCGTTATTGAGCCTGTTCGACGACAACATTCGCGACGGGATGTCCACGGCCGAGCTGTATCAGAACAATTACGTGTGGGACTGCCGCAACGTGATCGAATTTCTCGAAGGCAGCGGCATCGCGCAGCCGGCATTTTCCCGCGAGCAACTGGCGCGGTACATGGAGCGGTCGATCGGCCATCGGGTTGCGGGGTGAGCGCGACAACCGCATACCGCTTGCCCCCGGGCGACGTCGATGCACCGCCGCCCGCCGCCCGCCGCCCGTCATTCGACCGGATGCAGGTCCTGCAACAGCGTCGGCACGAGCTCCGACACGGTCGGGTGGATGTGCATCGCGCGGCTGATCGTCGTGTACGGCGCTCCCGCGGCCATCACGTCGAGCATGCCGTGCACGACTTCGTCGCCCGTCACGCCAAGGATCGACGCGCCGAGGATCGCGTGGCTGTCCGCGTCGACGATCACCTTCATGAAACCCAGGCTCTCGCCTTTTTCCACCGCACGGCCGACGCGCGTCATCGGGCGTGTGCCGACGAGCAGCCGGCGGCCGGTCTGCTTCGCTTCCGCGAGCGTCATGCCGACGCGGCCGAGCGGCGGATCGACGTACAGCGCGTACGCTGCGATCCGATCGGACACCTTGCGCGGATCGTTGTCGAGCAGGTTGGCCGCGACGATCTCGTAGTCGTTGTACGCGGTGTGCGTGAACGCGCCGCGCCCGTTGCAGTCGCCGAGTGCCCAGATGCCGGGCACGTTCGTGCGCAACTGGTCGTCGACCTCGATGTAGCCGCGCGCGTCGGTCGCGACGCCCGCGCGGTCGAGCCCGAGATCGTCGGTGTTCGGCACGCGTCCGACCGCGAGCAGCAGGTGCGAGCCCGCGACCTCGCGGCCGCCGCCCGTGCAGTCGAGGCCGACCGCAATGCCGCTGCCGTCGCGCCGCGCGCTCAGGCAGGTCGCGTCGAGCTGCACGTCGATCCCTTCGTTTTCGAGGATCTCGCGCACCGCCTGCGACACGTCTTCGTCCTCGCGCCGGATCAGGCGCGAACCCTTCTCGACGATCGTGACCTTCGACCCGAAACGGCGATACATCTGGCCGAACTCGAGCCCGATGTAGCTGCCGCCGACGATCACGAGATGCTCGGGCAGGAAGTCGACGTCCATCATCATCGAGTTGGTCAGGTACGGCACCGTGTCGAGGCCGGGCATGGCCGGCACCTGCGCGCGCCCGCCGACGTTGATGAAGATGCGCTCGGCTTCGAGCAGTGCGTCGCCCACGCGCACCGTGGTCGCGCCTTCGAAGCGCGCATGACCCTGGATGACGGTCGCGTTTTTCAGCCCGCGCACCCACTGCTCGACACCCTGGTTCGAGCGCCCCGAGATCTGGTCCTTGCGTGCCTTCACGGCTTTCATGTCGACGGTGACGGGGCCGCCGACCGACACGCCGTATTCACCGGCGCGGCGCGCGAGGTGCGCGGCGTAGGCGCTTGCGATCAGCGTCTTGGTCGGGATGCAGCCGGTGTTCACGCAGGTGCCGCCGAAGCGGCCGCGCTCGATGATCGCGACCTTCATCCCGGCGGCGGACAGCCGCGCGGCGAGTGGCGGGCCGGCCTGACCGGTGCCGATGACGATCGCGTCGAAGTGTTGCGTCATGACGTCCTCCAGTGCGGGTGCAGCGAGGGAGCGTAGGCGGGCGAGCCGCGTGCGCGGCCGGCGCAGGGTCGCGCGACGGCGAGCGCCTATGGTAGTCCTGTTGGCGTGCGCTCGCGAGCGGTGGCGGGGCGGGATGCGATGGCGTCTGACCGAAGCCGCATCCGCTGCCGCGCGACGCAACCGGTCGCGGCGCGTTGCGCCGGCCGCGTCAGTCCTTGCGTTGCCACTGACTGAACGACACCGGCCGGTGCGCGTCGGTGCGCGTGACGGTGACGTGGTCGGGCTGGTCGTCGAGCGGAAACGATTCGGTGACGATCCGGTTCGAAAACAGCCATCCGTGCGTGCGCGGGTCGTAGCGGAACGTCACGTAGTCGCTCCAGTGCTGCCCGCACGCGACGAAGTTCTGCACGGTGAAATAGCGGCCTTTTATCGCGAAGCCGTTGTCGGCGGCATCTTCGGGATCGAACGGATCGCACTGGCCGCCTTCGTTCGCGCGCAGCACGACCTGGTCGTTGCGCGCGACGAGCCGGAATGTGTGATCCGGCTGTTCCTCGAAGATCAGCAGCGGACGCGGCGACGGCTGCTCGCGCGTATCGACCGCCCGGTGCACGACGACGAGGAAGCTACGCCGCCCGTTGTCGAGATCCGGCCCCGCATGCGCGAGCAGCGGCTGGTAGCCGGGCGGCAACTGCGCGGCCACCGATTTCGGCAGGTCGGCTCCGCGGGCGTTGAACGAAAACGCGGCGAGCATCGGGAGGAACACGATGGGCAGGCGGGAAATGCGCATCACGGGGTGTCCGGTCGAATGTAGGAAGGCGGTGCCGATGGCGAGGATGTTACAAGTCCCGCCCGAGAAACTCGGTGCCCGGCACCGGGTTGAACGCGACGGGCGGCGCGAATCTCGATCATGGGTGGGCGGCGCGACTGACGGGAAAGAGGGCCAGCATAGCAGCGACAAGCCGCTTTCGGGCATACGCGAAGCGTGCCAGAATCAGCGGCTCGACCGTCGGAAACGACACGCAGGCGCTGGCGATTCGGCGTCGCTCACCAAGGAGACTTCGATGACTGCATCGGCTGCCGTACTCGCCATCCTGGCCGCGCTGTTTCTCGGCGCGATGATTCCGGGCCCGAGCTTCGTGCTGGTTGCCCGCAATTCGATCGGGCTGTCGCGCCGCGACGGGCTGGCCACCGCGCTCGGCATGGGCATCGGCGGCATCGTGTTCGGCGGCGTCGCGCTGGCCGGGCTCTATACGCTGCTGCAGGCCGTCGAATGGTTGTACGTGGGCCTCAAGGTGGCGGGCGGCGCGTACCTGATCTACATGGCGTCGAAGATCTGGCGCGGCGCCGACCGGCCGATCGCGATGGACGATCCGCAGGCGATGGCCGGCGGCAGCGCGCGCAAGTCGTTCTGGACGGGCCTCACGACCCAGCTCAGCAACCCGAAGACGGCGATCTGGTACGGCAGCATCTTCGCGGCGCTGCTCCCGCAGCATCCGCCGCTGTGGTGCTATCTGGCGCTGCCGCCGCTCGTGTTCGGCGTCGAGTTCGGCTGGTACACGATCGTCGCGCTGTGCTTTTCCACGCGTCGACCGCGCGAGCTCTACCTGCGCGCGAAGAAGTGGGTCGACCGCATCGCCGCCGGCGCGATCACGCTGCTCGGGCTGCGACTGATCCTGAACGCCCCGAAAGCGGGCATCTGACCGCTTCCATTCCCGATCCGCATCGCACGTCAGCCGGCCATTCCCGTGGCCGGCTGACGGCGCACACCGCGCGAACGCGCATCGGCATCAGGCTTCGCTGAACCGCGCCAGCAGCGCCGCGAACCGCGTGTCGTCCGGAAATGCCTTCACTTCGTAGCGCACCGGGCGATGCACGGTGGCCGTCATCAGGTCGCCGCACGTGTGCAGCAGCTCGGCCAGCGGCACGTACGCGGACTGCCCCGTCGAGCCGCGATGGAGCGCGACGATATCCGTCTCGGGCAGCAGGGAAGGCACGCCGTCGCTCCACACGCCGACGCTGAACAGGCTGCCGTCCTTGCGCTTGTACACCGAGTAGGTCGCCACGAAGATGTCGGTGCCGTCGCGCTCATGCACGTCGTTGAGCAGCATCCGCTGATCCTGGTAGTCGCCCGCGAGCTCGCCGATGCGCAGCGCATGCAGCTTCGCTTCGAGCCCTGCCGGCACGAAGCGCTGCCAGGCGGCGCCGTCCCAGCGCAGCATCAGCGGCGGCAGCGGGCGCGGCTGCGCCTGCGCCTGTTCGGCGAGGTCGACCAGGGCGGCGAGCCCGGCCGGATTGCGGTCGCCGGTGAGCAGCAGCACCGCGCGGTTCGGCGCCATCACGACCGGCGCGCCGGCGATCGGCTGGCGGTGAAGCAGGTCGGTCAGCAGTAGCCGCGCCGCGTCGTAGGAGTCGTCGAATTGCGACAGGAATACGCCGTTCGGCAGCGCGGCCCACGGCTTCGACGATTCGGCCCGCAGGTTGTCGATCGCGATGTCGCAGGCTTCGTCGAACGAGACGCCCCATTGGTCGAGCGTCGCGGTCGGCAGGCGCGCGATGTTGAACTCGCCGTCGTACGCGATGCCGATTTCGATGTTCTCGCAGAGCGGCCGGAACGCCAGCGCCGTGATACCGGGCTGCCCGGCCAGTTGCAGCGTGGCCACGCAGCGCTCGGTCGCGCTGCGGATCACGGGCCGCAGCTTCGCGCGCGCGGCGGCGAAATCCGTCGGGATCTCGTGCTGCATCATCGCGTTCGCCTGCCGCTTCAGCACGGTGTCCCGCTCGGACGGCTTCGCGGCCGCGTAGTCGCGGAACAGGTTGTGCAGGTTGATGATGTTCGACGGCGCATCCGACTGGACGAGGCAGCCCTTCTCGTCCTCGTGCCGCCAGGTGCGGGTGTCGCCCGATGCGCGCAGCGTGGCGATCAGGCGTTCCGCGAAGGCCTGCGGGGTCGGCGGTTTGCCGAAACGGTCGCGCAGGCGCGTGACGAGATTGGCAAGCATCGTGGGCGGTCGGGCCGGGCCCGTCTGTTGTCGTTGTGGGTCGGTGGCGCCTGCTCTCAGTGCGCCGCCCGCGGCCGGCACACGTGGCTCGGCGGGTGTTGCGATGGTAGCGCAACGGGGCCGGTATCGTCGGACGATATTCGCAACCGGTGGGTGATTTGGCGGTGGGTGGCAGGAGCTGGGACAGGATCTGGAGCCAGGGCAAGGGCAAGGGCAAGGGCAAGGGCAAGGGCAAGGGCGCGGCAGGACCGTCCCCGCAGCAGCCCCCGTTCGCCCGCCAAGCCTTGCGCGGTGGGCGTTCGCGTGTGTCGCACGCCGCGCCGAACGGCGCCGCTTCCCCGATTCTGGCGGCCCACCTCCCGGCGACGTGTAAACTGCTGCCTTTTTTGACGGTTTGCAGCATGGTGCAAGCACCTCCGCGCCCGGCACTGAGCGGCCCCGCGCTCGTCCGGCTGCTCGCGCGCCTGGCCGATGCCGACATCGCGGAATCCCGGCAGACGCTGTCCGACCGGCTGAGCCAGTGGCTCGGCTGGACCGACGCGATCACGCTGTCGTCCGCGCTGAACGCGAGCCCGCCCGGCGTCGCGGCCGGCGTGCGCGGCTACGACGCGGAACGCGACTGCGCGCGCGTGCGCCACGAGCTCGCGCAGGCGATCACGGCCGCCAATCGGCCCCGTGCGCGGCGCCGGCCCGGCGATCCGCCGCCGCCGGCCGCCGACACGGCCGATTTCGCGGACTTCCGGCAGCGTTATCTGTCCCTGCAGCAGGACATGGAAACGGCGATCGGCCAGTTGCGCGGCCGCCTGCGGGTCGCGGTCGCCGCCCGCTCGTCCGGGATGGCGCGGCTCGCGACGCTCGACGCGATCATGGAACGCGTGCTCGGCGCGCGCGAGCGCAGCCTGCTGTCGTCGATCCCCGCGCTGCTCGGCACGCGGTTCGGGCGGCTGCGCGACGCGGAGCGGCAGGCGCTGGCCGATGCCGAATCCGCGGCTGCAGCCACGGCCGATCCGGCCGATGACGGCGCGGTGGCGGTCGATGGCACGGCCGTCGCGGCGATCGTGCCCGGCGCATGGCTCGATACGTTTCGCGACGAGATGCAGAGCATCCTGCTTGCCGAACTCGAAGTCCGGTTTCAAACGGTAGACGGGCTGCTCGCGGCCCTTCGCACCAGCTAATCAACACGCTATGTCCAGAATTCGCCTTGATCTCGTTGTCTTCGTCGCCGGTCTGCTCGCTGTGGGCTGGATCGGCGTCGGCTATGTCGCGTCGAACCCGCTGGCGGCGGCCGTCACGCTGCTGATCGCCGCGTGCTACGTCGCCGGCGCATGGGAGCTGCTGCGCTACCGGCAGGCCACCGCCACGCTGTCGCGCGCGGTCGCCGGCCTGACCGAGCCGCCCGCGAAGCTCGACACGTGGCTCGATACGCTGCACCCGGGCCTGCGCGGCGCCGTGCGCGCGCGGGTCGAAGGCGCGCGCGTCGCGCTGCCGGGCCCGTCGCTCACGCCTTACCTCGTCGGCCTGCTCGTGCTGCTCGGCATGCTCGGCACGCTGCTCGGGATGGTCGTCACGCTGAAGGGCACCGGCGCTGCGCTCGAAAGCGCGACCGATCTCGATGCGATCCGCGCATCGCTGATCGCGCCGGTGAAGGGCCTCGGGTTCGCATTCGGCACGTCGATCGCCGGTGTCGCGACGTCCGCGATGCTCGGGCTGCTGTCCGCGCTCGTGCGCCGCGAGCGGATCGACGCGGCCCAGCAGCTCGACGCGAAGATCGCGACGACGCTGCGCGTGCATTCGTCCGCGCACCAGCGCGACGAATCGTTCCGGCTGCTGCAGCGCCAGGCCGACGTGATGCCGACACTGGTCGACCGGCTGCAGACGATGATGACGACGCTCGAAGCGCGCAGCGTCGCGCTGCACGATCGCCAGATCGAAAGCCAGCAGGCGTTTTTCGACCGGACCGAGCGCGCCTATGCGGGCCTCGCGTCGAATGTCGGCGATGCGCTGAAGGAAAGCGCCGCCGAAAGCGCGCGCGTAGCCGGTGCCGCGCTGCAGCCGGTCGTCGCCGCGACGATGACGGGGCTCGCGCAGGAGATGGCTGCGCTGCGCGACACCGTGACGGGCGCCGTGCAGCGTCAGCTCGACGGGCTGACGGACGGCTTCGAGAAGACCACCGGCAACGTGACGGCCGTCTGGAACCGCGCGCTCGACGAACAGCGCCGCGCGGGCGATGCCGTCGCGCAGCAGCTGCAGACGACGCTCGGCCAGTTCACCGACACGTTCTCGCAGCGTTCGGCGGACCTGCTCGACGGCGTGGCGACGCGCCTCGAATCGACTGAAAGCCGCCTGTCGGACGCATGGCGCGATGCGCTGTCGCGCCAGGAGCAGGTCGGCGAGACGCTGGCGGGCCAGCATGCGCGCGCGCTGGGCGAGGCCGCCGCGGCGTTCGAACGCCATTCCGGCGCGACGCTTGCCGCGATGCGCGAGTCGCACGCGGGGCTGCAGGCCGACCTGGCGGCGCGCGACGAACAGCGCGTCGCCGCGTGGAACGATTCGCTGGCCGCGATGGCCGCAAAGCTCGGCGACGAATGGCAGCGCGCCGGCGTGCACAGCGCAGCCCGTCAGCAGGAAATCTGCGACGCACTGGCGCAAACGACGCGCGATCTCACGGCGCAGGCTGCGACGTTCGAACAACGTTCGAACGCGTTGCTGTCGACGATTCGTGATTCGCATACGGGCCTGCAGACGCAACTGGCCGCACGCGACGAAGAACGCCTGTCCGCATGGAACGACTCGCTGGCCGCGATGGCCGCGAAGCTCGGCGACGAATGGCAGCGTGCAGGTGTACATAGTGCGGGCCGTCAGCAGGAAATCTGCGACGCATTGGCGCAAACGACGCGCGATCTCACGGCACAGGCATCGACGTTCGAACAACGCTCGAATGAATTGCTGTCGACGATCCGCGATTCGCACACGGGCTTGCAGACGCAACTGGCTGCACGCGACGAAGAACGCCTCACTGCATGGAACGACTCGCTGGCCGCGATGGCCGCGAAGCTCGGCGACGAATGGCAGCGTGCAGGTGTACACAGTGCGGGCCGTCAGCAGGAAATCTGCGACGCACTGGCGCAAACGACGCGCGATCTCACGGCACAGGCATCGACGTTCGAACAACGCTCGAATGAATTGCTGTCGACGATCCGCGATTCGCACACGGGCTTGCAGACGCAACTGGCTGCACGCGACGAAGAACGCCTCACTGCATGGAACGACTCGCTGGCCGCGATGGCCGCGAAGCTCAACGACGAATGGCAGCGCGCGGGCGTGCACAGTGCGGGCCGTCAGCAGGAAATCTGCGACGCACTGGCACAAACGACGCGCGATCTCGCGGCACAGGCATCGACGTTCGAACAACGCTCGAACGCGTTGCTGTCGACGATCCGCGATTCGCATGCCGGCCTGCAGTCGCAACTGGCCGCGCGCGACGAAGAACGCCTCACTGCGTGGAACGACTCGCTCGCCGCGATGGCCGCCGCGCTGCGCGACGAATGGGCGCAGACGAGCGCGCAGGCCGCGACGCGCCAGCAGGACATCTGCGACACGCTGGCCCGCACCGCGAACGACATCACCGCGCAGGCGCAGGTGCACGCGAGCGACACGATCAACGAGATCGCGCGCCTCGTGCAGGCTGCATCGGAGGCGCCGAAGGCCGCGGCCGACGTCGTCGCCGAGCTGCGCCAGCGCCTGTCCGACAGCCTGGTGCACGACACCGCGATGCTCGAGGAGCGCAGCCGCCTGCTCGCGACGCTCGAAACGCTGCTCGGCGCGGTCAACCACGCGTCGACCGAACAGCGCACCGCGATCGACGCGCTCGTCAGCACGTCGGCCGACCTGCTCGACCGCGTCGGCGCGCGCTTCAACGACACCGTCGATGCCGAAACACGCAAGCTCGACTCGGTGGCCGCGCAAGTCACGGCAGGCGCCGTCGAGGTCGCGAGCCTCGGCGACGCGTTCGGGATGGCCGTGCAGGTGTTCGGCGAGTCGAACGACAAGCTGCTGACCCATCTGCAACGCATCGAGGCCGCGCTCGAGAAGTCGCTCGCGCGCAGCGACGAGCAGCTCGAGTACTACGTCGCGCAGGCGCGCGAGGTGATCGACCTGAGCATGATGTCGCAGAAGCAGATCGTCGAAGACCTGCAGCAGCTCGCCGGCCGGCGGGCGAGCGTCGGAGCGTAACGCATGCACGACGAAATCGACGGCGGCGCAACCTCCGCGCCGGTGTGGCCCGCGTTCGCCGACCTGATGTCGGTGCTGCTCGGCGCGTTCGTGCTGATTCTCGTCGGCGTGATCGGCATGCAGCTTCAGCTCACGTCGAAGCTCGAGGAAGCCGTGCGTGCGCGCCAGCAGGAAGCGCAGCAGCGCAAGTCGCTCGAGCAGGCGCTCGCCGGGCCGCTTGCAGCCGGCCGCGTGACGCTCGTGAACGGGCGCATCGGCATCAGCGGCAACGTGCTGTTCGCGCTGAACTCCGACCAGTTGCAGCCCGCGGGCCGCGACCTGCTGAAGACGCTGGCCGCGCCGTTGGGCACCTACCTGAAGACGCGTGACGAGATCCTGATGATCAGCGGCTTCGCCGACGACCAGCAGGTGCATGCGGGCAACCGCCTGTTCGCGGACAACTGGGAACTGTCGGCCAAGCGTGCGTTGACGGTCACGCGTGCGCTGATCGACGCCGGCGTGCCGGCGTCGTCGGTGTTCGCGGCGGCGTTCGGCTCGGAGCAGCCGGTCAGCTCGAACGCGGACGATGAAGGCCGCGCGAAGAACCGCCGCGTGGAGATCGCGCCGGTGCCGCGCAAGTCGGCCTCGAACGGAGGGAAGGCGAAGTGACCGGCGAAGTGACCGGCGACGCGACGCACGTTCGCGCGACGCTCGACGCATGGCGCGAGCAGGGCGCCGACCGGCTCGATCCGGTGCGCTTTCACCGGATCGACGCGCTCGAACGGCGCGCGGCCGCGCTCGAAGGCGATGCGCGTGCGTTGCTCGACGCGCGGCTGGCGACGCTGATCGAAGGTTTTGCGGAAGTGGTGGCGCGCGCCGGTGAAACGGCGACCGCGAGCAGCGCGCCAGGTGCGCCCGCGCGCGGCGCGCTGGCAGAACTCGTCGAGCGGCTCGCGCGCGATGCGCAGGCCGACCGGCGCGGGCTCGATCCCGAGCTGGTCGACTACTTCCGCACGATGTGGTCGAAGGTCCGCACCGAACAGCAGTATCGCCAGTCGCTCGACCAGGTGCCGCGCAACGCGGGGCCGCTCAATTCGAACAGTCTCGTGCACCGGTCGCTCGCGACGATGCGCGAGTTGTCGCCGGCTTATCTGCAGCAGTTCCTGTCGTATGTCGACGCGCTCGCGTGGCTCGAGGATCTCGCCGGCGGCGGCGCGCAGCCCGAGAAGGAAGCGCCGCGGGCGAAGGCGGCCAAACCGGCGAAGAAGGCGACGCGCGCCAAGGCGCGGTAACGCTGCGCGCGTTCCTGAACGAACGCGGATTGCTACCGGCCCGGTTCCGCCTCGTGGATCGCCGCGCGCAGTGCGTACAGCGCATCGGCCAGCGCCGATGCGAACGGCGGATGCGCGGCGATGCCCGCCGCGTCGAGCTGGCTCCCGAGGATCGGCAGCGTGATCGACGCGGGTTCGACGATGTTCGCCGACATCACCGACAGCGTTTCCCGCAGCGCCGCGTCCGCATGCGTTGCGCGTGGCGATGCGTTCAGCACGGCGACCGGCTTGTACACGACGGCCTCGCATCCCACGATCCAGTCCAGCGCGTTCTTCATCACGCCCGTTACGCCGTGCGCGTATTCCGGGCTCGCGATCAGCAGGCCGTCTGCGGCATTCACGCGGTCGATCAGGTCGCGCACCACGGCGGGCGACGGATATTCGGCGTCGGGATTGAACAGCGGGAATTCACCGAGACGATCGAAGCGCACGATGCGCATGCCGCGCGGCGCGACGAGCGCGGCCGCATCGAGCAGCGCGGCGTTGTACGACTGCGCGCGGAGGCTGCCGCACAGCGCGACGATGTCGACGTGGCGGTCGGCGTGGGGGCGGGGATCGGTGGTCATCGATGGGCGTGTCGGTTGGCGCGTTGCGTAGCGGTGAGCGTCGCGCGGGTCGCACGGATTATCGCACCGGTGTTCGGGCGGCACCGGCCATTCCCGCCGCGCGCGCGAATTCCCCGATCTCCCATCCACGACCGAGCATCAGCCGCCGCGTATGCAGCGCGCCATGCACGTGGTCGTCGACGGTTTCGCCGAGATAACGCAGCGCACGTCCGTCGATATCGACGAAGCCGTGCCGGTAATCCTGCGCGAGCGCCGTCCACAACTGCGCGGCGCCGACCGACTGGCGCGCGCCGCTGATCAGGCACAGGCCAGCGTCGAGTCCCCAGCGATACAGCGTCGTCGCCAGCCCCTTGCGTTGCGCGGATCCGCGCAGCCGCGTATGCGGCGCGCGCAGGTAGCGGTCGGCGCGGCGCGGGATTTCGGGCAGGCGGTTGAACACCGTATAGCCGGCGAGCTGGCGCGCGGCCGGGTCCTCGACATACAGGAAGTATTCGCCGTCCGCTTCGCGGTGGCGGACGATCAGGCCGGAGCGGCCGAACGCGACCGCCGGCAGGCCGTGCAGGCGATGGCCTGGCTGGTAGAGACGCGCGTAGAGCGCGTCGAGTTCATCGTCGATGTCGTGCTGGGAATGCTGTACGTCGATACGCATGGCAAAGGTCGCCCGTCCCGGGCGGTCCGAGAAAGTGGTTCATCGCAAAAGGGGAAAGGAATGGCTGCGGCCCCCGGGCTCGGCGAAGCGAGCCGGGGCCGCGAATCAGCTGGGGATGTGCTGGAAACCGGCGGCGATCGCGGCGAGGCCCGCGATGCAGAGTGCGAACAGGATCAGGACTTTGTGGATCACGTCTCTCTCCTCAAGAATGCGCGGCGCCGAAGGGCGGCATCGCGGAGACGGTGAGCGGCGGGCGCGGCCCGCGCGGCCGTCGTGCGGGACGACGGTCGAAGGTCCGGGCGACGTATCGCTCGCGGACGGGCAGCACCATACGCGACGTGATTCGGGTGGGCAATCGGACAGAGGATGAAAGGCGACGAAAGGCGGAGAATCGCGTCGTTTCGCGACAATTGGCCGCATGAGGGCGGGCCGCTACCCGGGGCAACCGGCCCCGCCTTTTTCCACCGTATCAAGCCGGAGCGCGCTGCCCGAATGCCTGCCTGATTCGCGCGAACAGCCCGTGTTGCTCGATCCATTCGGCATACGCACGATAGTCTGGGTCGCGCATCAGGTGGCGCTCTTCCGTCTTCGCCCGCGTGTAGTAGATCAGGTTGATCGCGACGAGCCCCGCGCAGTGCATGAGCCCGACCTGCCAGCCGAGCGGCTCGACGAACGGCACCGACACCATCCAGTACGACAGGTTCTTCGTGATGTACGCCGGATGCTTCGTGAAGCGGTACGGGCCCGACGTGATGATCCCGCGGTTGGTGAGGTTCGAGAAACGCAGCCCGAACGAGATCGTGCACAGCGCGTAGGTCAACAGCAGCAGGATGATCACCGAGCCCCAGATCACGCGCAGCGTCGGGGCCGACATCAGCCAGTTGTCCCAGAACATCGAGCCTTCGTAGCGGATGTAGTTGTTCGAGAACAGCGACCAGAACGGCTGGTAGCACATCAGCGCGGCCACCCAGCCGAGCGTCGTCGGCTCGACGGTGCGCACGTGGCTGTCGAGGATGCGGAACGTGCACAGGTAGCCGACGGTGCCGAACATCAGGTCCATCGTGAACGACAGGTCGTACATGAACACGAAGGTCGCGATCGTCATCGGCGCATGCATCGCGTTCGCGAGCGACGCGGTCAGGTGATCGGCGTCCTTCGACAGGTAGACGGTCATCAACGGCAGGAAGAACGCCTTCACGCCCCAGCCGGCCAGCATCTCGCGCACCGGCTTCCAGCTTGCGGGCCGCTCGCGGCGGAACAGGAAGCGGCCCCACAGCAGGTACGCGTCGTCGGTCTCGCGCTGGTGGCGGTCCATCCACGCGAAGTAGAACGGCGCGGCGACGATCACGTACGGCGCGAGCGAGCGCAGCAGCGACCAGAATGGCAGGTAGAACCGGCCGTGGTATTCGGGCAGCAGCCAGTAGATCACGCCGATGCCCGCATAGATCGACGTCAGCGCGCCGAGCCGCGTCGCGACGCGCGCGATGCCGAGCGGCCGGACGGCCTGCCGCGACAGGCCCGCGCTCGGGCGCAGGTAGACGCGCGAGATGAAGATTTCGTGCAACGCGATCGTGCCGATGATCGCGAGGCTCGCGATGACCGCGCGCGTGGCTGCGTCGAGGGTCGGCTGGTCGCGCGTGATCCACAGCGCAAAGAGCCCGGCGGTGATGCCGAGCAGGCCGGCGCGCAGCGGCGTGGCGGAACGGGGTGGGCGGTCCTGGACCGCGGCGATGCCGTCAAGCGTGGAATTCATGATCGGATCCTCGTACGGATGAGGGCCGGCGCCCCCGCTTGGCGGGTGACGCCGGCCGTCGGCCGGGCTTTGTATGGATGCGCGCCCGGCCATTGGCCTGTGGTTCTGTCAGATAAAGCGTTACTTCTTGTTGCCGCCGCCCAGCAGTCCGCCCAGGAGGTTCGTCACCGGCGACAGCAGGTTGCCGGCGCCGCCCGCGGCACCACCGTTCGAGCCGCCGGTGAGGCCGCCCACCACGGAGCCGCCACCCGCCGGCGTCGTGACCGAGCCGGCCGCACCGCCGGGGCTGGCCGTGCCGGCGGCGCCCGCGGCGCCTGCCGGCGTCGTCAGCGCACCCGTCACCGTGCCGACCGGGCCGCTCGACAGCAGGCCGCCGAGCGTGCCCGTCACGTTGCCGCCCGGCGTCGTGACCGTGCCGGTGAGGCTGGCGCCGAGCGGCGTCAGCGAGTTGACGAGGTTGGTGACCGGCGCCAGCAGGCCGCCGATACCCGCGCCACCGGTGCCGCTGGTGCCGCCCGTGCCACTCGTTCCGCCGGTACCGCTCGTGCCGCTCGTGCCGCTCGAACCGAGGCCGCCGAGCGCACCCGTCAGCGAGCCGAGCAGGCCCGTGACCGGTCCGAGCGGGCCGCCGCTGCTCGTGCCACTGGTGCCGCCCGAACCGCTCGAGCTGCCGCCGCCCAGGCCGCCCGTCAGCGTGCCGAGCAGGCCCGTGATCGGGGCGAGCGGGTTGCTGCCGCCCGTGCCGCTGCTGGAGCTGCCCGCGTTGTTGTCGTGGACGAGGCCGCCGGTGGACGTCACCGTGTTGCCGAGCTGCGCGACGACGCCGCCGAGCGCGCCGCCGACCGGGTTGTCGGTCGCGCCGCCGACCTTCGTGCCGGCGCTGGCGAGGCCGTTGCCGAGCGCGCTCAGCAGGCCGTTGAGCGGCGTGCCGAGCAGCGTGACGCCGCCGAGCGTCTGCGTGGCGCCCGGCGTCGTGACCCCGCCGGTCAGCGTGTTCGTGATCGGGTTGATCACCTTGCCGACCTGCGTCTCGAGCTGCTGGACCGGCGAGCTGTTCAGCGCCGTGTTGAGGCCCGACGCGGTCGAGTTGACGGCGCCGCCGACGGTGTTGACGAGATCGCCGACGAGCGTCGTGACCGGCGACAGCGGCGACAGCGGGCCGGAGCCGAGGCTCTTCACCGCGTTGCCGAGGTTGTTGACCGCGCCGCCGACGCCGGTCAGCAGGCCGGTGGTCGACGTCAGCGTCGGTCCGAGCGGGTTGGCCGACACGCCGATCGAGCCGAGGCCGGCCGCGACGCCGTTGCCGAGCGCCTGCACGCCGTTGCCGAGGCTCGTGACCGCGTTGCCGACGCTGGTGGCCGTCGTCGGGTTCGTGCCGGGGATCTGCACGCCGCCGATCTGCGCGCCGCCGGTTGCGACCGTCGTGCCGAGTGCCGTTACGAGGTTGCCGGATTTCTGGAGGACATTGCCGAGGGGGGTGACGCCGGTGCCGGAGGTGCCCGACGTACCGGAGGTGCCCGAGGTGCCCGACGTGCCGGAAGTGCCCGACGTGCCGGAGGTGCCCGACGTGCCCGACGTGCCCGACGTGCCGGAAGTACCCGACGTGCCGGAGGTACCCGACGTGCCGGAGGTACCCGAGGTGCCGGAAGTGCCCGAGGTACCGGAAGTACCCGACGTGCCGGAAGTACCTGACGTGCCGGAAGTACCCGACGTACCGGAAGTACCCGACGTGCCGGAAGTGCCCGAGGTGCCGGAAGTGCCCGACGTGCCCGACGTGCCGGAAGTGCCCGACGTGCCGGAAGTACCCGACGTACCGGAGGTGCCCGAGGTGCCGGAAGTACCCGACGTACCGGAGGTGCCCGAGGTACCGGAAGTACCCGAGGTGCCGGAAGTACCCGACGTACCGGAGGTACCCGAGGTGCCGGAGGTGCCCGAGGTACCGGAAGTACCCGAGGTGCCGGAAGTACCCGACGTACCGGAGGTACCCGAGGTGCCGGAGGTGCCGGAGGTGCCCGAGGTACCGGAAGT
>NZ_SCNZ01000014.1:0-178896 GCF_005502655.1 Burkholderia sp. 4NA327C6 | reverse complement strand
TCGTGGCGCTTCAGGACCAGTTCTGCCAAGGCGAAGACGACAAGAAAGAGAGCAGCAAAACCAGCGGGTAACGAAGAGTTATCCACACCGGAATAGATGTACTACGCTGTCTCGGGGTGGGTCAGATTTAGATGAAATCGGTGGGTTAAGACTCGGTGGAAATCAACAAGATGACCTAATCGGCCGCATGCTATGGGCCATTAGCGAGCCTGACGGAACGCCTGCAAGACTGTTTGCGGAGCACTCCCCAGCACCGACGCTGGACTGGCTTCCGCACTTTTGCGACACGCGGTTCGAGCACAGAGACCTCCCTCGATTCGGCGTTAGTCCAGACAAAGAGGTCGATGCGAAACTACGATTCAGCTTGGCACATCGGCCGATGCCATACAGCCTGGCGGCCGAGATGAGTATCGTCAGCCACGGGGGCAACCCGCGCTCCATGGACCGCGTGATGTCCTATCTCGCTCTGTGGCTGGTGCGATATCTCGATGCCCCAGAACTGCTCCTTTGGCTTGCCAGTCGCGGCGGCCACCTTAGCGAGCCGTTTGCCAGCCAGGTTCGCAAGAGGCTCGAAGAAACGGCACAAATGGAGGAGCGGGAGAGCGCCGAAGAGATTAAGCGATTCAAGGATGACTCCCCGCATGGCATTCCTCGACCCGCGATGCGCACGTTGTGGAACCTGGTTCTGCTGGGGCGCGTCGGGTCAGCCAATACTGACTTTCACATTTTCGAGTGGGTGAGGCACTTCCTGCGAGAAGGCATGACCACGGCGCTGCGCTTGCAATTCAAGCAAATTCTGGGTGCCCGAGTGATTTTGCGCAAGCCAATCCGGTTCCGGAGCGAAACACCCGTTGATATGGAGCACCAGCAACAACTCCGACACCTTGTGAACGCCGAAGTTGTCCTGACGGATGACCATCTGCGAATAGCGATGGAAGAAGTCAAAGACTCGCTTCAATGGCAAAACGCCCTTCCGGAGCTATTTGGAATTGCGTGCGAGGCGCTCCGTGACGTGCTGGACCTGATGAGAGAAATTGGACAAGCAAATGAACGTAGTGACGCCAGCATGTGGGACATGCCGTCCATCATTGCGCACTGGCAGAACCGACACTACAAAGATTGGACCCTTCTGATTGCGCTTGTCCGCGATTCTTGGAGCGCGATATTTCAGTCTAATCCCGAACGAGCGCACGACCTCATGAATACGTTGCGACAGACGCCATATCCGACGTTTATGAGACTCGCGCTCAACGCGGCACGCGAGGAAGGTGACAAGTCGACCGGAGCTTGGGTCAAATGGCTCCTTGAGGACGACGCATGGTGGCTAACCATGCCGATACTCAACACGTTGGCTTGGGTCAACAAGAACGTGCGCAGCTTCGAAAAGTATTGGCCGGACAGGAAGCTTGTCGGCGTTACAAGCGCGCAGGTTCCCCCCGGCGCCAGCAATTTGACGCATAAGGCCATGAAAAGTGCGTACAAATTCGGCTGCGCTTCGATGATGTCCGCGAAGTGCTCTAGGTAATGCGTGACCTCGGCGGACGGCATCTTCCGGAACGGTGGGTTGCAAACCACAACGTCGAGAGCCCCGAGCAGTGACTGAGCTCGTATCAGCGAATCGCCTTGGTGAACCTGGAACTTCGGTCGCGCACCAGTCGCGACGACTTCGTCATGCAGAACCATCAGCAGGAAGTGCTTTGACATCTCGCACAGAGCAGCATCCTTATCGAATCCGAGGAGGTGGCGCTGTACGTGGTCAAGAATTTGCGTCGCGGATGTTCCTCGCTCGCGCAATGCATCGCGCATGCGCATCGCAATTGGCGCTAGGAACGCGGCACCCCCACACGCGGGGTCACAGAACTTCCGGACCGAAAAATCCACGCCACTCGCGGACAAGTCATCCAGCAGACGTTTGGTCAATGATGGCGGCGTAAAGAACATCGCCAGTTGCTTACGGCGCTCTTCGCCAGCGAGCTGAGCATAGGCCGAGGAGAGCCAGTAAATCGCCTCAAGAAGGTCCTTTTTCTTCACGAAGTCGACGAATGCAGCGACGGCCGGGGCATTCCGCAATTGCGCATTCGCCGGCAGGCCGGAACGCGGCAACCCCGGGAACGACTCCTTACACCAGCGCATTAATGCGCTACCCATGACCACATCTGTTCCGAGTTGCGCCCCTTGCATGACAGCCCGAAGAGCGCGGACGAGGCGGAGGAACTGGGATTTTGTGGTTGGCGTCATTGGCAGGTGGCTATCGAATCTGCTCGCTGCATCGGTCTAGGTCTTTAATGGCTTTCAGAGCGGACTCGGGCGCCTTGACCACAAGCTCATCGCATGTCGCCTGCGCATCAATGTCAGTATGACCCCGCCGGCAGAAGCTCCGGCCAGTGTTATCCACTGGGCCTAGCTTGCTGCGATTCCCCACTCGGCAGTCGTGGCGGTCCCCGTCTCGCGTATGGAAGTCTACTATACGTTCACGTCAAACAATGGATTGGCCGAGTTCACATCTTATTTCAACGTGTGATTCACCTGCGTTTCTGTTTCGGCAATACTTTGAGGAGTGTGGCGGGCGCGAAAAGAGTTTGAATGCTAAAAACGCGACCTTAAAAAAGACCGTAGGTGCTGCCTCATGGCGACATCCTTACGATACGCTAGTCGATTCCATCACACTCGCTCGGTCAGTCAGTGCACCCTCGCAACCGCTATTCTGTCACGTCGTTAGCGTTCCGGGACGGCCCAAATCCCAGGTAATGCCGCCGCCGAAACTTTGAGGTCAATGTCGAGGGGATAATGCCGAAGCAACCGTACCGCAACCGACCTAGCATGTCCGCAACTCACAATGTCGTCAGAAGATGCAAGCCGCCGCAAGAACTCTCGCGTCTCGATGACCGATTTCGTTCGCTCATATGCCGTCGTCATCAGCTTTGCCTGCAAGCAGTTCCTTCGTCACATCCGAGAACGACTTTACATCGTTAATAGCACACCAATGCTGCCAAACATAGTCGGCGTTGGTCGAGTGTCCTGGAAGGCCTATCAGCTGATAGACCCGGCCTGACCGCGTGCGGCCCCGCAACATTTTGTAGTCGAATGCCACGATTGCAGAACTGACGCGGCCACTAAAATCTCGCTCGTCCGCTCCGACGAAGTGCCTGGTCCCGGCATCGATTTCCAGAACTCGCCACCTGGCGATAGAAACCTCGGGCTGGGACATTACTGACGCGATGTTCCACAAGGCCATAGCGGCCTCCTTCATCTGAAGTCCGAGCAGCCGTCTGCACAGCTGGTACAAGCGCATGGATTTCCAGTTTGCGACCGGCCCCAAGCCAGAGAACTTCCCAGGCTTGCAGACGAGCATGCTGCGTCGAACACGGAAGTCGCATCTCGGGGGCGTGGCGACAAAACGTGCTCTCAATCCAACGAACGTGGGCTGCGTCCCGGCGGAGCCGTCGATGTGACTGGCTCGCAGCACCGCCTCATATTTTTTCTTATGCGGGCGCACTGGCGTGAGTTTTCTCACGCAACACTCAGTCTAGGTCGTGGGCCGAAATACGCAAGAAAAATTAGCTTCCAAGCCACCGTTACGGTTGGGGTGAATTCGCCAAAGCGACGCGATGAAGCGCGGAAGTGTCCAGAAAGCGGTAGATGCTTTCAAAGCGACACACAGTCGCGCATTGAAGAAACAATGTCGTCGAGAACGAGCCGCTGTCGACTTGAGCTTGCAGCGATTCGGACGGAAGGCTAACACCGATTTCCTGCAGGCGATTCGACAGCATCTGCCAGTTGAGCCAAGGTTGCCCCGTCATTTCGGCAGCGAACACGGCGGCAGCCCGGGCCTCCCATGTCTCCGGTGAGGAGAGAGCGCTCGCCCATAAATATGGGTAGTCCGTGCGCGAGCCAGCGATGAGCTGCAAAAAGAAGGCAAACCGGAACGTTCCCCTCGAAACCTTCGCCTCGACAGCGTGTGCTGACTCCGCGAGGCCAAGCTTCGCGAGTTCGCCGGCTAGTTCCGTGTAGCTCATATCTTGCCGCGCGAGCACTACCCGGGCAGCGCGAGATGCGAGCTTGGCCCAGCCGTTTTCCGCGCCGGAAGCAAATTTGACTTGAAATTGCACTGACATGCACTATTTTCTGTGTGAGGAAACGCACACGACTCTTTCAAGAAAAGTAAAAGAATCGCCCAGCAAAGAGTCCCGTCATTATCCCCCGCCACTACCAGTTTGGACCGTCTCTCTAGGATATGTCCAACCCCGGCGGGGCTACCGGAACCACGCGACCATGGCTCAAGTCATGTACCTCGGCATTGAGGGCGTCTTGTTTGCGCACCGTCCCGCCAACATTAGACCACGGTGCTGCCAGCACCAACCGCCGCGCGTCACCCCGCTGCCCCTACTGCCGGCAATTTCTCGCCTCCTTGCCGGCCTACCAAACGTATCTGTCGTTATCAACTCACGATGGGTTTGCGACGTTGGCTATCAAAGCCTCCTGAGGCTGCTCCCCGACGAAATTGCGTGCATGACCATCGGCGCGACGATGCCTGGCAATCGCTCGCACAGGCGCAGCACTACTGCGTCTCGCATCGAAATCCTGCGCGCCGACATACGTCGACGATGTCCGGCTCGTCTTGCCATAGTTGACGCGTCACCGTATGCAGTTCCGTACGAGTACCTGGCTCAAGCGGTGCACGTGACGAAAGCGATGGGCGCGCGAGAGATAGCCGAGATTGTCGACCGCATCGTGCAGCTGCTGGATGCCGACGTTGCGGAAATCGATGAGGATTCCGATTTTCTTGCATAGAGGCATATATGCTCGTCTATCTGAACTTCGATGGTGTTCTTCATCCGAATCATCTCCAGTATCGATATCGCCGCCCCCCCGAGTTGCTGTCGCCAAGCCATACGACCTTCGAGTATGCGCCGGCGCTCGAGAACGCACTTGAAGGCTGCCCGGATGCCGCCGTCGTGCTCAACACGTGGTGGACCTACTATCTCACCGTCGAAGCTTGTCTCGAACTTTTACCTGCATCCATTCGGCCAAGGGTAGTAGGCACCACACTCGTGGGCGGAATTGATGAGGCACCACTGCCCAATCGGGTACGCGAAGCGGAAAGACACATCGGTGTGCAGACAAACGAGCTTTTAGTCCTCGACAACAGCTCCGCCCGATATGGTGAGAGCCTGCTCCCTCAAGTGCTACTGGTCAATGAGGAAACGGGCTTATCGTGCCTCTCCGCGATGAGAGCGCTCAAGAAACGCTTGCACTCCCAATGGAGTCGAGCCGCATCTGACAAAATAGACCGGCAGCCGGTGCAAATTCCCTCAATACGAAATGGGCGGAAAACCGCTGTTCGTCAATTGACGGAGACCCCATCAGCCGACCATCGAGAAGAGTGAAATTGTCGATATATATTTAGAAAACCGCAATTGTCGACTAAAGTGACAGAGCATTTTCGAATGATATTCTCGCGCCAAACTGGTATACAAGGAGAAGTTGCAGTTTTAGAATTTAGCATCTCTTCGACCCTAGGAGGCTCGTCACCGGAAGCTTAAAACCTCCCCCCACCGAACCGGCCAACTTGGGCTTAGTGACCGTGCTTTTTCGTCCCCAGAAACGAGAAAGGGTCGCTAAGCCCAAGCGAACTTGAACCGCGACCCTGGTGGCTCCTCAAAAGAGAAAACCACGACTGGCAGTCAAATTTTCTCACGGGAGCTATCGGGCGTCAAAGACTTTGCTCGTCCTAAACGAGCGCGGAGCCTTTCTCAAATGCGCCTAAGTTTCAGTGAAAATCGCCCACCGTCTCGCGTTTCTCAGCATGTTATCCCGCGTTGGTTGCCCCAAACCGAGCGGAATATCAAAATAAGAACGCGACCCCATTTTATCACCGCTAGTTCCCCCGGTTTCCTCGCCTCTCCGCCCCCGCCATTCGGCCCGCTCGGCACCCCACCATCTCCTCTTATCGCTCCCGGCAAAGCCAACCACAGGGGCCGACTCTGGGCAGCGATGCTCGCGACCGGACTGTCGTAGACCCGGTCGCAGGCAACTGTCGCCGTTAAGGCATTTTCGCTGTCAGCGCGGCGAAAAGTGTCATCTCGTCCGTGTTTCGCAGGCACGTAGTTAACCGTACCGCGAGGCGGACGTGAGTCAACTCGAAGTTCATTCGCGGAGAACAACATGCACACAAAAACGCGCCGGTCATCGTTCACCAGCCAGCTTGACGATTTCGCCTGGCGGCTAGCATCTTTCAGCGCGCTTGCGTCGCAATCTCGGAACGTTATCGAGCGCTCATCACGCACACCGGGCATGCCTCGTATGCCAGCGCCCGGTCCAAGTCCGGACGAAAAGAAGAATCGGCAAGACCCGCAATGTCCCCGCAGCATCGCGCGATTGTGCCGAACTTCGGCCCTGACGCCGCCGGAACATCCGGATGTATTGGACCGTGTTTCAAAAACAGTGCGACAGGTCAAGGATTTGCATGAAACCCCGAGTGCCCCGTTGGTTCTCGTGAAGCTCCATGGCTTCGACAAGATTCTCGAAGTGACGTTGTCACCACCGGGTAGCTTGCACGAGGCGACTGTCCATGCACCGGATTTT
The DNA here is from genome assembly GCF_005502655.1 of Burkholderia sp. 4NA327C6. Lineage (NCBI taxonomy): Bacteria > Pseudomonadati > Pseudomonadota > Betaproteobacteria > Burkholderiales > Burkholderiaceae > Burkholderia > Burkholderia sp. 4NA327C6. Next base: position 172,311 of record NZ_SCNZ01000014.1, on the reverse strand, counting down.
ATGTCGGTGGGAATTACGATGCTGACCAAAAGCGGAACGTTCCGTGTTGCCTCGAGCCGCGCCGCGTTTGTGGAATGGCGAACATACCTCGACGACGGCCCTGAGGACAGGATAATGCGCGAGGCCAACAGGTGGCTCGCTGCAGCCACTATGAAGAAACGGCGGCCGGGGCCACATGAAGATGCCGGTCTGCTGACAAACCTCTACACATCGCACGACCAGTGGGAACGGGTTTGCCTAACGATTCGCATCTTCAAGAGCGACGGAGGGCGTCGTCGACTGTCGCATATCCGCAATTGGTCGCCCTCCGCAGGGAGCGGAAAATGACCATCGAGCTTCCGGTCAAACTTCCGCCGCTCTCGACTTGGCAACGGACCGAGGCGCTCTGGCTCGAAAGCCGCCCCGGCGGCTTAGCAAAACCGTTCTCGGATGAAGAACTCCTCGCCGTTATGGACGAATGGGGCACTCCGGAGGAGGGACGGAAATACATCATCCGAGCCCGAACGGAATCGCCTTCACGACGTGTTGGAGGGCGCGCACGCAACGTCGTCACACGCTATACACCGCTCAAACTGGATGACCGCGTTGCCACGGAAAGCAGAAGCGTCGAATTTGCAGCATTGTTCCGGTACGACCTGGACGGTACGACACGCGAACATTACTGCCAGCCACCGCAAGTAGGCATCCCAACGAAAATCCGGCGGACGTCTCGGCGCGGCAAGGTCACCGAATACACACATACGGTGCCGTACACACCGGACATTTTTCGCCTGACTCCGAACGGCCCCTTCGTGGAAGAGTGGAAAAACGAGGAGAAGCTGGTTGCGCTTGCGAAGAAGTATCCGTTTCGTTTTTTCAAATCGGAGGACGACGCAACGTGGCACTGTCCAGAGCGAGAAGAATATTTCAAGGCGCTTGGTATCACGTTTTGCCTGCGCTCCTCGGCCGAGCATAATCAGCGATTCGTTGATAATCTCAGTCATCTGCGCGCGTATCTCGACAACGAGATGTCGACGCTGAGGGAGGATGCATGGTCAGCAATCGACCGCATCGTCAGCAAGCGCGGAGCAATGAGCATGGCCGCCCTCTTCGCCCTAGCGTTCGACGACCGAACACCGTGGAACGAGCCGCTTGTGCTGCCGACACCGCCGGGTAGATTTCGCGTCGATGATGTCCTACAAGCCATCGCAGATAAGCGTCTGTTCGTCGACCTGGACTATGACGACCTTTCGGACCCTGCGTCCGTCGTCGTTTGTTCGAGCTTGGAGCAGCTCGACGCTGTGAAATGGCGTCGACCTCCACCTCATACGGTATCCACACACTTCGTGATGACAGTCGACGTCGGCACCGAGTTTATGTTTCGCGGAAAGCCGGACGTTTACACCGTAACAGCAATGCCTTCCGGCAAGGTCCTCTATCGAGACTCCGAATCTCGCGTGTTCGAAGAGATGCCTGAATTGCGGTTCCAGCAGTTGCTGCAGGACGATATCCACCTGCTGTCGACACCGAAGTCGACGGAAGAACTACTTGCTCAATGCGAGTACATCACCGACGAGCAGATTCAGACAGCCCGGCGACGTTTCCAGCTGGTCAAGCAGCTGGAGCACACCGCCATACCGCATCCCTACAGCGCCCGCACAATTCAGCGGTGGCAGCAGAAAATTCGTAGCGCCGGCGAATCTCGGCCGCTTCAAATGCTAGCGCTCATCCCGCGACGCCCGGGCGGAAGGGGGCCACAAATCCTTGACGAAGTGCTTGCGCTAATTCGCGAGGTTGCGCTTGGGGCGAACAATCCAACGAATCCTTCCGGAAGGCACTCATACGATGCCTTCGTTCGCCTCTGCCGTGAGCGTGGCGTCAAGCCATGCTCGCCCAATACTTTCTATCAGCGTTCCGCAGTTTTTCGTGACGTTCGCTCACGCGAAGGCGACCGTAGGGCTTATAACAAGGAGCCAGCCGTTTGGTACCTGCGCCGCGGTGACAAGATACATGGGGGCCGGCCGTTCCATCGAGCCCATATCGACCACACCAAGCTCGACATCATCATCAAAGCCCGCGGCCACGGCGGCAGGACTTACAGACTAAGGCCATGGCTCACCACTGTGATTGATGCCGAAACTCGTGCGGTTCTCGCGTTCTACCTTGCGGCGCATCCACCGAGCACTGTCAGCTGCATGATGGCAATGCGTGCCATGGTTGCCCTGCATAAGCGCGTTCCTGACTTCCTGGTCTGCGACAACGGGAAGGAGTTCCACTCGAACGCCTTCGACAATTTTTGCGACCTGAACGACATCACGCTTGAGTTTCGTCCGGCACATGAATCTCGATTCGGCAGCGTAATAGAGCGCCTATTCGGCACGACCAATCAGTTGCTGATTCATCAGTTGGCCGGAAACACCAAGGCCACGCAGCACGTGAGAACGCTGACACGGTCCGTTGACCCTATGCGAGCGGACCATCTCTCGTTCGTCGAACTGCACGGGCTTCTCGATTACTTTTTCTTCGTCGAGTACAACCGCGAATGGCGGCACCCCGCGCATGACCACACACCCGACGAATACATGAAAAACCGGTTCATGGTGACCGGGCGCCGGCTGACACGTCTGAGGCCCTATGACGAGCGCTTCATGCTTCAGACCTTGATACCTGTCAGCCGCGGCGGTACTCGGGAAATCGACAACCAGATGGGTATCCAGGTCGGGCGTATCTGGTATTGGGCCGATGAATTTGCCGCTCGTCGTAACAGAAAGAAGGTTGAAGTTCGCGTAGACATGTGGAACGTTTGCGTCGCCTATGCCTGCATCGACGGTCATTGGGTCAAATGCGTCTCTAAGCTCCTTATGCAGTACCGACACCTAACTCAGATTGAACTCCGGTACGCCGTGTATGAGGTGCGCCTGCGCCTACGCGCTGCGCCCGAGGGTAGCTTTGAGAGTGTTCTGCGTGATGTGCTTGCCGAGCACAATGTCCCTGTGGCTGCCGATGTGACTGGCGCTACGCGGCTCATCTATGGCAAGCCCCATCTGACAGAAATCGAAAGCGCAGAGGAGGTTGCTGAAGTTTCAGGCACTGACCACGTCGACGCCTCGACGGAAAACAGCGCGTCGGCACCGCACGATGAAGAGCGTGTTGACGAAGCGCTAGTGACGAATTATCGGCGTCGGGCTAACGACGCGCCACGTCCGAACCCACCTCGCACTTTCGGTCGCTTCAAAATCGACTACTCCCATCTACCTGTAAGGAATCCTATTTAATTGAACTAAAGGTCGACCATGATTACCCGCGAACAGGCCATCACCGGCTCGCCCGAGGACAAGGCCGCATACATGAAGGCAACCTGCGTTCCGCACCGAAATCTCGATGCGGTGATGCATGAAGTGCGCAGCCGCATGACTGCAGGTGCCGGTCTTTCCATAACGCTGGTCGTGGGCCCGCCTGGAGTGGGGAAGACGACCTTTGGCCGCAAACAGTTGCAAAGCCTCTTGTCCAGGTATCCGGTACAGCTTCAGGAGAAGCGTCACATCATTCCGGCCGTGATGAGCGAGGTCGATGCCGCTGACAGAGGCGAATTCAATTTCAACCTTCTCTACAACCGCCTCTGTGCCGACCTGATGGCGCCCAGCTCTTTGGATGGACCCGTGTTGCTCGAGAATGTCAGCGAGCCCGCCGACCCCGTTCGAAATAGCCGGATGATGTTTGAACGGGCGCTTAGGCGCCGCGAGGTAAAGCACCTGATACTCGACGAGGCGGTGCATTTCACCAACTCTCTGACTGACCCACTGCAGTACGGAAATTTGCTGAAGTCATTGTCGAATCGGTCTGGGTTCAACCTGCTTCTACTCGGGGCATACGGATGCGAACAGCTCGTGCTCGCGTCGGCGCAGTTAGCGCGGCGCATCGGCGTTGTTCACTATCCCAGATACTTCCAGACTGACCGAGATTTCACCGAATACTGCACCTTCGTGAAGTCACTGCTTGCCCACCTTCCGTATGGGTTCGATATCGACATCGAGAACCGGCTCGAGTACCTCTTCGCCGGCACATTCGGATTGCCTGGAGCCACAGTTGATGTGCTAACGGGCGCTGCAGGCCGATGCTGCGAAAGTAAAAGGAAAGTATGGAGCGATGCGTGCCTCCTGAAGAGCATGCCGTCGAAAGAAGCTCAGCGGAAGATTGCTCGAGACACGATGGTGGGCGAGGCGGAGGTCCAACCGTTCCTCCAGATGGAGCGTGAACACGACTACGCCACCGAGCAGGATATTCGGAACGTATTGCTGCTCGAGGAGCAGACGCGACGCAAAATCAACGGGAGGATGCACGGATGACAGAGTTGACGAGTACTGCATGCAGACCCGGCGGCTGGCCGGAAGATGCGCCGCCACGGTCGGCATTGTTTTCGCTGAACCCCGAGGGTCACAGCGGTGACGACCTGGAAGACCTCGCCAGCTACTTCCGTCGTCTGAGCGAGGACCATTGCATGCTTCCGTGGACGCTAGCCTTTCGCTCAGTCGTGCCGTTAATTGGGTCAGGGTCGACAGGATGGCGTGCGAAGATGGCGTGCTACTGCTACGGGCTGGCGACGTCTGGAGTGACAGAGTTGGCCGACAGTTGGGCCAAAGCGCTCAACCACGCGACGGGCCGCAACGACCTCCAACTCCACACCCTCGTTCCTTTGAAGGCGGTTGTCCCGCCGACCAAGCTGTTGTCGCCAATCGAACGGTTCTGTCCGATTTGCTACACGCAGGATGAGAGTTCGGAGCGGCCAAAATATAACCGTCTGCTATGGGCGATTGATTGCGTCGCCGCTTGCCCGCTGCACTGCGTCCAGCTTCAAGCAGTTGATAAATCGAATCGCAACAACGACAACCTCTTCTGGCTCCACAGACAAGGAAAGCGCGCCAATGCGAGCAGTTTCTGGCTGCCCGGAATCTCAAGAGTCAACGGACGCAGTCTGGCGAGCGACGTTGGAAAGCCAGCGAATGAGGAGGACGTCCAGTTCGCACGGCTCGTCGCCGATTTAGTCGACGACCTGCATCATCACCCACATGAATTTCACGACGTCGGTGCGCCGACGAACTTCCTCCGTTATGCAACCGAGGTGCTCTTCGCTGGCAACCTCTCCCATTTCGCCCAGCATCTCGGCGTAAGCAAAGGAGCGCTTCACGAGTGGACATCGGGAAAAACGCGCCCGAGCCTCCCGCGTCTGGCGCTCATTGCGTTCTGTTGTGGCGCCGCTATCTCGGACGTGATTCTCGGGAACAAGGTGATGCTGTTCAAACGCCCGGCTCCGGCTCGGCCGACTCAGCTTTGCGTCCGCAAACGGAAAGGGGCTCGCCGGCCGCGGAATGAACTTCGGCAGGAGTTTGAGCAGATAGTCGAATCAGGGCGAGCGTCTTCCGCGCGCGAGGCCGCAGACCTATTGGACGTCTCGACCAAATTTCTGCGTTCGCTCTCGCCCACGCTGAACCAGCAACTCGTGGATGCCGGGCAGGAGCGTGTGCGCCGCACTGCAAGGGAATTGGAAGATTTAAAGTTCCACGAGTTTCGGAAATCGTTCGACGCTATTGTCGCGAAACGGGAAAAGCCCGTAAGACGTCGAGTACAGCAGGACGTTTTCGAAAGGACCGGTTTGAGCTTTCGGTACAAGCAAGCCGGCATCTTCCTTGAGCGAGTGCGTTGCCTTGCAGGCGTCGATGCCCGCAGCGGGGCGGGTGGCCGTAAGAGCGGAGGCCGTCGGAGACGACGACAGGAAAACCGTCCAGCTATGGACTGATATCTATGGAAAAACAACCAATTCGTGTCGAAAACGACATTAATTGATTAACTCCACAGGGAGAAAACCGCTGAGAGCCTTACTAGGCTTGGCGCGCCCGGCTGGGATCGAACCAGCAACCCCTGCCTTCGGAGGGCAGTACTCTATCCATTGAGCTACGGGCGCTTGTGACAGTGAAGCGACCCCAATATACAGGCCGCCCACGATTGGCAAGACGGCAAGGATACCCGGTTTCCCATGACGCGTCCACCTTGCCCGACGAATCCCCGCCGGGCCGCGCTGCGTGCGGGTAAACACGCGCCATCGCACCGCTCGCCGTGATGTAAACGTTCCGTCTATAATCGACCGGGCTTCATTGGACTGCCATTTGCCGTTGCACCGCGCTCACAATTCCTATTCACGGAGACGAGGCAAGCATGAGCGAAGCACCCCACGAATCTCCCGTCAAAACCCCCGGGCAGCTGATTGCCGTCATCATCGCGTCGTTCGCGATTCCGATCATCCTGATCGTCCTGTTCGCCAACTATGCGAACCATGCGTTCCGTTCCGGCGCCGGCACGGACGCGTTATCCGACGAACAGGTCGCCGCACGCGTCGCCCCGCTCGCGAAGGTCGACGTGAAGGACGCCAACGCGCCCCGCACGTACAAGACCGGCGAGGAAGTCTACAAGGCCGTCTGCGTGACCTGCCACGGCACGGGCGCCGCCGGCGCGCCGAAGTTCGGCAGCAAGGACGACTGGGCGCCGCGCATCTCGCAAGGCTTCGACACGCTGCTGAAGACGGCACTGGCCGGCAAGGGCGCGATGCCGCCGCGCGGCGGCACGAGCCCCGACGACGTCAGCGACTATGAAATCGCCCGTGCGATCGTCTACATGGCGAACAACGACGGCGCGAACTTCCCCGAACCGGCCGCGCCGGCCGCCAACGCGGCGCAACCCGCCAGCGGCGCCGCAGCCGCGTCGGGCGCGGCCGACGCCGCGAGCGCGCAAGTCGCCGCGGCCCAGGCCGCGATCGCCGCGATCCCGAAGGCCGGTGAAGCGCCCGCAGCCGCGGCCGCCCCGGCCGGCGCCGACGCCGGCAAGGCGCTGTACACGTCGACCTGCCAGGCCTGCCACGCGGCGGGCGTGCTCGGCGCACCGAAGTTCGGCAGCAAGGAAGACTGGGCGCCGCGCCTGAAGGACTCGATGGATACGGTCTACAACTACGCGCTGCACGGCAAGGGCGCGATGCCGGCGAAGGGCGGGTCGAACGCGTCGGACGCCGACGTGAAGGCGGCCGTCGACTACATGGTCAACGCGTCGAAGTAACCCGCCCGGCCGTCAGTAAAAAACCCCCGCGACGCTCACGCCTCGCGGGGGTTTTGTTTTGCGGGCGCTCAGCCGGAACGCCCGGCGTCACTTCTGCAGCAGCGCCTTCAGGCTCGCGAGCCGGTCCTTCGGCGACATCGGCGCCTCTTCCGGCGTCGGCGGCGGCGCGTCGTCGAGCCCCATCTCCGGGATGAAGCGTGACGGTTCGCACACGACCGTCTCGCGCGCCCGCTTGCGCTTCTTGCACCAGTTCAGGTGCAGGCTGCGCTGCGCGCGCGTGATCGCCACGTACATCAGCCGGCGCTCCTCCTCGATCCGCTCGTTGTCGATCGGGCCGTCGTCCTCGGAGCCGCCGCGGTGCGGCATGATGCCTTCCTCGACGCCGACCAGGAACACGTGCGGATACTCGAGCCCCTTCGACGCGTGGACGGTCGACAACCGCACGGCGTCCGGGTCTTCGTCCTTGCCCTCGAGCATCGACATCAGCGCGACGGTCTGGATCAGGCCGAGCAGGTTCTTGCCCGTATCGGCGAGGCCGTCCGCGTTGTGGAAGCCTTCCGCCTCGCCGTCGACCGCTTCCGTCTCGGGCTTGGTGCCCTTGCGCTTCAGCCATTCGAGGAATTCGAGCACGTTCTGCCACTTCGATTGCGCCTGCCGTTCGTCGAACGCATCGTACAGGTACGCCTCGTAGTGGATCGCCTCCATCATGTCGTCGAGCACGGCGGTGGCCGGATCCTTGTCCGCGCGCTCGGTCAGGCGCTGGATGAAGTCGCAGAACATCCGCAGCGGCTCGACCTGGCGCGCGGACAGCCGTGCCTCGATCCCGCCCATGTACACGGCCTCGAACAGCGACACCTTCGCCTGGCCCGCGAACGAGCCGAGCGCTTCGAGCGTCGTGTTGCCGATCCCGCGACGCGGCGTGGTGACCGCGCGGATGAACGCGGGATCGTCGTCGGCGTTCGCGATCAGCCGCAGGTACGCGCACAGATCCTTGATCTCGGCCTTGTCGAAGAACGACTGGCCGCCGGACAGCACGTACGGAATCCGCTCGCGGCGCAGCACCTGTTCGAAGATCCGCGCCTGGAAGTTGCCGCGATACAGGATCGCGTAGTCGCGGAACTGCGCGCGCCGCTCGAACTTGTGCGCGGACAGCCGGAACACGACCGACTCGGCTTCATGCTCTTCGTCATTGCACGGCGTGACGGTGATCGAATCGCCCATCCCGTGCTCGGACCACAGCTTCTTCTCGAACAGCTTCGGGTTGTTCGCGATCACGTTGTTCGCGGCAGTGAGGATGCGCACCGTCGACCGGTAGTTCTGCTCGAGCTTGATCACGTGCAGCTTCGGGAAATCCTTGCCGAGCTGCGCGAGGTTCTCGAGCGTCGCGCCGCGCCAGCCGTAGATCGCCTGGTCGTCGTCGCCCACCGCCGTGAACGCCGCGCGCGGGCCCGCGAGCAGCTTCAGCAGCTCGTACTGGCACGCGTTGGTGTCCTGGTACTCGTCGATCAGCAGGTAGCGCAGCTTGTTCTGCCAGCGGTCGCGCACCTGTTCGTTCTTCGCGAACAGCTCGGCGGGCAGGCGGATCAGGTCGTCGAAGTCGACCGCCTGGTACGCGTGCAGCGTCGCGACGTAGTTGCGGTAGACCAGCGCGGCCTGGTGCTCGTCCTCGTTGGCCGCGATCGTCATCGCCTCGTCGGGCATGATCAGGCCGTTCTTCCACAGCGAGATGGTGCTCTGGATCTTGCGGATCAGGCCCTTGTCGGTCGTGCCGATCTGCTCCTGGATCATCCCGAAGCAATCGTCCGAATCCATGATCGAGAACTGCGGCTTCAGGCCGACGTGCTCGGCCTCCTGGCGCAGAATCTGCACGCCCAGCGAGTGGAAGGTGCAGACGGTGAGCTGGTTGACGGGCACCTTGCGGCCTTCCTTGCCGGGCGTGGTGAGCGTCTTGCCCTCGAGCAGCTTCGACACGCGCTCGCGCATTTCGGCGGCCGCCTTGTTCGTGAACGTGACGGCGGCGATGTGGCGCGGCTCGAAGCCTTTCGCTTCGATCAGGTGCGCGATCTTCTGCGTGATCACGCGGGTCTTGCCGCTGCCCGCGCCGGCGAGCACGAGACAGGGACCGTCGAGGTAGCGCACCGCTTCGTTCTGGGCGGGATTCAGGCCTGCGGACATGATGGCGGATGGTGTTGCGGTTGACGGCGGAACGCCGGGAGGATGCCGTGCGCGGCGGGCTGGCGAAGCAGGCGGACACGCGGGCAGGACGCGCATGTTAACACGTCGGCGGCGCGCTTTTCGGGAGCGCCGCCGGACGGGGCCGCGCGGGCCGGCCAGCCGGCCGCCCCCTGTCCGTTCGGCCAATCCGGCCCCGTTCGCGCACCGATCGGCCACAATACGTCCACGCCGGCGCCGCCCCGCGCCGACCCGTTTGCGTCACCTGAACCGCCACCGGATCGACATCATGGGATACCCGTTCGCCACCGCTGCCCTTGGCCCGCTGCTGTTCGCGCAGGGGCGCTACGTGCGCCGCGTCACGCCGCGGCTGCCCGAGGCGGCCGGCCCGCGCGACGGCGTGGCGGGCGATGGGCCGCCGCTGCGCGTGCTGGTGGTCGGCGATTCGGCCGCCGCGGGCGTCGGTGTCGCGACGCAGCGCGACGCGCTGTCCGGGCAGCTGGCGAGCGCGCTCGCGGCCACCCACCGCGTGAGCTGGAAGCTGCTCGCGCGCACCGGCCTGACCACGCGGGAACTCGTCGACTGGCTCGCCGCCGAGCCGGCCGAGCCGTTCGACGTGGCCGTCACGTCGCTCGGCGTCAACGACGTGACGGGCGGCGTGCCGCCGGCCCGCTGGCAGGCGCAGCAGGCCGAGCTCGTCCGGTTGCTCGCCGCGCGCTTCCGGGTCGGGCACGCGATCCTGTCCGCGGTGCCGCCGATGGAGCGCTTTCCGGCGCTGCCGCAGCCGCTCGCGTGGTATCTCGGGCTGCGCGCGAAGCGGCTCAACACGGCGCTCGCCGGGTGGGCCGCCACGCAGCCGCACTGCACGTTCCTGCGCGTCGAGCTGCCGCTCGAGCGCCACCTGATGGCCACCGACGGCTTCCACCCCGGCGCAACCGCCTGCGCGGTGTGGGCCGCGCAGGTCGCCGCCGCCGTGCGGCAGCGGGCAGCCGTATGACGCCGGGCGACGCCCCTGCGGCAGCCGCTCATTGCACGCGCGCAGGCGGGCAAACCCCGCCCGCACGGGCCGCCGGCCTGCGCAAATGCCGGCTTTCCTTGCGCAAGCGCCGCATCGCACCGTGCAATTCGCCCGAACGCGCCGGTGCAAGCGGCGGCGCCATGCCAAAATAGCCGGTCGTCTTCGCGCCGTCTCGGCGCGCCATCCTTTAGTTTCCTTCGCAGCCAGGAATTGCCATGTCGTCATTGCTCAGGATTGGTTTGATGGGTTTCGGTTTCGCCGGCGCGACGTTCCACGCGCCCGTGATCGCCACGAGCGGCCGCACTGAAGTCGCCGCGATCGCGACGGGTCAGCCCGATCGCGCGCAGGCGGCGTATCCGGGCGCGCGCGTCGTTCCGGATCTCGACACGCTGCTCGGCCTCGACGACATCGAGTGCGTGGTGATCGCCACGCCGAACGACACGCACTTCGCGCTCGCACGCCAGGTGCTCGAAGCCGGCCGCCACGTGGTCGTCGACAAGCCCGTCACGCTCACCGCCGACGAGGCGCTCGCACTCGCGCGGCTCGCGAACGCGCGCAGCCGGCTGTTCGCGCCGTTCCACAACCGCCGCTGGGACGGCGATTTCCTCACCGTGCGCGACATCGTCAAATCCGGCGAGCTCGGCCGGCTGACCTGTTTCGAATCGCACTTCGACCGCTTCCGCCCGACGCCGCGCACGCGCTGGCGCGAGGAGCCGGCCCGCGGCGGCGGCTTGCTGCTCGACCTCGGCCCGCACCTGATCGACCAGGCGCTCGCGCTGTTCGGCCTGCCGGAAACGGTGAGCGCGACCGTCAAGACGCGCCGCGACAACGGCACCGCGCCCGATTTCGTGCACCTGCAGCTCGGCTATCCGGACAAGGACATCGCGCTGCATGCGAGCGCGCTGTCGGCGATCGAACCCGCGCGCTTCACGCTGCACGGCACGCGCGGCAGCTACCAGAAGTTCGGACTCGACACGCAGGAAGACCAGCTCAAGGCCGGCCTCACCGCCGACGACGTCGAATTCGGCGGCGGCAACCCGCCCGGCCTGCTGCGCGTGCTCGACGGCGAAGTCGAGGTCGAGCGCCCGGTGCCGACGCTCGATGGCCAGTACGCGGAGTTCTACCGCGCGCTCGCCGCGTCGATCCGCGACGGCGCGCCGTTCCCCGTCACCGCGCAGGACGCCGTCGACGTGATGACGATCATCGAGCTTGCCGCGCAGAGCGAGCACGACGGCCGCCGCCTGCCGTTCGTGCGCCGCACGATCTGATACCGCGCGCCGGCCGGCGGCGGCCGGTCGGCGCCGGTGCATGGGATCAGCCGGAACATTCGGTTACAAATGCCGGGGGAACGAAAGTCAGCGGCAGACTGGTCTGATGCGTTTCTCAAAAAAGTCGATCCGACACCAATCCGTCAGGAGAATGTTGATGCAACGGTTGATTCGCGCAGCAGTGTGCTGTGCCCTGGTTTCCTCGCTTGCGGCCTGTATCGTGCAGCCGCAGCAGCCGGTCCGCCCGGCCCCCCCGCCACGGCCGAATCCGCAGGTCGTCGCGAACGAGCGGATGCAGCAGATCCAGGGCCGGATCGACAACCTGCACCGCCGCATCGATGCGCGCGTGAACGGCGGCTACTACCCGCCGCCGTACGGCGCGCAGCTTCATCATCGCCTCGACGTGATCCGCCAGGAATCGAACGACATGTCCGCGCAGCACAGCGGCGGCCTGTCCGGCGACGAGCAGCGCGTGCTGAACCAGGAACTCGACACGGCCGCGCGCGCGATCGGCGAGTAACGCACCGGCGCCCGCCGGAGCGGAAAAAGCGGCGGCACCGGTTGCCGCCGCTTGTCGCGAAGCGACATTCTTTTGCTCAAATTGACAAGGCCCACCCGCTCGCGTACAGTCGCCCGCACGCGTCGGGAGAGCGTGTGACCGGGCTGTTTCAGCCGGTTGCGCCGCCGAAGGGGCACACCCGCAAACTCTCAGGCAAAAGGACCGACCGCGTCGGGGAATCCCGTCCGCGCATTGCGCGGGCCACACTCTCCCCGCACTCTGGAGAGCGGCAGTAGCCCGCAGCGCATCCGCTGCGCGGGCAAGCTGCCCACCGAAGGGGCGCGCGTTCGCCAGGCCTGGCCGGCAACGCAATCTCTCAGGTATCGAGGACAGAGGGGCATGTACCGGATCGCTCGCAGGCCATCGGCCGCGGTGGTCGGCACATGGCCGTTCTGATCCGCGCGCAAGCGCCTTGCCTGAGGCCTCGATGACTGCACTGAATCACACCCCGCTCAACGCCGCGCACCGCGCGCTCAATGCCCGCATGGTCGACTTCGGCGGCTGGGACATGCCCGTCAACTACGGCTCGCAGATCGAAGAACATGAAGCCGTGCGCACCGACGCCGGCATGTTCGACGTGTCGCACATGTGCGTCGTCGATTTCACCGGCAGCCGCGTGCGCGCATTCTTCGAGCATGCGATCGCGAACAACGTCGGCAAGCTCAAGACGCCCGGCAAGGCCCTCTACTCGTGCCTGCTCAATCCGCAGGGCGGCGTCATCGACGACCTGATCGTCTACTACTTCACCGAAGAATTCTTCCGCGTCGTCGTCAACGCCGGCACGGCCGAGAAAGACATCGCGTGGTTCAACCAGCTGAACGAGCAAGGCGGCTTCGGCGTCACGATCGCGCCGCGCCGCGATTTCGCGATCATCGCCGTTCAAGGCCCGAACGCCCGCGAAAAGGCGTGGGCGACGGTGCCCGCCGCGCGCGCCGCCACCAGCGAACTGAAGCCGTTCAACGCCGCGCAGGTCGCCGGCACGCCGTTCGGCGATCTCACCGTCGCGCGCACCGGCTACACCGGCGAAGACGGTTTCGAAGTGATCGTCCCGGCCGTGCACGTCGAAGCGCTGTGGAACGCGCTGCAGCAAAACGGCGTGCGCCCGTGCGGGCTCGGCGCGCGCGACACGCTGCGCCTCGAGGCCGGCATGAACCTGTACGGCCAGGACATGGACGACACCGTGTCGCCGCTCGACTCGGGCCTCGCATGGACGGTCGACCTCAGCACGCCGCGCGACTTCGTCGGCCGCGCGGCACTGGAAGCCAACGGCACCCGCGCAGCTTTCGTCGGCCTGATCCTGCAGAAGGAAAACGGCAAGGCGGGCGGCGTGCTGCGCGCGCACCAGAAGGTCGTCACGCCGCACGGCGACGGCGAGATCACGAGCGGCACGTTCTCGCCGTCGATGCAGGAATCGATCGCGTTCGCACGCGTGCCGGCGGCCGTCCAGATCGGCGACACCGTCCAGGTGCAAATTCGAGACAAGAATCTTCCCGCGCGCGTGGTAAAACTGCCGTTCGTGCGCAACGGCAAGGTCCTCGCTGCGTAACGGCCGGGAGGCCCGCCTCCCGGTAAGCCGGGAAATGGCGCCCGGCGCAACCCCCTACCCGGCGCGCCCCGGCGGCGCGCCAGCAGAACGAACAAACCCTTTTATCAGGAGCATCCGATGAGCAACGTCCCGGCCGAGCTGAAATACACCGACGAACATGAGTGGATCCGCACCGAGGCAGACGGCACGCTGACGGTCGGCATCACCGATCACGCGCAGAGCACGCTCGGCGACATCGTCTTCCTCGAACTGCCGCAAGTCGGCAAGTCGGTGAATGCGGGCGACGCGGTCGGCGTCGTCGAATCGGTGAAGGCGGCATCCGACATCTACTCGCCGGTGTCCGGCGAGATCGTCGCCATCAACGAAGCCGCCACCGATGCGCCCGAGGAAGTGAACAGCGACGCGTACGGCGTGTGGCTCTTCAAGATCAAGCTCGCGGCCGGCGCATCGACCGACAAGCTGATCGACGCCGACGCGTACAGCAAGCTGATCGACTAATTTCCCTACCCGAACCGCGCGGCGCCGGCCTCGGCCCGCGCGGGACCAGAGTCACGCCATGAAGCTCGAACACCCGGACCGCCTGATGAACCGCACGCCCCTCTCGCTCGCCGCGCTCGAAACGCACGACGCGTTCGCCGAACGCCACATCGGCCCCGACGCCGCCAGCCAGCAGGCCATGCTCGACACGCTCGGCTTCGCGTCGCGCGCCGCCCTGATCGACGCCGTGATCCCGGCCTCGATCCGCCGCGCCGAAACGCTGCCGCTCGGCCCGTTCGCGCAGCCGAAGAGCGAAGCCGAAGCCCTCGCCGCCCTGCGGGTTCTCGCGGACAAGAACCAGGTGTTCCGCTCGTATATCGGTCAGGGTTACCACGACACGCACACGCCGGCCGTCATCCTGCGCAACGTGCTCGAAAACCCGGCGTGGTACACGGCCTACACGCCGTACCAGCCCGAAATTTCCCAGGGTCGCCTCGAGGCGCTCCTGAACTTCCAGCAGATGGTCGCCGACCTCACCGGCCTCGCGATCTCGAACGCGTCGCTGCTCGACGAAGCCACCGCCGCCGCCGAAGCGATGACGCTGCTGCAGCGCACCGGCAAGCCGACGTCGAACGTGTTCTACGTCGCCGACGACGTGCTGCCGCAAACGCTCGAAGTGATCCGCACGCGCGCGCTGCCGGTCGGCATCGAGGTCAAGACCGGCCCGGCCGCCGACGCCGCGCAAGCGAATGCGTTCGGCGTGCTGCTGCAGTACCCGGGCGTGAACGGCGACGTGCGCGACTACCGCGCGCTCACCGAAGCGATCCATGCGGCCGGCGGCCACGTGGTCGTCGCGGCCGACCTGCTCGCGTTGACCGTGCTCACGCCGCCCGGCGACTGGGGTGCGGACGTCGCGATCGGCAACACGCAGCGCTTCGGCGTGCCGATGGGCTTCGGCGGCCCGCACGCCGCGTATCTCGCGGTGCGTGACGAATTCAAGCGCCAGATGCCGGGCCGCCTCGTCGGCGTGACGGTCGACGCGCAGGGCAAGCCCGCGCTGCGCCTCGCGCTGCAGACGCGCGAACAGCACATCCGCCGCGAGAAGGCCACGTCGAACGTGTGTACCGCGCAGGCGCTGCTCGCGATCATGGCCAGCATGTACGCGGTCTACCACGGCCCGCACGGCCTGAAGACGATCGCGCTGCGCGTGAACCGCATCGCGGCGCTGCTCGCCGCCGGCGTGAAGCAGCTCGGCTTCGCGACCGTCAACGACACGTTCTTCGACACGCTGACGATCGACACCGGCGCGCGCACCGCGCAGGTTCACGAATTCGCGAAGGCGAAGCGCATCAACCTGCGCCGCGTGAGCGACACGCAAGTCGGCGTGTCGGTCGACGAAACGACGACGCGTGACGACCTCGCCGATCTCCTCGCCGTGTTCGCGCAGGCCGCGGGCGGCACCGCACCGGCCGTCGACGCGCTGGACGCGGGCGCAGCCGGCGTCCCCGCGCTGCCGGCCGGCCTCGAGCGCACGAGCGCGTACCTGACGCACCACGTGTTCAACCGCCACCATTCCGAAACCGAAATGCTGCGCTACCTGCGCAGCCTGTCGGACAAGGATCTCGCGCTCGACCGCTCGATGATCCCGCTCGGCTCGTGCACGATGAAGCTGAACGCGACGTCGGAAATGCTGCCCGTCACGTGGCCCGAATTCGGCCGCATCCACCCGTTCGCGCCGGCCGAGCAGACCGTCGGCTACCGCGAGATGATCGACCAGCTCGAGCAGATGCTCGTCGCGGCCACCGGCTACGCGGCCGTGTCGCTGCAGCCGAACGCGGGCTCGCAGGGCGAGTACGCGGGCCTGCTGATCATCCACGCTTACCACGCATCGCGCGGCGAAGCCCATCGCGACGTGTGCCTGATCCCGGCGTCCGCGCACGGCACGAACCCGGCATCCGCGCACATGGCCGGCATGAAGGTCGTGGTCGTCGCCTGCGACGCGCAGGGCAACGTCGACATCGCCGACCTGAAGGCGAAGGCCGAGCAGCACGCGAAGGATCTCGCGGCGATCATGATCACGTACCCGTCGACGCACGGCGTGTTCGAGCAGAACGTGCGCGAGATCTGCGAAATCGTGCACGCGCACGGCGGCCAGGTGTACGTCGACGGCGCGAACATGAACGCGATGGTCGGGCTGACCGCGCCGGGCCAGTTCGGCGGCGACGTGTCGCACCTGAACCTGCACAAGACCTTCTGCATCCCGCACGGCGGCGGCGGCCCGGGCGTCGGCCCGGTCGCGGTCGGCGCGCACCTCGCGAAGTTCCTGCCGAACCAGCGTTCGACCGGCTACACGCGCGAAGAAGACGGCATCGGCGCGGTATCGGCCGCGCCGTACGGCTCGGCGTCGATCCTGCCGATCTCGTGGATGTACATCGCGATGATGGGCGCGAAGAACCTGACCGCCGCGACGGAAACCGCGATCCTCAATGCGAACTACATCGCGAAGCGCCTCGCGCCGCACTACCCGGTGCTGTATTCGGGCCCGGGCGGGCTGGTTGCGCACGAGTGCATTCTCGACCTGCGTCCGATCAAGGAATCGAGCGGCATCACCGTCGACGACGTCGCGAAACGCCTGATGGACTACGGCTTCCACGCGCCGACGATGAGCTTCCCGGTGCCGGGCACGCTGATGGTCGAACCGACCGAATCGGAGTCGCAGGAAGAACTCGACCGCTTCATCGCCGCGATGATCGCGATCCGCGATGAAATCCGCGCAGTCGAGGAAGGCCGCGCCGACCGCGAGGACAACCCGCTGCGTCACGCACCGCACACGGCGGCCGTCGTCACCGCGAACGAATGGCCGCACGCGTACTCGCGCGAGCAGGCTGCGTACCCGGTCGCGTCGCTGGGCACGAACAAGTACTGGCCGCCGGTCGGCCGCGCGGACAACGTCTACGGCGACCGCAACCTGTTCTGCTCGTGCGTGCCGATGTCGGAATACGCATAACGCGCGCCAGGCCAGGAGCCGCCCGATGGCGACCGCACCGCACGCAACCCGGAGTTGCGTGCGGTTTTTTTGTTCGCCGCTCGAACCGGTTCACGTTCGTCCGCCAATCCGGCTAACATCACACGCGATCCAGCCAATGAAGGAGTTCCGCATGGTGCGTCCGATGTTTCCGGGCCATGGTGCAATGCAAGGGCGGCCGCGCGCGCGCCGCGTCGTGCCGATGCTCGTCGCGTCGCTGTCGTTTGCCGCCGCCGGCCTCGGCGCGTCCGGCAGCGCGCGCGCGGCGATGAATTTCTGCGCGGCGCCGGCACTGCAGGCGAGCGAGACGACACAGGCCGAGCCGGGCATCCAGGCGCTGATCCGCAGCGTCGACGCGCGCATCGGCGAGCAGCCGAAGGCGATGGCGCGCGTGCACACCGAGGGCACGCTGCCGCACGAAGGGATCTACGACCAGAGTGCCGCCGCGCTGAAGGATCTCGACCTGATGCGCGATGCCGCGCTCGCATGGCGCGTGACGAACGCGCCGCGCTACCTGCAGCTCGTCGACCGCTTCCTGTCCGCGTGGGTCGCAACCTACCAGCCGAGCTTCAACCCGATCGACGAGACGCGTTTCGAAAGCCTGATCGTCGCGTACGACATGACCGCGAGCGCGCTGCCGGTGAAGACCCGCAACGCGACGGCCGCGTTCATCGCGAAGCTCGGCGCCGGCTACGTCGCGCAGATCGACGCGCAGAAGCGCCCGCTCACCGGCACCTGGCGCAACAACTGGCAGAGCCACCGGATCAAGCTGATCGCGCTGTCCGCGTTCACGCTCGGCGATCGCAAGATGATGAACGCCGCGCAGCGGCTGTTCGTCGAACATCTCGCCGACAACATCGGCCCGGACGGCAAGACCTGGGATTTCGAGGAACGCGATGCGCTGCATTACGCGGTCTACGACCTGCAGCCGCTGGTGACGGCCGCGCTCGCCGCGCGCCGCTTCAACCGCAACTGGCTACGCGAACGGGGCGCGAACGGCGCGACGCTCGCGGCCGCGCTCGACTGGCTCGTGCCGTACGCGCTCGGCGAGAAAACCCACGAGGAATTCGTGAATTCGCCGGTGCCGTTCGACGCGAAACGCCGCGAAGCCGGTCTGCCCGGCTACACGGGGCAGTGGGACCCGAAAAACGCCACCGAACTCTTTCATCTGGCCGCGCGGCTCGACGGGCGCTACGCCCGCGTCGCGCAGCAACTTTCCCCAACGCCGCCCGCATGGCTCGCCGCGTGCCTGCCATTGCAGGCGCGCTAGCAATATTCTTAAAGCAAGGCAGGAATCGAAATGGCAGTCAGCGTCTTTGACCTCTTCAAGATCGGTATCGGTCCGTCCAGCTCGCATACGGTCGGGCCGATGCGCGCGGCGCTGATGTTCGTCCAGGGCCTCGAGCGTGACGGGCAACTCGACGCCACGGCCCACGTGAAGGTCGAGCTGTACGGCTCGCTCGGCGCGACCGGCAAGGGCCACGGCACCGATCGCGGCGTGATGCTCGGCCTGCTCGGCGACGCGCCCGACACCGTCGATCCGGACACGATCGACGCGCGGCTGGAAGACGTCCGCAAATCGAAGCAGCTCGCGCTGCTCGGCACGCATCCGGTGCCGTTCGTGCTGAAGGAGAACATCGCGTTCTACCGCCAGGCGCTGCCCGAGCACCCGAACGGCATGAAACTGCGTGCGTCCGACGCGAGCGGCAACGTGCTGGTCGAGCGCACCTACCTGTCGGTCGGCGGCGGCTTCGTCGTGACGGCCGGCGCACCGAACACGAAGGTGCTGAGCGCGGCCGAGCAGATGACGCACCCGTTCCGCACCGGCGCCGAGCTGCTCGCGCTGACCGGGTCGACCGGCAAGTCGATCGCGCAGCTGATGTGGGAAAACGAGCGCGCGTGGCACACCGAGGAAGAGACGCGCGACGGCCTGCTGAAGATCTGGGCCGTGATGCAGTCGTGCGTGTCGCGCGGCTGCGGAATCGGCAACCCGGACGCCGACGGCAACCTGCCCGGCCCGTTCCAGGTCAAGCGCCGCGCGCCGCAGCTGTATCGCACGCTGACGGGCAGCCCGGAGCGCGCGCTGCAGGACCCGCTGTCGATGATCGACTGGATCAACCTGTACGCGATCGCGGTCAACGAGGAAAACGCGGCCGGCGGCCGCGTCGTCACCGCGCCGACCAACGGCGCGGCCGGCATCATCCCGGCCGTGCTGCACTACTACACGCGCTTCACGCCCGGCGCGAACGAACAGGGCGTGATCGACTTCCTGCTGACGGCTGCCGCGATCGGCATTCTTTACAAGCTGAATGCGTCGATCTCCGGTGCGGAAGTCGGCTGCCAGGGCGAGGTGGGCGTCGCGTGCTCGATGGCGGCCGGCGCGCTCGCGGCCGTGCTCGGCGGCACGCCGCAGCAGGTCGAGAACGCGGCCGAAATCGGCATGGAACACAACCTCGGCCTCACCTGCGACCCGGTCGGCGGGATGGTGCAGATCCCGTGCATCGAGCGCAACGCGATGGCGTCGGTGAAGGCGGTCAACGCCGCGCGCATGGCGCTGCGCGGCGACGGCTCGCACTACGTGTCGCTCGACTCCGTGATCAAGACGATGCGCGAGACGGGCGCCGACATGAAGACGAAGTACAAGGAAACGTCGCGCGGCGGGCTGGCGGTGAATATCGTCGAGTGCTGATGCCGGATCCGAGGGTCATGCGGGACAATCCGACGTCTCGCATGCCCCTCGGGCGCCCTGCGTGCCCTGATCAATCGTCCAGCCAGTTCTCCAGCCGCAGTCCCGGATAGCTCACGAAATCCCGCTCGTTGTTGGTCACGAGTACGACATCGAGCGACACCGCATGCGCGGCGATCAGCTTGTCGAGGTGATCCTTCTTCCGCTCCCGGGTTGCCTCGCGGACCGGGCCATACGCTTGCGCGGCCGCGACGTCGAACGGCGCAACGGGAATGTCGTCGATCAGCGCGGCAAGATTGCCGCGCTCCCGCGCAGGGCTCGCGCACGCCGCGACACCGTACTCGAGCTCGGCGTACGTGATCGCCGACATTACGACGTCCCCCGTGTAGCACTGCGCAAACCGTCTCGCAACCTGCTCCGGCTGATTCTTCATCAGGTAGATGCACATGTTGGTGTCGAGCATGTAGCGCGGCATCACAAACCCTCGCGATCGGCCTGCTCGTGGTCACCGCGCCCATCCGCCATGAAATCCGGCCCGAATTTAGCGAATTTCTCAAGGACGCGGGTCAACGGCCGCCGCGCCGGCCGAATGCGGATTTCGTCACCAATGCGCTCGATTTCCAGTTCGATATCGCTGCGTTCATAGGCAAGGTCGGCAGGAATTCGCACGGCCTGCGAGTTGCCGTTCCGAAATACCCTCGTCGTATGCATGTCTCCCCCAACATCCGGATGTACTGTGGATGTACAGTATATCCGCTTGCCCGACGATGTAAATCCATGTGTGTACATCCGCGCTGACCTCGGGATCGATTCGGAAGCGAACGCCGGCACGCCGTTCTTTTCATCGCGGACAGGGCCCCTTCCGTCACGCCCACGGCAAGCGGGCCGGCCAGGCATTCGTAGCGTCCAATTCTTCTGCGTTGGGGATGCACGCACAAGCTGGCCGTTCGGCCGAAACCGCGGTGCATGCCCTGCCTCCCTGCGCGTTCCGGCACTTTTCCGCGGCCGGCGCACCGGCGGCCGTCCAACCGGCGTAAGCTGTACGTCCCGCTACCCAGGGAGACGGCAGCCCATGTCGCATTCCAAGGATCTCGAGCAGCCCGCCACCACCGGCGCGCGACTGCTCGTCGATGCGTTGCTCGCCAATCACGTCGAACGCGTGTTCTGCGTGCCGGGCGAGAGTTTCCTCGCCGTACTCGATGCGCTGGCGGACGACACCGCGCGCATCCAGACGGTCGTCTGCCGCCACGAGGCGGCCGCCGCGAACATGGCCGAGGCCGTCGGCAAGCTCACCGGCCGCCCCGGCGTCGCGTTCGTCACACGCGGTCCCGGCGCGACCCACGCGTCGATCGGCGTGCACACCGCGTTCCAGGATTCGACGCCGATGATCCTGTTCGTCGGCCAGTGCGCACGCGAGCACCTCGACCGCGAAGCCTTCCAGGAAATCGACTACCGGCGGATGTTCGGCCAGATGGCGAAATGGGTCGCGCAGATCGACGACCCGCGCCGCATCCCCGAATACCTGAGCCATGCGTTCCACGTCGCGACGTCCGGCCGCCCCGGCCCGGTCGTGCTCGCGCTGCCGGAGGACGTGCTGTCCGACGCGTGCGCGCCGCAGCCGGTCGTGCCGGCTGCGAAACGCGTTGCCGCCGCGCCGTCGGCCGCGCAGATCGACGAGCTGCGCGAGCGGCTCGCGCGCGCGGAACGGCCGTTCGCGATCGTCGGCGGCAGCGGCTGGACACCCGACGCGTGCGCGAACCTGCGCACCTTCGTCGAGCGCTGGCAGTTGCCCGTGGCCTGCGCGTTCCGCTACCAGGACACGATCGACAACGCGCACCCGAACTACGCGGGCGACGTCGGGCTCGGGATCAACCCCGCGCTCGCGAAGCGCATCCGCGACGCCGACCTGCTGCTCGTGATCGGGCCGCGCCTCGGCGAAGCGACGACCGGCGGCTACACGCTGCTCGACATCCCGAAGACGCGCCAGACGCTGATCCACGTTCATCAGGGCGCGGACGAGCTTGGCCGCGTGTATGCGGCCGACCTGCCGATCGTGTCGGGCATGCCCGAAATCGCCGCGCCGCTCGCCGCGCTCGAGGCGCCCGAGCACCCCGCGTGGGCCGGCACCGCTGCCGACGCGCATCGCGCGTATCGCGAATGGCATGCGCCGCTGCCGATGCCCGGCGACGTCCAGCTCGGCGACGTGATGGTGCAGCTGCGCGAGCGCCTGCCACATGACGCGATCCTCACCAACGGTGCCGGCAACTACGCGATCTGGCTGCATCGCCACTTCGCGTACCGGCACTTCCGCTCGCAGCTCGCACCGACCAGCGGCGCGATGGGCTACGGCGTACCGGCCGCGCTTGCCGCGAAGTCGCTGTACCCGTCGCGCGCCGTCGTCGCGCTCGCGGGCGACGGCTGCTTCATGATGGCCGGCAACGAGCTCGCGACCGCGATGCAGTACGGGTTGAACATCGTCGTGATCGTCGTCAACAACGGGCATTTCGGCACGATCCGCATGCATCAGGAGCGCAACTACCCGGGGCGCGTGCATGGCACGGGGCTCACGAATCCCGATTTCGCCGCGTATGCGCGCGCCTTCGGCGCGCATGGCGAGACCGTCGAGCGCACCGTCGATTTCGCGCCCGCGCTCGAGCGCGCGCTGACCTGCGGGCTGCCCGCGCTGATCGAGATCCGCATCCCGCAGGACGCCAGCACGCCGGCCGCGACGCTCGAACAGATCCGCGAGCAGGGCCGCCGCGCGCGCGGCGGATGACGATGGACACGCACGCCGCGCCGCCCGACGTCGCGTTGTCGCACGACGACGCGCTCACGCTTCCCGGCACGCTGCTCGCGCCGGACGGCACGCTCGTCGCGCCGTACGACCTGGAGCACGGCGGCGCGCATGCCGTCGGCCACGTGCCGGCCGCATCCGCGCGGAGCCTGTTGCACGCCGCGCACCAGCCGTTCCGGCTCGACTACGACCGCGCACGGCACGTGCACGTGATCAACGGGATGGGCGTCACGCTCGGCGATTCGGTGATCGGGCTCACCGCTCTCGCCGCGCTGCGTACCGCTCACCCGGGCCTGCACTTCACGCTGTACCGGCCGGCTTGCGCGCCGCGCTACGTCGAGGCGCTATATGCGCTCGCGGCCGACCTCGTCGCACCGTCGCGCGCGCTGCCGTACCGCGCCGACGCGCTGCCGGCGGATGCGCCCTGCATCGACGTCGGCAATCACCTGTACTGGCCCGCGTTTGCGCGGCTGCCGATGATCGATTTCTTCCTCGACGCGCTCGGCGTGGAACCCGCGTCGGTGCCGGCGTCGGCCAAGCGCAACCGCTGGCTCGCGCGGCTGCCGCTGCCGGAGTTGCCTGAGCAATGGCGGCGTCCGTACGTGCTCTTCTGTCCAGTCGCGAGCACCGCGTTGCGCAGCGTGCCGCCCGCGCTGCGGGCAACGTTCGTCGATCAGCTTGCGCAGCGCTACGGGTTGCCGGTGGCCGGGTTCGGGCCTGTCGCGCACCCCGCCTATGTCGACGTGAGCGCCGATGCGGCCGACGATACGGCCCGGTTCATTGCGTGGGTCAAGGGCGCCAGCCTGCTGTTCGCGCCGGACACGGCCGCGCTCCATCTCGCCGACGGTTTCGACGTGCCGACGCTCGCATGCTTCACGTCGATCGGGCCGGCGCTGCGCGTGCGCGACTATCCGCATTGCGTGCCGGTCGCGCTCGACGTGCCTGCCGAATTGCACGGGATGCATCGCAGCGAGCAGCCTGCCGATCTTGCGGCGGTCGAGGCCGCCTATCGCGCGATCGACTGGGATTCGCTGGCATGGCCCGCGCCGCGCGAAGCGGCGGCTACGGCCGAATAGGGAAACGGGGTGCGGCGGCCGGTTGCGAGGCCGAAAGCGTCGCTGCGTGTAGGCGCAGCCTGAGCCTGAGCCTGAGCCGAAGCCGGCATCCAAACCAGACCCGCTTCGACTACCGCTCCACGCTCACCCCGCCGCCGCCATCACCGCGCGATCGCGCAGTGTCTCCGAGGGCCGCTTGCCGAACAGCCGCCGGTAATCCGTCGCGAACTGGCTGAGATGCCAGAAGCCCCACGCCTCCGCCACGTCCTGCACCGAACCGGCCGCGCGGCCGCACAGGTCACGCCGTGCGCCGTTCAGCCGCAGCGTACGCAGATAAGTGGCAGGCGCCATGCCAAGCACGTCCTGGAAGCAGTACTGCAGCGTGCGCCGGCTCACGTGCAGCTGCTCGCACAGCTCGGGCACGCCGACCGGGCGTGTGCGGTGCGCCAGCACGTAGTCACGTGCCTGTTCGACGATCCAGCGGCGCATCGACGGCGCACGGCCGGCGTCGTCCGCCGGTTGCGCGCACACGTCGAACAGCGCGGCCAGCACCTCGGCCTGCAGATCGTCGCGCTGCGCATCGGGCAGCGGGCCGGCCATCGCCATCGCTCCGTCGAGCCGTCGGCCGAGCAGCGCGCACAGACGCGCGAGACGCGCATCGCCCACCTGCATCACGCGCTGCGTAAACAGCCGCTCGTCGAGCGGGCGGCGTTCGACCTCTTCCGCGTAGTGACGCAGCACGTCGCCACGCACGACGACGCCGTAGATCGAGAACTGCGCGGGCGTCACCAGTTCGAATTCGACGTTGCCCGGCCGGAACGCGAGCGCGCCGGGCCCGATGCGGCACGCATCGACGCGCGCGGTGCCGTCGCTGGCGAGCGGGATGCCGAACCAGTAGGCGTCGCCGCGCACCTCGCACGCCTGGCGCAGCAGGTGGCTCGTCGATTCGCGAAACAGCTTCATCGTGTCGAGCGGCAGCTCGGTCAGCGTGCCGATGAAGCGGCCGGCCGCGAGCTGGTCGTAGGTCTGGCGCCAGCCGATCAGGTTGCGTGCCTGCTCGTCGGCGTCATGCGCGACGCTGACGACCGCCTGCCCGGCCAGCGCATCGTCGCCCAGTGCGTTGCGCCGTGTGTCTTCGGCCGTCGGTTCTTCGCTGCACGCCACGTATTGGTCCATCGTGTCCTCCCTTACCTGCCCGGAACCGCACCTGCCACGCAAGTCCCGTGCCGAACTGCGCGCAACTCACGCAAAGTCCGTTATTCGACGCTGCGCGGCACGGACGCGCCATGCGGGCATGCCCGAACGCCTCGTCGCGCGCACCCCGTCGGTGCGGCACGCGCCACGCCGGCGCACCCGGTGCGCGCCCCCCGGCCGGCGCTGCGCGAAGGCCGGAGTCAGCCACCGTTCGCGGGCCGCAGCCGCACGACCCGCGTGCCGCAATTGCCGTACGCCTGCGCGACCGCCAACTCGACGATCGCGCTGCCGGCCGGCCACGGCGCCGCGTCCGCATCGGACAGATCCCTACGCAGCGTCGCGCGCCCGTTGATCCGGTAACGGATACCGCGCATGAAATCGACGAACAGCAATCCGACGCCGCTGCCATTGCACCGCCCCGCGTCAATCCGGCCGCCATCGCGCTCGCCGTACACTGGCAGCACGAAGCGCAGCGTCTTCGTATCGATCACGCGCACGACCGGCAGCAGGCCGCCATTCGCGTCGCGCCGGCTTTGCACGATGTCGCAGGTCACGCCCGCCTGCCCGCCGTACGCCGTGCCGACGAACATGAAGGGCTGCGTCTCGATGAATTGCCGCACGCCGATGCTCAGCCGCGTCGTCACGACGTCGCTCATCCGCTCGGCTTCGTCGGCGACGCCGAAGCGGTGATGCGCGTCGAGTTCGCCCGCGTGGAACACGGGATGGCGCGGATAGGTTCGAGGCGGTTCTGACATGGGGTTTTGCGTCCGGCGCGCCGGCTCGATTTTCCGCGGCAAACGAACGGCCGTCGGTAACGTTTCCGGCGAAGGCCGCGACAATGCGCGGACGGTATCAGGTTGCGAATGCGAACGGGCCGAAACGGTCAAAGCGGTCAATCTCCGCATCGCCGGTCGGTCGCGCGGCACGCGTTCGCGCACCCGTGGGCCAGGCAACCACCGTCGCCCGGCGCGACACGCATCCGACGACCCTCCGGTATCCGAAGCTTCGCCGCGCAAGCCTGCGCCCCGGCCGGCCGGCGCATACCGCGCCGCCGGCCGGCCAGGACGCCCGCGCGCGGATCAGAAGAACCCGAGCGCCTCGGCCTGGTAGCTCACCAGCAGGCACTTCGTCTGCTGATAGTTCGACAGCGCCATCTTGTGCGTCTCGCGGCCGATCCCCGACTGCTTGTAGCCACCGAACGCCGCATGCGCGGGATACAGGTGGTAGCAGTTGGTCCACACGCGGCCGGCCTCGACCTCGCGGCCCATCCGGTACGCCCGCGTGCCGTTGCGCGTCCACACGCCCGCGCCGAGCCCGTAGAACGTGTCGTTCGCGAGTTCGATCGCCTCCTGCTCGTCCTTGAACGTCATCACCGACGCGACCGGCCCGAAGATCTCTTCCTGGAACACGCGCATCTTGTTGTTGCCGAGCAGCATCGTCGGCTTCACGTAGTAGCCCGTGCCGAGGTCGGCGGCCGGCGCCGTGCGCTCGCCGCCCGTCAGGCATTGCGCGCCTTCGCCGCGGCCGATGTCGATGTACGACAGGATCTTGTCGAGCTGCTGCTGCGAAGCCTGCGCGCCGATCATCGTCTGCAGGTCGAGCGGGTGGCCGGCCTTGATGCGCTCGACCCGCGCGACCGCCTTCTCGATGAACTTCTCGTAGATCGATTCCTGGATCAGGATCCGCGACGGGCACGTGCACACTTCGCCCTGGTTCAGCGCGAACATCGCGAGCCCCTCGAGCGCCTTGTCGAGGAATGCGTCGTCCTGGTCGAGCACGTCGGCGAAGAAGATGTTCGGGCTCTTGCCGCCCAGCTCGACCGTCGACGGGATCAGGTTGTCGGCCGCGGCGCGCAGGATGTGCTTGCCGACCGGCGTCGAACCCGTGAACGCAATCTTCGCGATGCGCTTGCTGGTCGCGAGCGCTTCGCCCGCTTCCTTGCCGAAGCCGTTCACGATGTTGATCGTGCCGGCCGGGAACAGGTCGCCGATCAGCTCCATCAACACCAGCACCGACGCGGGCGTCTGCTCGGCCGGCTTCATCACCACGCAACAGCCGGCCGCGAGCGCCGGCGCGAGCTTCCATGCGGCCATCAGCAGCGGGAAGTTCCACGGGATGATCTGGCCGACGACGCCGAGCGGCTCGTGGAAGTGGTATGCGACGGTGTTGTCGTCGATTTCGGAGATGCCGCCTTCCTGCGCGCGGATGCAGCCCGCGAAGTAGCGGAAGTGGTCGATCGCGAGCGGCAGGTCGGCCGCCATCGTCTCGCGCAGCGGCTTGCCGTTGTCGATCGTTTCGGCCACGGCCAGCAGCTTCAGGTTCTTTTCCATCCGGTCGGCAGCGGCGAGCAGCAGGTTCGCGCGCTCGGCCACCGACGTCTTGCCCCACTTGCGGCGTGCGGCGTGCGCGGCGTCGAGCGCGAGCTCGATGTCGTCGGCGCCCGAGCGCGGCACGCGGCAGAACGGCTGGCCGTTGATCGGCGACACGTTCTCGAAGTACTCACCTTTCGTCGGCGGAACCCACTTGCCGCCGATGTAGTTGTCGTATTGCTGACGGTACGGGTATTCGACGTCGAGGCCCAGTTGTTTCAGGTCAAACGGGTTCATACATGTCTCCTGTTCATCGTGCTTGTGTGAGTACAGCGCCAGTTGGAATCGCGCTGCCCTCGTTTACGCAACATGCGTGCCAAACAGGACGCAAGCACGGCGATCACGGCCGGCCCGCGTCCCCGCCGTGCCGTGTTCACCGACGCAGCATGGCGGGTGTCCCGAATCTGAACAGCGCGACTGCGCCGCGCGCCGGGGCGGTGTTCGAAATCTCCACAGTGCGCAGGCGCACCCGCGCGCGGAGGCAGGCCGGGCCGCGTGGCATGTCGCTTGCGTGCGCCCTGCGCATTCCCACGCAACGGCGCGTGCGCCGACCGACACCATGAACGACCGCGCCCCCCTGACCGACGACGCCATCGCGTTCATCCGCGAGCGGGCATTCCTGATCGTCGCGACCGCCGACGCGGCCGGCAACAGCGACTGCTCGTACCGTGGCCGCCAGCCACGCACGGACGGCTCGTTCGAGCCGCTCGTCGACATGCCCGACCGCCGCACGCTCGTGCTGCCCGACTTCGCGGGCAACAACCTGTTCAACACGATCGGCAACCTGCTCGTGAATCCGGCCATCGCGCTGCTGTTCGTCGACTTCGTGCGGCAGACGACCTGGCTCGTGCAAGGCCGCGCGACGATCGACGAGGATGCGGGAAGCCGCGTGCATCTGTGGCCCGATGCGCGGCGCTATGTGGTGGTTGAAGTGGAGCATGCGCAGGCACGGGCGGACGCGGCACTGCCGCCGCTGGTGCTGGTGTGACGGGCATGGCGGTTCGTCGGCGCGCGAATGCAGCCGACGCAATGGAAACGGCGCTCCGGCCGTCCAGGCCGAAGCGCCCCATGCGCGATGACGCAACGCTCAACGCCCGTGCGTCTCCGCACACGCGGCTTCGATCCGGTTGCGCACCGGCACGTCGGCATGCGCGTGCCCGTCGATATCGTCGCCCGTTTCGGTAGCCACCCGCCGCCCGCCGAGAAACGCGAACACCACTCCCGCACACAGCACCGTCACGACCGCCAGCCCGATCAGCAACCGATCGAACGCATGCGTATAACTCGCGAGCAGCGCGGCGTGCCCGACACCCGGCAACGCTACCGCCGCACCCGCGAGATCGCCGGTCGCGAGACGCGCCGCCGCACGCAGCGTCGCGTCGGGCGTGCCGGCAGCACCCGCCGCCTGCGTCAAGCCGGTCCGCGCGAGCCCAGCCAGCACCGCACCAACGATCGCGAGCGCGATCCCCTCGCCGGCCACGCGCGTCGTGCTGAAAATTCCGGTCGCCATCCCTGCGCGTTCCTTCGGCACGACGCTCACCGACAGCCCGTCCATCAGCCCCCACGGCATGCCGGCCCCGATGCCGATCGTCACCATCGGCGCGATCGCCGCAGCCCCCGCGCCGCCGCGCAGCGCGATGCCCAGCCACACGAGCCCGGCTGCCGCGATCAGGAGCCCGAGCCCCGAGATCACGCCGGCCGACAGCCAGCGCGTGAGCGTCGCCGCGATGAACGGCACGACCAGCATCGGCGCGGAAATCGCGAGCATCAGCCAGCCGGCGTCGATCTCGCTGAAGCCGTCGATGCCGATGAAGCGCAGCGGCAGCACGACGAGCAGCACGATGTAGCAGCAGCAGGTCGACACCGGCAGCACCTGCACGCCGACGAAGCGCGTGATCCGGAACAGCGACAGGTCGAGCATCGGCCGCGCGACCCGCGTCTCGATCGCGACGAACGCACCCGCGCCGAGCGCCGCGCCCGCCAGCAGCGCGATCACCAGCGGACTCGACCAGCCGCGCGCGGGCGCCTCGATCACGCCGAACGTGAACAGCGTCAGCGCGGTGGTGAACGCGGCCGTGCCGGGCCAGTCGAGCCCTGTCGCATGCGGGTCGCGCGACTCGTGCATGCGCGGCAGCCCGAATACGAGCGACAGCCCGCCGGCCACCGCGCTCGTCACGAAGATCGCGCGCCAACCGTAATGCCCGATCAGCGCGCCGGCCAGCACCGGCCCGAACGCGAGCCCGATGCCGAAGGTCGTGCCGAGCAGGCTGAATGCGCGCGTGCGCGCCGCACCGTCGAATTCCTGCGCGAGCGCGGCCGTGCCGCCCGCGAGCGCCGCGGCCGCCGCGAGCCCTTGCGCGGCGCGCAGCAGGTCGACCGCGAGCATCGACGGCGCGAACGCGAGCGCGACCGACATCAGCGTGAAGCCGCCGACGCCGATCGCGAACAGGCGCTTGCGGCCGAACTGGTCGGCCAGCGCGCCGGCCGCCATCAGGAAGCTGCCGAACGCGAGCATGAACGCATTGGTGATCCAGTTCATCGCGACCGTCCCGCCGTGCAGGTCGCGGCCGATCGCGGGCGTCGCGACCGCGCCGCCCGAAAACGACAGCGGCAGCGCGACCGCGGCCATGCAGACGGCGGCCAGCACCCACGCACGCCGGCGTGCCGACAGGTCCGAAGCGCCTGAAAAAGGGTGATCCATCATCGCTCCTCGAAAAGCCGGCGCGGATGCGCCGTCAGAGCGACAGAAGATAAATCCGATTCAATCCGCGAAAAACCACGCAAAGCTCCGCATATAACGGACTAGAATTCCGCAATTCACTCGGCCACGTGCATCGACGCACGCCTTCGACTCGATGGACAACCTGACCGGCATCGTCGCCTTCGTCCGCACCGCCGAAGCATTGAGCTTCGTCGCGGCCGGCCGCGCGCTCGGCATCTCGGCGTCGGCGGTCGGCAAGACGATCGCGAAACTCGAGCAGTCGCTCGGCGTGCGGCTGTTCAACCGCACGACCCGGCGCGTCACGCTCACCGAAGAAGGCCGGCACTTCTACGAACGCTGCCAGCGGATCCTCGAAGATTTCCGCGACGCGGAAGCAACCGTGACGGCCTCCGCACAGCGCCCGCGCGGCAAGCTGCGCGTGAGCCTGCCGGTGATCGGCTACCGGTTCCTGCTGCCGGTGCTGCCCGAATTCCGGCAGCGCTACCCGGACGTCGAGCTCGACCTCGATTTCAACGACCGGATGGTGGATGTCGTCGAAGGCGGCTTCGACGCGGTGATCCGCAGCGGCCCGCTGTCGGATTCGAGCCTGATGTCGCGGCGGCTCGGCCCGTTCGCGTTCGTGCTGTGCGCGACGCCCGCGTATCTCGCGCAGGCCGGCACGCCGCGCACACCGCGCGATCTCGAAGCGCACGAATGCGTGCGCTACTGCTTCCCGACCACCGGCAAGCTGCAGGACTGGGCGCTCGCGGCCGACGACGGCACGCCGCTGAAGCTGCGCACCGCGCTGACCTGCAACAACATGGAGGCGCTGCGCGGCACCGTGCTCGCGGGGCTCGGCATCGGCTACATGCCCGACTTCCTCGCGCGCGACGCGCTCGAACACGGCGCACTCGTCACCGTGCTCGACGACTACCGGATCGCGCCGGGGCAATTCTCGATCGTGTGGCCGTCGAGCCGGCAGTTGTCGCCGAAGCTGCGCGTGTTCGTCGATTTTCTGTGCGAGCGGTTGTTCAGGTAGCGCTCAGTCCGGCGCCAGGGAATCAGGAACGCCGATGCGACGTCATACCTCGTCGTTTCGGGCCGCGCGTATCTGCCGCTTCATCGCACGGTCATACGCGTCAAAACGCTGCCACGCATCCGCTGTGCGCACATGGGGCCGTTCCCGATGTGAACTGATCCACCACGGCTTGCCTCGATGCTCATACCAGCGCCACACCGCCGCCTGCGCAATCTCGTGTTCCCGGTCAGGACACACGCCGTCGACGACATCCTCAATATGAAGGATGCATGCGAGATGCCATCGCCATCGATCGCACAGTTCGTCTGCGATCAGCCCTACCGTGAAGCCCAGAAAGATCAACGCGTATTGCAAAGGGGTGGCCGTACCCAGTACTTCCGACGCATACCAGTAACTCACAGTCATCCAGACGGCGCACGCCAGCAGCGAGAGCCACCACAACGCCACGAACCGGGGAATGCTGAATTGCCGAAATGCCTTCATCACTGCTTACCCGTATTGGCGCCACACGTCGTCGGCATAGACCCGCTGTGCGAGGATGCGCCAGACACCGCACAAGATCACGACGACAACCATGACACTGGTGAACACCGTTTCGAACGTGCCCCACGCATTGTCGGGGGACAGCAGCATCCCGAATACCCACATCGCCACACACCCGACGAGTTCGACGGCTGGGAACAGGTTGTACTCGTAGTCTGTCTTCCACGGCGCGTCCACGCTCGGCAGTTCCTTGACGACTAGATTGAGCGCGACGCCCTCCTCGTGAGGCAGTGCGACAAGTTGCGCCCCCTGACCATATAACGCCATCTTGCCGGCCAGCGCCTGAAGGACCCAGCGCGCGACCGGCGCCTGCGGACCAATCGCCGGATCAAGCGCATGCGCTTCAATCTTCAGATCGGCATCCCTGACCGCGCTCAGCGTCGCATGTTGCGCGAGTCCCTTGAGCCGGCTATGCCAGAAGTGACGGATACGCTCGCGTGGCGCCTGCGCCGCGTTGAGCAGCAACGCCAGCGACCTGTCGACCTGGTCGGCTTCCCCGACGACCTGACGAAGTAGCCAAGCCTGCCGCTTTAGCTCAGGTTTTTCCTGTACGAGCGCGCGCGAACCGAGCAGAAGCGCAACCGCGGCTTCCGATGTCGCCGGCGCAATGCCCAGGGCGTCATCGTTCAAATGCCATGCGACAACGAGGCGATACTTCGGAGTTCCGTCCACTGCATAGTGGCTAGAGGCAAACGGCGAGTCGCTTTTGCCCGTGAACCAGTTCTCCGCAAAGTTCACGTTGCGGTGGTTGTCGATCCATCGAACACGGGGCCGCCCCGGCAACTTCAGGCGCTCCCATACAGCCTTGACGTCCGTCGACCATTCCTGCCGGTCGCACTGCATCACGATTTCGAATGAGTTGCTGCGCGACGCCTCAGCCAGCCGCGCCGCCAGTGGCGTCAGAAGGGTTTCCAGCAGGCTGCTGACGCGTGACGCGACGTGGGTTGCGTCGAGACCGCCGAGCAACATGACCTTCCCCGGATTCTCCGGTGGACTGCCTTCCAGTTTCAGCATGCGTTCCGCCAGGTCGGCTTCGGGCGTGAGAATGACACTGTCGAGCACGGCTATGCCTGCACGGCTGAGTCGCTGCCATCGGACCAGCAAATGCCAGCGCGCCGCATTCCTGACTGCTGCCTCAAACGCCAAGCCGTCGTAAAACGACGAATAAAGCGCGGCGCAGATCGTGAGCCAAAAAGTAAACGGGACCGCCAGCGCGGAGCGCGTGAATTCCGGCGAGCCAACCGGTTTGCCCGCCGGCCACGTCATCACCGTATAGGCCAGGCACACGCCCTCGATCACGAGGAACAAGACGAGGTAGACCCATAAAGGCGGCGGTTTGGGGTGCTGCCACTCGGGCGGCACGCGTTGATCCCAGCGAAATTTCATCGCGTCTCCGTGAATATCGCGTCACGCTTCGATCATCGAGTGGCGCTGCGATGCAATCAGCCGCGGCGATGGATGACACGCGCACCGGCAAAGGTCGTCTTCGAGCGCGGGCTGTTTGTCGCTCAGTTCATGGTCCGAGCGCTCACCGACCGGCTCGATCCGGCCAATGGTGTTGCACGCGGGACATTGGACCCGCGCGCCCACATGGCTCAACTTGCGATCGTCGAGTTCAACGTCGTCGAGGCCGTCAAGCACGACGCCGTTCGCCGTCGTCCGGTCATGCTGATAGATCAGCGCACGTTCTCGCATTTCAGACACCCACCCATTCCCATTCAGCGTTGCCGACATCGTTCGAAATCGACGGCATCGGCTGGCCACGCCGCATCGTCACGATGCGGGACAGGTCATAGCGATATTCCGGCGTCGAGTAGTTCGCATTCGCGCGCACGCGCGCCACCCATCGGCCGCCACGCGGACACGCCGCGCCGGGCAAGCTGAACTGCTCCGTGCCTTCGACGTAGGCGGACGAGAATGGCTTCGTGGGGATCGGGGCGCTGCCTTCCCATACCCATTGCACCGGCCCATCGAGATGGACGCCGTCTCCGGACTCCATCGGCATCTTCACGCTGTCGGTCGTAGCGATGTCGCCGGCCTTGAATGGCATCACTTGCAAGCTGCGGTAGCTGCCGCCGGCATTCAGACGCACTGCTCGATACAGGCCATCTTCAACAAATGTTTCACCCGGCTGCACCGGCTTGTACGACATGCTGGCACGATGCGTGGATTCCCACTGCTCGCGCTCCTGAGGCGTCGAGGGATAGTCTTGGTCGAAAGTTATTTGGCTTTTAATCGGACTGAAATCGACGTGCGTTGACAGCCCCCAGCCATAGCCCTCGTATTCTATTTTCATAAAAGCCACACCGGAAAGCTCGTACACACCTTTTAAAATTTTATTATCCGGAACAGCCTCGATCTTCAAAATCCTACTTTCACCAGGATTGAGCACAACAAATCCATCTGGAAATTCATTTTTATTTATCAGTGTTTTACCAGCCAAATTAAATCCCCAATCATCGCGAGGCCGCATCTTCCCAAGCTCACTAAACGGCGCAACGGCAAGCCCTCCACCCCGAGTATTACCAGGCAATAGATCTGGCGTTTTAAATTTGATCCATCGATTTCCGGAATTGATAAATCTAATCGACACGTTGCAATGATCGCCCTTATGCTCGATACTCACCGTCTCGAAATCCAACTTGATGATCTTTTGACCATCCGAGCGCGCCTGCTCGGATAGCCTAAGAGGTGCATCAAAAACCCGACGCCTGAAGCGCTCTGGAATCAGGCGTAATGAACCTGATATCCGGACGGCTTTGCCTTCGTCTTGGCAGATAACGCTAAACGTTGCGGCAGGATCATGGGTTTCTGGTCCGCCGGACTGAATATCTTTGTCACACAAAGTGTGAGCTACGTCTTTCAGTTGCTGCGCATCTTTATTCTGCAGACTGAGAACGAAAACACCCACACCCGTTTGTGATTTGTCATTGACAGTATCCCCTTTGGCAAAATAAAACCTTCCTTCGCCATCAAAAGTCATTTCTCTCGAACCATATTCAAGGCCACCAGACCACGAAAGGGAAAATGCACCAGGCTTCATGGCACTGTTGCCGAAATCATTCGCCATAACGAATCCATCCCCCATCCATACAAGAATTATCAACAGAGCCAGCTTTCGAACTGCGTTAGAAAACTGCAAACCACTCCTGCCCGACAAGAGTAGCCCCCATATTTGGGGCTCGTCTTTCGTTATCTGTTCACGCTTCCTTGACAGGCGCATCATAGCCGACCCTCCACAAATTGTTGGTATGAGCGGAGAACCACCTACGGATGTATTCGAGGTAAGCAAGAATTCTCAATGCAATACGCCAAAAATTACTAATCATAGTCAACCCCACACTGCCTATTTATTGAGACAGGTGAGCTCGCGTATCTCAGCCCCCCACCCATTCCCATTCAGCGCCAGCGTCGTTCGAAATCGACGGCATCGGCTGGCCGCGCCGCATCGCGACGATGCGGGACAAGTCATAGCGATATTCCGGCGTCGAGTAGTCCGCATTCGCGCGCACGCGCGCCACCCATCGGCCGCCACGCGGACACGCCGCGCCGGGCAAGCTGAACTGCTCTGTGCCTTCGACGTAGGCGGACGAGAATGGCTTCGTGGGGATCGGGGCGCTACCTTCCCATACCCATTGCACCGGCCCATCGAGATGGACGCCGTCTCCGGACTCCATCGGCATCTTCACGCTGTCGGTCGTAGCGATGTCGCCGGCCTTGAATGGCATCACCTGCAAGCTGCGGTAGCTGCCGCCGGCATTCAGACGCACTGCTCGATACAGGCCGTCCTCGGCGAACGTCTCACCGGGGTTGATCGGAAAATGTGACAGGCGAGTCCGCTGGTACGCTTCCCACTGCTCGCGCTCCTGCGGCGTCGAGGGATAATCGCGGTCAAAGGTAACGCGGGTCGGATTCTTGTGGTCCGA
The DNA here is from genome assembly GCF_005502655.1 of Burkholderia sp. 4NA327C6. NCBI lineage: Bacteria > Pseudomonadati > Pseudomonadota > Betaproteobacteria > Burkholderiales > Burkholderiaceae > Burkholderia > Burkholderia sp. 4NA327C6. The sequence goes on along the minus strand of NZ_SCNZ01000014.1, from coordinate 136,859 downwards.
ATGGAAATCGACCCGCACCAGACTGGACTGGATTCCCGGAACCTCGATGTTCATAAACACGCCAACATTGAGATCGTAGCTACCCGCGACGAACTTACTGACGGATGTTGTTTTTATCTTGAAAGTTACCGAACTGTGTGGCGCAAGACTGACCTCGCCATCGGGAAATTCGCCCGAATTTTCAAGCGACTTACCCGCCAATCCGAGTCCAAATTTAGAATCATGTGATCCAATTCGGTAGCCGTTTACGCCCAAGATATCCATATTCCTGCCAATTCCGGCATCCCATTTATCAGGCGTCTTGAACTTGATAGGATAATCGCCAGTGTTGTCGAATCTGACAGAAACCAGGAATCCGGCCTTGGCACGGTCAATCGACACAAGCAAAGCATCGAATTTCACAGCTTTCCGTCCATCATGAATCCCTGCATTTCTGAGCGAATTCACCAGATCGGCAACTTTGATTGCAACAGGTCGACTAAATTCTCTGACCGGACCACCTCTCATTCCGTCGCTGCACTTCGCATTGTAAAGATCGGAGATTGGCACATCGCTTTTCGGATCTTTCGGGGAGCACAGCAACGCGGCAAGCTTTCTGGCGGATTCCAGATTTTCGCCCTGCAACTTCAGTTTGTATGCCCCGATTCCGTGAACATTCTTATTTCCGGCCGAATCACCAATTTGAACAGACAGCACATCTCCAGAGACTGAAACCTCGTTGTTTCCATATGAATTGACACTCCCATCTGCACCACCATTCGTCGTGTAGCTAAATTGCATTGCTTGACCCTTCAAATTCATAGCCTCGCCGTTTGCACACTCCATCAGAACAACCGGAGAGATTGCAAGGATTCCCAATGCAATGCGCCATAAATTACTAATCATAGTCAACCCCGCACCGCCTATTTATTGAGACAGGTGAACTCGCGTATCTCAGACTCCCACCCATTCCCATTCAGCGTTGCCGGCGTCGTTCGAAATCGACGACATCGGCTGGCCGCGCCGCATCGTCACGATGCGGGACAGGTCATAGCGATATTCCGGCGTCGAGTAGTCCGCATTCGCGCGCACGCGCGCCACCCATCGACCGCCACGCGGACACGCCGCGCCGGGCAAGCTGAACTGCTCCGTGCCCTCGACGTAGGCGGACGAGAATGGCTTCGTGGGGATCGGGGCGCTACCTTCCCATACCCATTGCACCGGCCCATCGAGATGGACGCCGTCTCCGGACTCCATCGGCATCTTCACGCTGTCGGTCGTAGCGATGTCGCCGGCCTTGAATGGCATCACCTGCAAGCTGCGGTAACTGCCACCGGCATTCAGACGTACTGCTCGATACAGGCCATCTTCAACAAATGTTTCACCCGGCTTCACCGGCTTGTACGACATGCTGACACGATGCGTGGATTCCCACTGCTCGCGCTCCTGAGGCGTCGATGGATAGTCTCGGTCAAAGGTGACCCGGGCCGGATTTTTGTAGTCCGAATGAAAATCGACGTAATTCAAATTATTTTTAATTCCATCGACTTTTATATTTGCGTGAACAACAGCATTAACTTCATAGACGCCCGCAGGGAACTTATCATCGCTATCGCCCTTCACCGTCAAATCAACCGCATTAAACGGAGCAATTGCAACCCTTTCATTCGGGAAATTTTCCTTATTCAACAATGAGCGCCCCGCAAGCGCAAATCCAATAGTGACATCATCAGATGTTACAAGCGAACCATTTACACCAAGAATTTCTCGATTACGTCCACTCCCCCACTTCTCCGGAATTTCAAAGGAAATTGGATACTCCCCATTATTTGAAAATCTAACGGTGACCAATATCCCTTTTTCATTACGAACAATTAATTTAACTGATGCATCAAGCTTTACGATTGCCCGGCCATTATCGAGGCCAAATTTTTTTAATTTCTCAAAACCTTGCATCACCTTTTTTGCGCGATCTCTGCCAAGACCTCCAAGATTTGAGCTTCGCTCAACGACTTTCCCATCGATTTCACATTTCGCATTAAATAGCTCGTTATATCTCTCATCCGGCGTCGGCGCATCACTCGCACATAAAAGATGCTTTATTTCAGCAACCACACCAGAACTCTCCTTATCAAGTCTGGTCTCATACAAACCAATGCCAGAAATTTTCTCGTTTGACACTGTATCGCCTACCGCGACACGCAGCCACCCATCTTCCGAAACAGAGATTTCATTGTTGCCGTAATCACCACCTCCATTTGTAGTAATTCCAAAACTCATCACACTCACCTCCAATTCATTAGCAGCAACTTTCCCCACATAAACACCGAACATTACCGGAAGCAGAGACATCCATATACCAACACTCATAGATTTACACCACATAGCCGATTCTCCATACCTTACCTGTCACATCATAAAAATGACGCCTTGCATATTCGAGATAATATGGTTCACTGAATGCAGTAATCGAATTTGATTGATGCGCCTGCACAGCACCGAAACCCATAAGGTTCTTCTTTGAATCTCCCTGCCAAACCATCTTTCCGATCATTGCATCCAATTTTCCAAAGTCTATCTCCCTATCCTTGATGTACGAGATATGAACGAAACCACCCCGATCGTAATACTCGTCAGGGAAGTTAAAGTAATGACCATGTTCATGAGCCTCATAGTTGTTTTCCGGGACATCTACCATTTTCCCGCTCTCGGTCGTGTACCTCAAATGCTCCCCCCAAGCCGACGTGTCTGCACGACTGACGTACGGGAATAAATGAAGCAGAACATGCTCATTAAAATCGACAATAGGCTTGTTTTTTATTGAAATCCGAATATCAGTCTTGAATATCACTTTAACGCGACATCCACACGCCCCGCCTTTCGCGCATCCATCCAGTATCAACTTATGATCACCCCGATTGAATACTGCTTCTATTTTCCGCATAACGTGCTCGAGGCTATATCCTTCCCCCACTCTTTCTCGGTAGTCCATCTTTTGACCGTTCAGAACGTCGCCAATCTCCATTGAGCGATGAAGATCGTAGCTGTAGGGGATTGATTTTACTTTGGCAGCTTTATCGAAATTCCCGGACGAATCGACGGGATATATGTCTACCGGGACCAATCTCACGCGAACTGTACATACAAGTGTCTTTTCGCTCTCTATGTACTTCAATTCGAATTTTGAAGATCGCACCCCGCCAGCCGTATATTGCTTACCACTCGCGTCCGTCCATGGTGCGCGATTTTGCAATACCCCTAAATATTGACCAGTTTCTGTTTGATCTGAGCGCTCGCTTAACAGACTTGCTAGTTTCCAGTCACATGGAGCTGGGCTTTCAAGCTTGATCAACTCAGGAGTTTGATTTGTCTGGTTTTTTGGTGCGTTATCCGGGTCATTTACATGCAAGGGACCACGATCAAACATCCTAGACAGAAAATCACTAAACGGTGAAGGAGCGACATTTCCCGCACTGTCTGGCGAAGATGCCTGCGCTACAGCGCCTGTGTTACCCAACGATTCCCACTGAGACGGATCTGGCTCAGGTGCCAAGGCCGGCGCTTGTACAAAATTCGGGTTGGTACGCCAGACCTCACACTCCGTCTTGAACGGCACGAAAGCCGGCGCGAACGCCGCGCCGCTCAGGTCCAGTTGAGCCGGCCCGGTCTTCTTCAAGCCACTTGTCCTGAAGTGCACACGGCCGCGCGAGCCCATCTCGATCCCTTCCGGATTCACGCGGATATACGAGCCGCCGACGCTGAGCAGGATTTCCTTCGGCGACTTCACGTGCAAAACGCCATTGACCGTTTCGACCGTCATGTCTTCCTGCGCCGCAAGCTGCATGCGGCCTCGCTGGGCCTGCACAATGACCTCGCCGGCCGACGCGACCAGGCTCATGCCCTTCCGCGCGAACAGTGACAACAGACCGCCCGCAGAAGCGGTGATCCTCTTGAGCGCGCTGAAGTGGACTCCTTTCTTCGCGGTCCCGATGATCGAACCCTCGGCGGCGAGTTGCACGCCGTCGCCGGAGACCACGCCCACCGGTCCCGGTGCAGTCACGACCGCGCCCGGCCTTTTCAATTCGTTCAGCCCGTCGCTGATCGCCTTTTGGGCCTGGGTATCCGCAGGCGATGCCTTCGACGCCTCGGCCGACTTCGCCAGCGATTCGGCTAGCGCCAACATTTCCTTGAGTTGCGCGATCGTCTCGGCCATATCAAGCTGCTTGCCCGCGCCGCCCGGCCGGTCGTAGGCCGTCACCATCACACCTGCGCCGCCTCGCGCAACCGCATGCCCTGAAGTCCGCAGTTCGGCACCCGCGCCTCGCTGGTTCAGTGCGCGGTCCACCATATGGCCGAGATGGAGTTGCGAGCGACCGGAGTGCTCCGTACCGAGTTCGATGCCTTCCTGATTGTCCCAATCGTCCATCCAGAACGTGTTGCCGGATTGCGTTCGGATCTCGTTGCGCGACATGCGCCGTCGTGATGAATTAATCAGGTCGGGGCGCTCGCTATTGTGGATAAAGGCCGCAATAAAGGGCTTGTTCGGATTGCCTTCGCGAAAGCCGATCAGCGCTTCGTCGCCGTCCAACGCGGGCATGTGCATGCCCGTATGGTTCCTGCCTGCGAACGGCTTGGCGAGCCGTAACGGAACGCTTTCCCCGCCCTTGGGCCAGTTGCCGAAGTCGCAGTGAAACCGCGCAACGTACTCGCCTTTGTCGGTCAGGTAGGCGAATCTGTACTTGTCAGGCGACGTAATGGTCGCGCCTAGCGTGCCGGGAATTTTCGGCCACCGACGCTCGTCAATTTCCCGCCGGTACGGGCGATCGGCCGGAATCGTCGTGAAGCTGTTCACGTAGCTCGCATTCCGCGCGCCGCGATGCACGACCGCTGTCACGAGCATTGCCGCGCCGGCATCCTCGAGCGCCCGATCAGACTGCACGATGCTGCCAGGCCGGATCGCCAGCACGGTCGACTCCACCGAGTAACGAATCTGGCTGGCGCGTGCCGCTTCATGCCGCAACTGCGCCTCGCGTTTGGCCCCTTTTGCGTCGTCGTGATGGGTGCCCCAGACATAGGGCTTGCCGACCATGGTTTCGTCGTCCGATACGGCGCGGTCCTCGGCACGGAAGCGCTCCCACGCCTGCTCGGGGTTGTAGTCGGCGACCACATAGGATTCCGGCACGACGCGCGAGCGGACCTTGAAGGAAAAAATCGATTCCTCGAAGGTCGTCAGCCCGGCAGTGGAACGATCCAGTACAGGTATTGCGGGGCGCATATAGCCGTCAACGTCGTCCGCGATCACCAGCACGTCGCCGTGCTCGCCGGTCCTTGTGTAGCAGTACAGGCCCGCTTGCTCCATCTCGAGCTTGATGTAGTCCCAGTCGCCCATGTTGTACTGGAAGCGGAATGGATGCCTGGGATGCTCGCGGCGCAGATTGAATTCGACCTGTATCCAGAAGCGGAGGTCGTAACGCGCCAAAATCTCCTTGATGATTTCCCACGAGGCCATTCCCTGGTACGTGGCGCAATTGCTCGGGCCGTCCATGACGGCCAGATGCTGGCGCATCACAATACGGTAGGTGTAACCATCACGAGATTCCGATACGGAGTCGAACTGCGTCACGAAGCCGGCAAATTCGCGCTTGGCGCGTCCGTCCTCGGGTCGAACCGAAAATTTCGCGAGTTGCCCGAGCACCGTCTTTCTCGGAATCGCAATCGGTGCGGCAACTACCGCCTTGACGCTGTACGGCTCACAGATCGCCTCGCGCACGACCCACGATACGACCGACACCATGGGCATGGGAGGCAGTTCGCCCGTCTCCGGATCGCGCTTCGACTTGCGCCGCATCAGCGTCAGATGCGCGGATTGCCGCCCCGTCAAATAATTTGTCACGCGATCGAATTCCGCCATTCTTATCCTCGTTATATCGGGCGCCAGCCATATCACATCGAAACGCGGCCGCTATCCATGGACAAACCATTGCGGAAAATCCGCAACAAATGAAATGAGGCCAACCGAATCAACCCATCCGATTGAATCGTGCGTCAATCCAACAGTCGCTTTCGCCTTGGCATCAACCGCATGGTGCTGCTGGCCTTGGTCACGCGTGCAGCAAGTGAGCTGCTGGTGAAGGAAAGATGGGGCGGTACGTTCGACTCGTCACTCATCGGGTCTCCTTCTCGCCAAATCGGTGATGGTTGCGCCACACGAAATTTGCGCGAATGAGAAAGATGAATCAATCAGACGAATTCGAAATTCGCAATGCGAATTTTCAAGCGCGCCGACCAGCGACAAATGCGCCAGTAATCGCGCGCTTTCAGGGCCGATGAACCCGGAAGCCGTACCAACGATCGAGGTAGTGGTTTGCCTGGTGTGCGAAACCTATTCGACGGACTGACCGAGACGGAGCGCAGCAATGAAGATGCGCGGCACGTGCGTCGCTCCCGCCGTCCCGCGTGCGGCAAGCAATCGACGTGTTGCGCCGAGCCGGTAGTTGTCGCAGAAGCTGCGGGTGTTTATCGACTTTCGATGCGAGTGGCTATTCAAGCAGCCCCGATCCGTTCCGCCTGCGCCTGCGGCAGCAACGCATCACTGTCGTCCTTCAGCCCGACGCCCGTCAGCCCGAGCCGTCGCGCGTGCGTCATCAGGTAATGCAGCTTGTGCGCGGCCCCCGCGTACGGCAGCCCTTCAGGCCGCACGTTCGAGATGCAGTTGCGCAACGCATCGTGGCAGCCGACCTTCGGCGCCCACGTCAGGTACACGCCGAGGCTGTCCGGCGAGCTGAGCCCCGGCCGTTCGCCGATCAGCATCGCGACGACCTTCGCGCGCAGCAGCTCGCCGATCTCGTCGCCGAGCGCGACGCGCGCCTGCGTCGCGACCACCACCGGGCCGATCCGCCAGCCGTCCGCGTCGAGCCGCGGCCGCACGGCCTGCAGCAACGGCAGCGCCTGTTTGGCGGCCGCGAACGCCGACAGCCCGTCGCCGACCACGAACACGACGTCGGGCGCATCATCGAGCGCCGCGCCGTAGCCGGCAAGCAGGCCGCGGCTGTCGTCCGACAGCTTGCGGCCGAGATCGGGCCGGCGCAGATAGTGATCGCGGTCCGGCGCGGCGCTCTGCACACCGAGCGTCGGCAGCAGGCCGGCCGCCTCGATCTCCCGCCGCAGCGCGCCCACGTCGAGCGGCTGGTGCACCGCGTCGCGCGCCTGCGCATGCGACAGGTTGAACGCGAGCAGCGGCGCCGTCGGCAGGCTGTTGCCCGCGCGGCCGAGCGCGATCCGCGCATTCGTGAACGACTTCAACTGCGCCCACGGGTTCTTTTCGACGGCGTCGCTCATGCCGAAATCCCCATCCAGTCGTTCGCGCCCGCGAGCAGCGGCACGCGCGACGTCGCCGCACGCAACGCGCCGTGCGCGTCGGCGATCTCCATCGTCTCCAGCCACTCCTCGAATTCCGGCGCGCGGCGCAGGCCGAGCACCTCGCGCACGTACAACTGGTCGTGGAACGACGTGCTCTGGTAGTTCAGCATCACGTCGTCCGCGCCCGGAATCCCCATGATGAAGTTGATGCCGGCCGCGCCGAGCAGCGTCAGCAGCGTGTCCATGTCGTCCTGGTCGGCTTCCGCGTGGTTCGTGTAGCAGATGTCGCAGCCCATCGGCACGCCGAGCAGCTTCCCGCAGAAGTGATCCTCGAGCCCCGCGCGGATGATCTGCTTGCCGTCGTACAGGTATTCCGGCCCGATGAAGCCGACCACCGTGTTCACGAGGAACGGCTCGAACTTGCGCGCCACCGCATACGCGCGCACTTCGCAGGTCTGCTGGTCGACGCCGAAGTGCGCGTTCGCCGACAGCGCGCTGCCTTGCCCCGTCTCGAAGTACATCAGGTTGTTGCCGACCGTGCCGCGCTTGAGCGACAACGCGGCCTCGCGCGCCTCGGCGAGCAGCGCGAGCGAGATCCCGAAGCTCGTGTTCGCCTTCTCGGTGCCCGCGATCGACTGGAACACGAGGTCGACCGGCGCGCCCTTCTCGACCGCCGCGATCGTGTTGGTCACGTGCGTGAGCACGCACGACTGCGTCGGCACGCCGTAGCGTTCGCGAAAGCCGTCGATCATCGCGAGCAGCTTCACGATCGCCGCGAGGCTGTCGGTGGCCGGGTTGATGCCGATCATCGCGTCGCCGCAGCCGTACATCAGCCCGTCGAGCATCGACGCGGCGATGCCTTTCACGTCGTCGGTCGGGTGGTTCGGCTGCAGCCGCACCGACATCCGGCCGGGCAACCCGACCGTGTTGCGAAAGCGCGTGACGACGCGGCGCTTCCTCGCCGCCGCGATCAGGTCCTGGTTGCGCATCAGCTTCGACACGGCCGCGACCATCTCGGGCGTGAGGCCGGGCGCGATCCGTTCGAGCGCGGCGCCGTCGGCGGCCGGCGACAGCAGCCAGTTGCGGAAATCGCCGACGGTGAGGTGCGAGATTTCCGCGAAGGCAGCCGCATCGTGATCGTCGACGATGAGGCGCGTGACCTCGTCGTCTTCATACGGGATCACCGCTTCGTTCAGGAACGCCTTCAGCGGCACGCCCGCGAGCGCGATCTTCGCGGCGACGCGCTCCTCCTCGCTCGCCGCCGCGACACCGGCGAGCTGGTCGCCGGAACGCAGCGGGCTCGCCTTCGCGAGCAGCGTCTTCAGGTCCGCGAAGCGGTACGTGCGCGGACCGATCGTCTCCGTATAGGACATCTGCGAATCTCCTTGCCTAAAGCCGACGGCGCGCCCGTTAGACGGGGCGCGCCGGATGCCGTCAGGAACGGCCGTTCAACTTCACCCTGCTCACTCCTCCAGCAGCACGTCGCCCGGCGCACTCGCACGCTGCGAACGCGTCGCGAGGAAGTACGCGTAGCCGAACGCGAGGAAGCCGAGGAACACCAGCGCGACCAGCCCGTTGAAGTAAATCATCGTACCGAGACAGACGAGCGCGGCCAGGATCGCGAATGCCGGGAAGATCGGGTACAGCGGCGCGCGGAACGGCCGCGCCATGTTCGGCTGCGAGCGGCGCAGCTTGAACAGCGACGCCATGCTCACGATATACATCACGATCGCACCGAATACCGACATCGTCACGATATTCGCGGTGAGCGTCTGCCCGCCGAACTGGATCAGCTCGTCGCTGTAGATCGCCGCGATCCCGACCACGCCGCCCGCGAGAATCGCGCGATGGGGCGTCTTGAAGCGCGGATGCACCTTCCCGAGCCATTCCGGCAGGTAGCCTTCGCGGGCCAGCGCGAAGATCTGGCGCGAATAGCCGAGGATGATCCCGTGGAACGACGCGACCAGCCCGAACAGCCCCAGCCACACGAGCATGTGCATCCAGCCGCTGTTCGCGCCGACGATGTACTTCATTGCCTGCGGCAGCGGGTCGTTGATGTTCGCGAGCTTCGTCCAGTCGCCCGCGCCGCCGGCGAACACCATCACGCCGATCGCCAGTGCCACGAGGGTCAGGATCCCGGCCACGTACGCGATCGGGATCGAGCGCTTCGGGTTCTTCGCTTCCTCGGCGGCCATTGCGACGCCTTCGATCGCGAGGAAGAACCAGATCGCGAACGGGATCGCCGCGAACATTCCGTGGAACGCGCCCACGCTGAAATGATCGGCGCCCGACCAGCCGCCCTTCATGAAGTTGCTCCACGCGAAGCCCGGCGACACGACGCCCATGAATACCAGCAGCTCGAAGATCGCAAGCAGCGTGACGACCAGCTCGAAGGTCGCCGCGATCTGCACGCCGACGATGTTCAGCGCCATGAACACGAGATACGCGCCCATCGCCGCATGCTTGGGCTCGAGGCCCGGGAACTGCACGTGCAGGTACGCGCCGATCGCGAGCGCGATCGCGGGCGGCGCGAACACGAACTCGACGAGTGTCGCCGCGCCGGCGAGATAGCCGCCGGTCGGGCCGAACGCACGGCGCGCATACGCGAACGGGCCTCCCGCGTGCGGGATCGACGTCGTCAGCTCGGTGAAACTGAAAATGAAGGTGGTGTACATCGCCGCGACGAACAGCGCGGTGACGACGAAACCCAGCGTGCCGGCGCTCGCCCAGCCGTAGCTCCAGCCGAAGTACTCGCCGGAAATCACGAGGCCGACCGCAATGCCCCACAGTTGCCAGGTCCCGAGCGTCTGCTGCAGCGCGGGCTGGCCGGACGACTTGGCGCCGGCGGCGGGCCGGCCATTCGACTCTGCTTTCATCGGACTCTCTCCTCAAAGGCGCCGTGCCTGCCGGCCTGCGCGACTGAGAATCGATGCTAGAGAGTCATTAAACGACGTGTTATCGAAATTCGGCAAAGATCGCGGCTGACATTTCGCTTGCAGAAATGCAGGCGCGGAACGGCTGACGAAACCGACACGCCACAGGCGGCACAGCGGCAGCCATCTGCCGACAGCCGGCCGCCTGCGGCGCCGCGCGAGCGCACGCCGTCGCGTGCCGTTCTCGCCGGCTGGATACACCTGCTGCCGCAGCGCCGCCCGGCCAAGCCGCGCGGCCGGACGGATACTCGACGGTGGCCTTACTGGCCGCCGCCGCGCTGGTTGAACCAGCGGTCGAGCAGCTTGCCGGCCGCTTCGCGACCGCCGAGACCGAACGACAGCGCCACCGCCACCGCGATCGCGCCGAGCACGAGGCCGAACGCGAGCTGGACGATCTCGTTGGCGATGCCCATCGCGCGCAGCCCCATCGCGAACACGAGGCCCAGGATCGCGAATTGCGCGATGCGCGCGAACAGCACGCTGTGCTCGCGGTCGGCCTGCTCGATCACGCGGCGCGCGAGGCCCGCGAGCCACACGCCGATCACGAGGATCACGCCACCCATCAGCACGTGGCCGCCGAATTCGATGAACAGCGTGACGACGTCGCGCACCTGCGAGAAGCCAAGCCGGTTCGCCGCTTCGACCGACGCGAACAGCATCGCGAAGAACACGATCAGCCGCGCGACCAGCACCGACGGCTGCAGGATCCCGGAAAACACGCGCTCGACGCCGAGCACGGCCGGCAGCCCGTCGACGCCCGCGGCTTCCAGCAGCTTCTGCGCGAGCGACGCGACGAAGCGCGCGAAGTAGAACGTCACCAGCACGATCACGATCGCCGCGACGATGTCCGGCACCGCGCCGAGGAACTGGTTCAGCATGTTGGTCGCGGGGATCGAGATCGCATCGATCTTCAGCGCGTCGAGCGCGGAGATCAGCGTCGGCACGAACACGAACACGTAGACGATCGTGCCGACCAGGCTCGACACGCGCACGGGTGTCGGGCTGTCGATGCCCTGCGTGAGACGGTCGGCGCCGGCGGCGACGAGCAGGTTCGTCACGAGGCCGCGCAGCACGCGCGCGACGATCCAGCCGACGAAGCCGATCACCGCGGCCGCGAAGACGTTCGGCACGATCGCGAGCAGCTTGTCGACCATCCCCTGCACGGGCGACAGCAGCCCCGACAGCGCGAACGACGCGAGGATCGCCGGCAGGAACATCAGGATCACGAGCCAGAACAGCACGTCGCCGAGATAGCCGCTCATCGGCCGCATGCCGGCGCCTTCGGACAGCTTGTCGTCGATCTTGCTCGCCTTCAGCGCGCGGTTCGCGAGGCTGCGCAGCATCGACGCGATCAGCCACGCGATCAGCGTCAGCGCCCCGCCGCCGATCAGGTTCGGCAGGTAGTTGACGATGTGCGTGACGAGCAGCGAGAACGGGTTGGACACCGCGTACAGGTTGAGCACGTTGAAGATGCCGACCGCGGTGATCAGCAGCACAAGCCAGAACAGGCCGCCGGCGATGATGCGCTCGACGCAGGCGCCCTGGCCGGTGCTTTCGTTGATCCGCTGGTCGACCTTCAGCGCGCTGAGCAGGCGCAGCGCGCCGGCCCGCACCACGACGGCGATCAGCCAGCCGATCACCAGGATGCCAATCGCGCCGGCGATCTTTGGCAGATACCCCCCTAGCGTGGTCTGCAGCGACGTGATGAAGCTGGAAGCATCCATTTCTTCTTCTCCCGAAAACGTGGTGTTGCGATTGAACATCGACGAACTACCTGCGTACTTCGAAAAACGTGCTGCCCCGACTGAGCAACTTACCCGAGAAAAATGACGCGATCACCCGATTTCACCGTCTTTAACTTTAGTTCTAGATCCGGGAGGGGCAAGACCCCATTTCGTCAAAATAAAATGGGGCTCGATTTGTCGGCCTCCTGTGCATTTCCGCAAGATTTATCAAATCGGGCCGTGCTACCGTGGCATCGGTTCCTGCCCTGACACGCCGATGACCATCGAAACGAGACCCGACCCGCCCGCCTGGATCCGCTACGCAGCGAGCGTGGCGCGCGTCCACGAGTACATCCGCGCGCACCTCGACGGCCCGCTCGACCTGAACCGGCTCGCCGAAGTCGCGTGCCTGTCGCCGTATCACTGGCAGCGCGTCTATCGCGCGCTGTACGGCGAGTCGATCGTGCTGACGGTGCGGCGGATGCGGATCGTGCGCGCGTCCGAGGATCTCGTGTGCACGGCGCGGCCGATCGACGAGATCGCGCGGCGCGCGGGCTACGGTTCGACGCATGCGTTCGCGCGGGCGTTTCGCGACGCGTACGGCGTGCCGCCTGCGCAGCACCGGCGCACGGGCAGCCACCGGCCCATCTATCCGTTACAACGAGGAGAGGAAGACATGTTCAAGCATGAAGTCGAGATCCGGCGGCTGCCGGAATTACACGGCTATGCGGTGGCGCACACCGGTTCGTACTTGAAGGTGGGGGACGCGTTCGCCCGGATCGGCGCGTGGGTCGGTCCGCGCGGGCTGATCGGGCCGGGCGCGAAGATGATCGGCATCTTTTACGACGATCCGGACACCACGCCCGAAGCGCAGTTGCGCGCGAAAGCGTGCTTCATGCCGGCCGATGGTGCGCCGGACATCGAACCCGCGCCGCCGGTGGAGCGCGTAACGGTGGCGGGCGGCGAATACGCGGTGCTGCTGCATACGGGGCCGTATGCGGACCTGAAGACGGCCTACCAGTGGCTCTACGGCGACTGGCTGCGGCATTCGGGCCGTGAAGCCGCCGATGCGCCGCCGTTCGAGCTGTACCTCAATACGCCGATGGACGCGGCGCCGGCCGACCTGCGCACCGAGATCTACCTGCCGCTGCGCTGATCGAAAGGCCGGTGGCGACAGCCCCGGCCCTGAAACGAAGCGCGCCGGCCGGCGTTCGCACGCCGCCAGCGCGAATGCGCTGACCAACCGACTCAAGCAGCCTGCGTCCCGCACCCGGGACAGAACCGCGCGTCGGCCGCCAGTGCCGAGTGGCAGCGGCTGCAGGACTTGCCGCGTTGCGCGGCGCCGCACTGCGCGCAGAAACGCGCATCCGACGCGTTGAGCGCACCACAGCCCGCGCAGGCAACCTGACTCAGCGGCACGTTGCCGCCGCTTTGGCCGCTTCGACTGTCGGCCGGCGCCTGCCAGCCCCAGCCGTAACGATCGCGGCCGCGCGCCTCGTGGCCGCCGTGGCCACCGTGGCCGCCGTGGCCGTCCTGGCGCTGCCCGCCGTGATGCCCGCCGCCATGGCCGCTGTTGTTGCCATGTCCGCCGCCATGGCCGCCCAGGATTCGTTTCAGAAAGCTCATCGCCTGCTCCTCAACGCTTGGCCTGCGCGCTGCCGAACGCCCCCGAGGACGACAGCAGCCGCAAACCGTTGGCCACGACGATCAGGCTTGCGCCCGCGTCGGCGAAGACCGCCATCCACATCGTGCCGAGCCCCGCGACCGTAAGGCCGAGGAACACGATCTTCACGCCGAGCGCGAAGCCGATGTTCTGCACCAGTACGCGATGCGTCGCACGCGACAGCCGCACGAACGCGGGAATCTTGCGCAGGTCGTCGTCCATCAGCGCGACGTCGGCCGTCTCGATTGCGGTGTCGGTGCCCATCGCACCCATCGCGAAGCCGATGTCGGCGCGCGCGAGCGCCGGTGCGTCGTTGATCCCGTCGCCGACCATCCCGACCGCGCCCGTGCCGCCGGCCGACAGTTCCTCGACCGCCGCGAGCTTGTCTTCCGGCAACTGGTTGCCGCGCGCATCGTCGATGCCGGCCTGCTGCGCGATCGCCTGCGCGGTATGCGGGTTGTCGCCGGTCAGCATCGCGGTGCGGATGCCGAGCGCATGCAGATCGGCGATCGCTTCACGGCTCGTGTCCTTGATCGTGTCGGCCACCGCGAAGATGCCGAGCACGCGCGCTTCGTCGACCAGCACCACGACGCTCTTGCCCTGCCGCTCGAGCGCATCGAGCTTCGCTTCGAGCGCCGGCGAGCAGCGCTCGAGCTCCTCGACGAGCCGGTGGTTGCCGAGCCAGTAGCGCGTGCCGTCGATCGTGCCCTGCACGCCGCGCCCGACGATCGCTTCGAAGTCCTGCACATCGGCGAATGCCGTCGTGCCGGCGTCGCGCGCTGCAGTTGCGATCGCCTGCGACACCGGATGATCGGAGCGCGCCGCCAGGCTCGCGCCGAGGTGCCGCACACGTGCCGCATCGGCGTCGGTCGCATGCAGGTCGAAGTCGGTCTGCACCGGCTTGCCGTGCGTGATCGTGCCGGTCTTGTCGAGCGCGAGCCACGCGAGCTTGCGCCCTTCTTCCAGGTACACGCCGCCCTTCACGAGAATCCCGCGTCGCGCCGCGGCCGCGAGGCCCGACACGATCGTCACCGGCGTCGAGATCACCAGTGCGCACGGGCACGCGATCACCAGCAGCACCAGCGCGCGGTAGATCCAGTCGTGCCATGCACCGCCCATGACGATCGGCGGCACCACCGCGACCAGCAGCGCGACCGCGAACACGATCGGCGTGTAGACGCGTGCGAACTGGTCGACGAAGCGCTGTGTCGGCGCCTTCGCACCTTGGGCTTCCTCGACCGCGTGAATGATCCGCGCGAGCGTCGAGTTCGCCGCGACGGCCGTCACGCGATAGTCGAACGAACCCGATTCGTTGATCGTGCCCGCGTACACGGCGTCGCCGGTCGTCTTTTCGACGGGCAGGCTCTCGCCGGTGATCGGCGCCTGGTTCACCGTCGAGCGGCCGGCGACGACTTCGCCGTCCAGCCCGATCCGCTCGCCCGGCTTCACGCGCACGACTGCACCGAGCGCCACCTGTGCGGCCTCGATCGTGCGCCACGACCCGTCGGCGTCCTGCACGGTCGCGGTATCCGGCGCGAGCTGCATCAGGCCCTGGATCGCATTGCGTGCGCGGTCGAGCGACTTCGCTTCGATCAGCTCGGCGATCGTGAACAACACCATCACCATCGCTGCTTCCGGCCACTGGCCGATCGCCATCGCGCCCGTCACCGCGATGCTCATCAGCGCGTTGATGTTCAGGTTGCCGTTGCGGATCGCGATCCAGCCCTTCTTGTACGTGGTGAGCCCGCACGCGAGCACCGCCGCGAGCGCGAGCGCCGCCGCGAGCCACACGGGCAGGCCCGCCCAGGTCGCGCCCTCGGACGCGATCGCAGCAACGCCGGCCAGCGCCAGCGGCCACCACGGCTTCGCGGGCGCGTCGGCGGCGCGGGCGGCCGGTGCGCCTGCCGTTGCCGCCTCGGGCGTCATCCCGAGCGAGCGGATCGCGCTTTCGATCGCGGGCTGGGCATCCGGCACGTGCTCGACGGTCAGCATCCGCTGCATCAGGTTGAATTCGAGCGCCGACACTTCGCTCATCCCGCCGAGCTTCTTGCGGATCAGCGTTTCCTCGGTCGGGCAGTCCATCTGCATGATCCGGAACGCGGAGCGCACGTGGCCCGACGCGGTCGCCTGCGCGACCGGCAGCGGCGCGAGCGTCAGCGCGGCAGGCGCGCAGCAATCGCCGGCCGCGTGGTCGTGGTCGTGGTCGTGGTCGTGGTCGTGGTCGTGGTCGTGGTCGTGGTCGTGGTCGTGGCCGGCATGGTCGTGCGCGGCGCTGCCGTGTGCACAGGCGGTGCCATGGACATGCCCGTCGCCGTGCTCGTGCGCAGGGCCATGACCCTGGTCGTGATCGTGTTCCTTGCCGCTGCCGTGGTTGCAACCGGCGCCGTGGGCATGGCCCTCTTCACGAACCGCATGCGCGTGATCATGATCATGATCATGGTCGTGGTCGTGGCTGTGGGCATGCGACTGCGCGCCGCGCGCTGCGGCGGCCTTGCCATGCGCGTGCTCGCCGGCCGTCGGCGCCGCCTCGGCGACGGTGGCCGTATCCGTATCGTGCGCGTCGGCGCAGCACGGAGCGGCGCCGCCGGCATGACGGTGTCGTGGGTCGTGGGTACGCTGGGCGTCGGTCATGACAACCTCCTCAATGGCTAACGGTGTAGAGTTAACACCCTGAAGCCACTACAAGGTCAACCCTTACACGGGAGAAAGGCATGAAGATCGGCGAACTGGCCAAAGCGGCCCGCTGCACACCCGAGACGATCCGTTTCTACGAGAAAGAGGGTCTGATGCCGGATGCGGAGCGCACCGACTCGAACTACCGCAACTACACCGACGTGCACGTCGAACGGCTCCGCTTCATCCGCAACTGCCGTGCGCTCGATATGGCGCACGACGAAATCCGCGCGCTGCTGCAGCTCACCGACACGCCGGCCGACCCCTGCGATTCGATCAATTCGCTGCTCGACGAGCACATCGGACACGTCGATGCGCGCCTCGCGGAACTCACGCATCTGCGCGACCAGCTCACCGAATTGCGCCGCCAGTGCGTCGGCGAACATTCGGTCGAGGATTGCGGCATCGTGCACGGTCTCGCGACGATGGAAACCGTCGCCCCGGCTGCGAAGCGCTCTCACCTCGGCTGAAATCCTTGTGAAATATGATAGTCTGGTTGAGAATAGTTATATTCTTACTAGATCTTGAATAACTATTCATGTCCATTAGTCGTCCGTCCCCGCTCGCGCTGGCCGTCCTCGCGACGCTTACCGAAACGCCGATGCATCCCTACGGGATGCTGCAGCAACTGAAGGCTCGCGGGTACGACGAAGTCGTCAACGTGCGCCAGCGCACCAGCCTTTACCAGACGATCGACCGGCTGCTGCGCGACGGGATGATTGCCGTGCACGACACCGAGCGCGACGGTGCGTTTCCGGAGCGCACGCTGTATGCGCTGACCGAGGCCGGGCACACGGCTGGGCAGGCGTGGCTGCATGCGTTGCTCGCGGAGCCCGCGCGTGAATTCCCGGCGTTCGGCGCCGGTCTCGCGTTCCTGCCGCTGCTCGACGCCGAAGATGCCCGCCACCAGCTCGAGCTTCGAATCACGCGGCTCGACGCGGAGCGCGAGCGCCTCGAAACGCTGCGCGCCACCGCACAGGCCGACCAGGTGCCGCGCCTGTTCCTGCTGCAGAACGAGCATGCGCTCGTGCTGCTCAATGCCGAACTCGACTGGGCGCGCAGCGTCGTCGAACACCTGAAGATCGGCGCGCTGCGCTGGGTGGACGGCTGACGCGTCGTGCTGGCCGGCTCCCGCCGGCAACGTGCATCGCACCGATCAAAGCACCTTGCCGGGATTCAGGATGCCGAGCGGATCCAGCGCGGCCTTCAGGCGTCGCATCAATCCGATTTCCGCGTCGCTGCGCGTATGCGCGAGATAAGCGCGCTTGAGCACGCCGATCCCGTGTTCGGCCGACACCGACCCGCCCATGTCGCGCACCACCGCGTACACGCAGTGATCGAGTGCATCGAGGTCCGCGTCGGTCATCCCCGCCAGCGACACGCCGATATGCACATTGCCGTCCCCGACATGGCCGAAGAACAGGCACGTGACGTCCGGCCAGCGCGCCCGCAACGCCGCCTCGCAGCGCTCGGCGAACACGCCGAGCTCGCCCGTCGGCAGGCTCACGTCGAAATTGACGAGATGCGGCAGCGCGTCGATCGCGAGGCCTTCGCGCAGCGTCCACAAGTCGCGCGCCTGCCGCTCCGACGTCGCGAGCACCGCATCCTCCACGAGCCCCGCGTCGAACACCGCCGCGAGACCGGTTTCCAGCGCCTGGTGCGCGTCACCGCCCGGCGCGCTCGTCGCGCATTCGACCAGTACCGCGAAGCCGTCGTCGCCGACGAACGGCGCCGAAACGCCCGGCGTATGACGCGCGACGTAGTCGTAGAACGCCGGCCACATCGCCTCGAAACTGACGACCTCCGGCAACATGCGCACGCGGTTCCACAGCGCGACCACCGCGTCGTAGTCGCGCACGCGGCAGAGCGCCGTGGCCGGTGCGGCCAGCAACGGATGCAGCCGCAGCACCGCACGCGTGACGACGCCGAGCGTCCCTTCGCTGCCGATGAACAGCTGCTTGAGGTCGTAGCCCGCGTTGTTCTTCAGCATCCGGTTCATCGACGACACGACCGTGCCGTCCGCGAGCACCGCCTCGAGCCCGAGCACCTGCTCGCGCATCATCCCGTAGCGGATCGCCCGCGTGCCGCCCGCGTTGGTCGCGAGCATGCCGCCGATCTGGCATGAGCCGCGTGCACCGAGATCGACGCCGAACGTGAAACCCGCCGCTTCCGCGGCTTCCTGCACCGTCTGCAACGGCGTCCCGGCGCGCACGGTCATCGTGCCGGCCGCCGCGTCGAGCGCCTCGATGCCCGCGAAGCGTTCCATCGACAGCACCACCTCGCCGCCCAGCGCGACCGCACCGCGCGCGAGCCCCGTCAGGCCGCCCTGCGGCACGACCGGCTGGCCGAGACGCGTGCACAGCGCGAGCGTGCACGACACGTCGTCGATGCTGCGCGGGCGCACCAGCGCACGCGGCCGCGCGCCGGCCGGCTCGTTGTACGCGGTGAAATAACGCGGATCGATGTCGGCCGAGCGCGTGACGAGCGCATCGCCCAGTTCGGCGACGAGCACGGCTTCGAGCCCGTCACCCGGCAGCGGCGCGCCGCCCCGATCGCTACCCGTGGCGGCCGTGTTCCGGTTCTGCATCGCGCGGCCCGCTTACTTCGCCGAGATGTCGATGTCGCCGAAATACTTCAGGCCGAGCGTCTTCACCGTCCCGTCCGCCTTCAGCTTGTCGATCGCCGCATCGAGTTTCGCCTTCAGCGCGCTGTCGCCTTTACGCAGCCCGAATGCGATGCCGTTGCCGAGGATCTTGTCGTCGCGCACCGGCTGGCCGACGAACGAGAAGCCCTTGCCGTCCGGACGCGACAGGAAACCGCGCTGGCCGGACGGTGCGAGCACGAGCGTCGCGTCGAGGCGCCCGGACACGAGGTCCGCGTACGCCTGGTTCTGGTCCTGATACGCGACGACCGTAACGCCGGCCGGCTCCCAGTGCGCCTTCGCGAAGGTTTCCTGGATCGACGCCTGCAGCACGCCGACGCGCTTGCCCTTCAGCGATTCCGGCGTCGGCAGCAGGCCGCTGCCGGTGCGGGCGATCAGCTGGGTCGGCACGCGATAGATGATCGTCGTGAAGTCGATCGCCTGGCGCCGCTGCTCGGTCGCGTTCATCGCCGAGTTGATGGCGTCGAACTTGCGGCCCTGCAGCGCGGGAATCAGGCCGTCGAACGACGTCTCGATCCATTTGCACGACAGCTTCGCCGTCTGGCAGACGGCATTGCCGACGTCGACGTCGAAGCCCTGCAGGTCGCCGTTCGGCGCTTTCGATTCGAACGGCGGGTATTGCGCCTCGAGGCCGAAGCGCAGTGTCTGCGCTTCGGCGAGCGCCGCGCCCGAGCCGATGGCGCACGCGAGTGCGAACGCGAGTTTCAAGGGGGCCGTGTGCTTCATCGTGATCTCCTGTGTCTGGTCGGTGCGACGTTCCCGTCGCCGGATGCCCGTCGCCTATTTCCGTACGGGCCTTACAGCGAACGCAGCCGCCGCGCGCCTTCGATCAGCGTCGCGTCGTCCTTCGAAAAACTGAGCCGGATCACACCGGCGTCGGTGCCGTCGGTGTAGAACGCCGACAACGGAATCGTCGCGACGCGCGCGTCGCGGATCAGGCGCAGCACGAAATCGCTGTCGCTTTCGTCCGAGAAGTGCCGGAAGCGCGCGAGCATGAAGAACGAGCCTTCGCTCGGCAGCAGCTCGAAACGCGAATCGGCCAGCTCTCGCGCGAGCAGGTCGCGCTTGGCCTGGTAGAACGCCGACAGGCCGAGGTAGCTGTCCGGCCGCGCGAGGATCTCCGCGAACGCGACCTGCATCGGCGTGTCGGCCGCGAACACCATGAACTGGTGCACCTTGCGGATCTCGTCCATCAGCTCGGCCGGCGCAAGGCAATAGCCGACCCGCCAGCCCGTCACGTGGAACGACTTGCCGAACGACGACACGATCACACTGCGCTCGGCCAGCTCGCGATGGCGCGCCATGCTCTGGTGCTGCGCGCCGTCGAACACGACGTGCTCGTAGACCTCGTCGGACAGGATCACGATGCCGGTATCGCGCGTGAGCTGCGCGAGCCGTTCGAGATCGTCGGCCGAGAACACGGTCGCGGTCGGGTTGTGCGGCGTGTTGACGATGATCATCCGCGTGCGCGGGTTGATCGCCGCGGCGACTTCATCCCAGTTCACGCGGAAATGCTCGGGCGACAACTTGATCGCCACCGGCGTCGCGCCCTGCAGCCGCACGATCGGCGCATAGCTGTCGAACGACGGCTCGAAGTAGATCGCCTCGTCGCCCGGATGCACGAGCGCGCTGATCGCCGCGTAGAGCCCTTCGCTCGCGCTGGCGATCACCGTGATCTCGGTGGCCGGGTCGTAGTGCGTGCCGTACAGCGCCTCGGTCTTCTCGGCGAGCCGCTCGCGCAGCGCCATGACGCCGGCCATGGGCGCGTACTGGTTGTGCCCGTCGCGCATCGCGCGTGCAACGCCTTCGACGAGCGCCGGATCGGGCGCGAAATTCGGCGCCCCTTGCGACAGGTTCAACGCGTCGTGGCGGGCAGCCAGTTGGCCGATCACCGTGAAGATCGTCGTCCCGACGTCGGGCAATTTCGAGCGGGGCGCGGTGGCGCTTCGCATGACTCCTCCTTCTGATGTCCTTCGGGCGGCCGCGCGCGACGCGCACGGCCTGCATCCGTCGCACGATTTAGCCCGAGCCAATATCGGCGGACAATCGAAAGTTCGTCATGGCGACCATGCATTTTTCTCATGGCTCGCCGCGAGGAGTACGCAGCGGCAAGGCAAGCCTGCCGGAGCGACATGCGAATCAGGCATTTCCCCTAGGAATGCTACCGGCCGGCCGCCGCCAGGTAGGCGAGCAGCACGGCCCGCAGTTCGTCGCGCAGCGCGGCGATGTCGAACGCGGGCCCGAGCGTCAGCAACGCCTGCGAAAGGCCGCCGTAGCAGATCGCGTGCGCCATCCGCGCGAGCCCATCGAGCCGCGCGGCCGGCGGCGGATCGGCCGCGTGCGCGAGCGCGTCGCGCCACAGCGCGACGTACGCGTCGTAATGCCGACGGTAGGCGGTGAGCGGCGACACCTGCCGCTCCAGCGCGAAGAGCGCGCCCCACAGCGCCGCGTCGGCGCCGATCGCCTCGACCTGCAGGTCGACGAGCGCGGCCGCCAGTTCGGCCCGTGGCGCGCCGTGCAGCCGCGCCACGGTGTCGCGCAGCCGGTCGGCCAAGACCAGCACGTGCCGGTGGATGCAGAGCGCCGCGAGGCTCTGCTTGTCGCCGAAATATTCGTAGAAGGTGCCGATGCTCACGCCCGCGACCGCCGCGATCTCGCGGATCGTCGCCTTCGCGTAGCCGCGTTCGAGCAAAAGCTGAACGAACGCCTGCTGCAGCGCGTCGGAACTCGCCTGCGCGCGCGACTGGCGCGGCCGGCGGCGCAAGGCGGGCGCGGGTTGCGCCGCCGGCTGGCCGGGCGGCGCCGGAACCTGAACATGTCGCGGCGGCATATTTGCTACTCTGGAAATCAGCAGGGCATGCGTTTTACCGGGGGCCGGAGCCGGCGCCGAAGCGTCATCCGTGCGGCATGACGCCGGCCGCCCGCGAAGCATGAGACCGGAGACACCTCGATGACCGAATCGACTCACGCCGTCACGAACCAGTTCGACGAACTGGTCGACTATAACCTCTTCACGACGGACATCGCGCTGCGCGACGCGCTCACCCGCGCGGGCGCCGACTGGGCCGTGCCGCAGCTCGACGCCTACGGCGCGCGGCTCGGCAGCGCCGACACCGCACGGCTCGCCGACGAAGCGAACCACCACACGCCGGAACTGCACACTTTCGACCGGCGCGGCCGGCGCATCGACCGCGTCGACTTCCACCCGGCCTGGCACACGCTGCTCGGCCAGTACCGCCACGAAGGCTTCGTGTCGCTCGCGTTCCGCGACACGCGCCGCGGCCGCTGGGCCGCGACGGCCGCCGGCTTCTACCTGCACGGCCAGATCGAGGCCGGCACGCTGTGCCCGGCGACGATGACGCAGGCCGCGATTCCCGTACTGCAGAAGGAGCCCGCGCTGTGGGACCTGCTGCGCGACAAGCTCTACAGCGACGACTACGATCCGCGCGACGTGCCGGTCGCCGACAAGCGCTCGATCTGGTTCGGCATGGGCATGACCGAGAAACAGGGCGGCTCCGACGTGCGCGCGAACACGACGCTCGCGACCGCCGTCGGCGCGGGCGGCCGCGGCGGCGAATACCGGCTGCGCGGCCACAAGTGGTTTTTCTCGGCGCCGATGTGCGACGCGCATCTCGTCGTCGCGCGCACCGAAGCCGGCAGCCCTTCGTGCTTCTACGTACCGCGCTGGCGGCCGGACGGCACGAAGAACGCGGTCGAGATCCAGCGGCTGAAGGACAAGGTCGGCAACCGCAGCAACTCGAGCAGCGAGATCGAGCTGAACGACGCGTGGGGCATCATGCTCGGCGACGAAGGCCGCGGCATTCCGACCATCATCGAGATGGCCACCTACACGCGGCTGAACTGCGTGCTCGGCAGCGCGGCGATGCTGCGCCAGGGCGTCGTGCAGGCGATCGCGTACACGCGCCAGCGCCACGCGTTCGGCCGCGCGCTCGCCGAGCAGCCGCTGATGCGCACCGTGCTTGCCGATCTCGCGCTCGAAAGCGAAGCGGCGCTGTCGCTGTCGATGCGTCTCGCCGACGCGTTCGAGCGCGACGACTCGCCGCGCGAACGCGCATGGAAGCGCATCGTCACGCCGGCCGCGAAATTCTGGGTGTGCAAGCGCGCGGTCGAGCTGACCGGCGAGGTGATGGAAGTGTTCGGCGGCAACGGCTACGTCGACGATGGCCCGATCGCGCGGCTGTTCCGCGAGGCGCCCGTCAACTCGATCTGGGAAGGCTCGGGCAACGTGATGTGCCTCGACGTGCTGCGCGCGATATCGCGCGAGCCCGACGCGGCCGCTGCGCTGTTTGCCGAACTCGCCGATCTCGGCGCGGGCGAACCGCGCATCCGCGCGGCGCTCGATGCGCTGCGCGCGATGCTCGCGGCGCCGGCCGACACGCTCGAGGCATCGGGCCGCGTGGTCGCGCAGCGGCTCGCGGTGGTCGCGCAAGCCTGCCTGCTGCACCGCGATGCGCCGGCGCCCGTTGCCGACGCATTCATCGCGACGCGGCTCGCCGCGCCCGACTGGGGCCGCATCGCGGGCGGCTTCGATCCGCACACGATCGACGTCGCCGCGCTGCTGCAGCGCGCGTACCCGGCCTGATGCCATTTCGGACAACGCAATACGACCCCGTTCGCCTTCGATCGCCCGCCCGGAGTTCCGATGAACCTCGTCGCCGCCCTTGATCGCGCCGCCCGTGCGACGCCCGACCAGCCGTTCCTCGTCAGCGAATCCGCGACGATCACCTATGCCGCCGCGCGCGAGCGCTCGCACCGCGCGGCAGCCGTGCTGAGCGCGCTCGGCGTCGCGGCCGGCGACCGTGTCGCCGCGATGTGCTTCAACACGCCGGCGTTCGTCGACCTGATGTTCGGCGCGTGGCGGCTCGGCGCGACGTTCGTGCCGGTCAACCACAAGCTGCAGGCGCCGGAAGTCGACTACGTGCTCGAACACAGCCGCAGCAAGGCGCTGCTGTTCGACGTCGCGCTCGCGCCGGTGGTCGAACGCCTCGTGCATCCCGCGCGGCGGCTCGTGACCGAAGGCGAACTCGACGGCGTGCCGTGCTTCGACACGCTGTGCGCGACGATGGACGGCCTCGCGGGCATCGAGCCGGCCGACGGCGACATCGCGCAGATTCTCTATACGTCGGGCACGACCGGCCACCCGAAGGGCTGCGTGCACTGCCACCGCACCGTGACGCTCGCGGCGATGCAGGCGGCGCTCGCGACCGGCATCGGCCGCCACGAGCGCACGCTGATGGCGATGCCGATCTGGCATTCGTCGCCGCTCAACAACTGGTTCGGCGGCACGTTGTACGCGGGCGGCACCGTCGTGCTGCTGCGCGAATACCATCCGCTGCGCTTCCTGCAGACTATCGAGCGCGAGCGCGTGACGCTGTATTTCGGTGCGCCGGTGTCGTACCTGCTGCCGCTCGACACGGTCGACGGCTTCGCGGCGTTCGACCTGTCGAGCGTGCGCGCCTGGCTGTACGGCGGCGGCCCGATCGGCCCCGCGCAGGCCGAACGTCTCGTGCGTGCGTATCGCAGCGATGCGTTCTTCCAGGTGTACGGCATGACCGAAGCAGGCCCGGCCGGCACGACGCTGTATCCGGACGAGCAGATCGCGAAGGCCGGTTCGATCGGCCGCACCGGCGGCCCGGGTGTCGACCTGCGCGTCGTGCGGATCGACGGCCTCGACGCGCACCCGGGCGAGACCGGCGAGATCTGGCTGAAGACCGACAGCATGATGCTCGGCTATCTCGACGATGCGGCCGCAACGCGCGCCGCGTTCGCGCCGCACGGCTGGTATCGCACCGGCGATATCGCGCGAATCGATCAGGATGGCTACCTGTTCATCGTCGACCGGCTGAAGGACATGATCGTGACCGGCGGCGAGAACGTCTATTCGAAGGAAGTGGAAGACGTGCTCGGCGCGCACCCGGACATCGCCGAGGCGGCCGTCGTCGGCGTCCCGCATCCCGAGTGGGGCGAGACGGTCGTCGCGCACGTGGTGCTGCGCGCGGGCACCGTGCCCGACGCGGATGCGCTGCGCGCGTTCTGCGGCGAGCGCCTCGCCGCGTACAAGATCCCGCGCGAATTCACGTTCGCGCAGGCGCTGCCGCGCACGCCGACGGGCAAGCTGCAGAAGTTCCTGCTGCGCGTGCGCAGGGACTGAGTATCCGCGATTGAGCTAGCGCATTCGCGCACGCGCGGTCAATGCAACAGGCAGAACGGAACAAGTAATAGAAGTTGCCAGCTCTAAATCATATTCGTCCGATTGATCGACGTTTCTTATCTGGAATAGCGTCTCTAGGCAGCCATTCCATTTACTGAGACAGGGAAGCCGGATGAAAAACGAACCCAAAGGACCGACCCATCTTTTCGCCACCGTTGGCGCACTCACGGAACGCGGTGGACGCGTCACCACCGCAACCAGCGGCCTGAACCTGGCAGGATTAGAAGTCGCCTGCGTCGGCGACGTAGTGAGCTATGACGACGGCAGCGAGGCCGCGATTATCGACGGCGCGGGAAACAACCATAGCGGAGGCAAGCCGTTCGCGCTGGTCGGCAGCCGGTTGAGCAACGGTGACCGAATTACCGAAACGCTGCGCACCTCATGGGGCATTCACGTGCGGGAGGGGCAAAGCGTTGCGGGCCTGTTCGATCCCACCTATGTGCCGCCACCCGCACCGCCTGCCTATAGATTGGCGGTACGTGGCGCGACAACAGCGCGCGGCGGTGCATTGCGCGAGCCGTCCGGCACATGGGAAGTAGCGCCGCACCTGGGCAAAGCTGCCACGGTGGGCGACCTGATCCATTATCCGGACGGTTCAACCGCGCGCGTTACGACCGGTCTGGGTTTGACCGACGGGCCCGACTTCGCGCCGCTCGCATTCGTTGGCAGCGAACTCGATAACGGCGACACGATCACCGATAGTCCCGAGCGACAAGGCGTAGCGTCGTCCGTTGTATTTGGCGTCGTCACCCGCTCGTCCATGCCTCGCTGAGGTAGCGTCCATGATTCGCTACTTTCTTGCCAAAGGCGACCGCGCCGGGGAAGCGGTCATTGTCGAAGGCCTCGACGGCGTGACCTGTTCCAATCCGCCACCGACGGTTCATATCGCCACACTCGACATGAAGACCTACTGCTCGGCCTGCAAGCGCGAAGGATACATCGCACCGCAAGGGCCACGCTGGCCCGGTACCGGCCCGAATGGCAAACAGTGGGCATTGAGCGGGGATATCAATGTCTGCGGATGCAACCCACCGCCGATCTTCTACGCTGAGCGCGGCATGCGGATGACTTTTACTGCAGGAGAGACTGCGACGCTGACTGGGCGCCAACCTGATGCAGCCCATCTGCCGTTTGCCTCATCGGATGCCGTACATGACGAGCAATTTACGTTGCTCGATGATGCGCACCGCCCGCTCGTCAACGTTCGCTATCGAATCGTCACCGACACCGGCCAGATCTTCGCAGGCACCACGGACGCGGCCGGGCAAACACATCGAATTGCCACCGACGCCGCAGCATCTCTGAAAATCTATACGAAGGGGCATTGACGCGATGAGCGGTTTTTCGAGAAATAAATACGACTTCGAAGTTCAGGAAAGCGAAGAATGGGTCCTCGTCCATTCGGGGGCCGTCACCAACACCAATCCGGGGTCCATGGTCTATATATCAATCAACACGATGCCAATTTGCCCCAACATGAGTAACAAGGCATTCAGATCCCTAATAATGCGACTACGGGACACCGCGGTGATCTTAATTGAGGAGCGCATATCGGATCTGGCGCGATGGGATAAAATTGCCCGAGATAGAGTGCAATTCTGGTTTGGCCGAAGCGACGAAGCGATACGTCAAAAACTAAGTTTCGGCCTCCCTAGGCTCGCTGCGGCTATGTGCGAACTGCAGCCCGAGAAGATCATCAGATGGGACGAACAAAGCCAGCGGCAACTTACATGCTCAGTGGCCCCTGATACTGGCGCAAATGACGCGGCTGTATGCAAGCCCGATTCGGCACGTCGAATAATCGCGATCTACCCGCATTTCTGCACTGTCGAGGATGTTTACGTTGCCGGAAACTGCAAATTGAAAATTCTCATTCACGAATGTTCCCATTACATTGACACATTCGATTCGGACGACGTCAACTATGGGTTTGCTCGAGGGATCGGATATTGGGCACAAGCAAATCCAGAAGGTGCAGATAGAAATGCAGACAGCATTGCATGCTACATCGCGCACTTTGATGACATAAGTGAATTCTTAAAAAAGAATATTTGGTGATTGAATGATAAAATTTCTGATTCCCGTTGCTGCGCTTGCTGGTACCGCTTTTATTCAACACGCAAGCGCTTGTACGATATCGGAACACATGCTCGAAAGCGTGCCCCTGAATTATCCCGGTATTCCAAATGCATATCGAATAAAGATGGTGGATATGGTTTTGGCTGCGCGGCAATGGCCCGATGTTGAAGTGCAGGCGCAAATTATCGCCAGCGCATATGTCGGCGAACGCAACTCCTTGAATCTGGCAAAGTCAAGAGGTGACCAGCTGAAAGACTTCCTGATACAGCTCGGCATCAAGCCTCAATATATCTATGTCGACACGCACGTCAATCGAATTACATACCCAATCGATAGCACCGGCCATGGAGGATACTTGCAGCTCGGCGTGAGTCTTCTGCCTTTCTGCAAAAATGGATGTGGAAATTTATGCGACGCTCCGGCGTCTCGTCGACAACAAAACTCACCAAATAATAAACTATGAAATTAATTGCTGGCCTATGCGTCGTCGCGTCTAGTCACGCATCTGCGTGTGTCGCAAGCGAAAATTTCGATATCCATTTTCCGAAAAACAGTTCATATGTATCGAATTCTGAAATCGTCCGCACTGCAAACTGGACAGCAGACCAGAAAATCGCCTACGCACGTCATGTAAACAAGGAAACAACGCTGATTAGCGGCCATGCCGAGGAAAGTGAACAAAGCGCACTGCCCCTTGCACAATCGCGAATGCAATCCGCGTATGCGCTGCTGAAGCAATTCGGTTTTCTACGCGGAACCATTAAGACGAGCGCCCGCGTCTATTCGCATGGGGACGTGGATAATGGGCGGCGTGTGGAAATTTCCTTCCTGCCCGATTGCCCCAACAAGTGCTGTGAAGATAAGTAACCTCGCACTGCCGCCGGTCGCATCGATGAGGCATTGACGTACACACGCGGCGCACCCGTCGGAAAATACCTAAACCGTTGAATCATCGCCGGCAAGAGCCGTATGTACTACCTGGCCGTGCACCACCAAAGAAAAAGCCACCCGGCCCGACGGCCCGGTGGCTTTTTCGCATGATCGACGGGGCGGCGCCATGCGCCGCCGCCTGCGCGTCACATCAAAGGCTGCTTACTTGCCACCGATGCTCTTCAGCGGCTTCCACTCGCCCTTCTCGACCTTGTACATCGTGATGCCGCCGTTCTTCAGGTCGCCCTTCGCGTCATACGCGACGTGCGTCGACGTCACGCCGGCCATGTCAGTCTTCGCGAGCACCGGCAGGTACTTCGCCGGATCGGTCGAATCGGCCTTCTTCATCGCGTTGAACAGCGCCATCGCACCGTCGTACGCATACGGCGAGTACGTCTGCACGTCTTCGCCGAAGCGCTTCTTGTACTTGTCGGCGTACGTCTTGCCGCCCGGCATTTCTTCCAGCGGCAGGCCTGCCAGCGAAGCGATCGTGCCGTCCGCCGCGGTGCCCGCGATCTTCAGGAACGTCGGCGTCTTCACCATTTCGCCGCTCATCAGCGGGGCGGTGATGCCGAGCGTCTTCATCTGCTTGACCATCGGTGCCGCCTGCGAATCCGCGCCGCCGTAGTAGACGAGATCCGGCTTCGCCGCCTTCAGCTTGGTCAGGATCGCCTTGAAGTCAACAGCCTTGTCGTTCGTGAATTCACGGTCGACGATCGTCGCGCCGCCGGCCTTCGCGGCCTTCTCGAACTGGTCGGCGAGACCCTGGCCGTAGGCCGTGCGGTCGTCGACGATCGCGATCTTCTTCATGCCGAGATCCTTCGATGCGAACGTGCCGGCCACCGAGCCCTGCTGCGTGTCGGACGTCATCATGCGGAAGGTCGTCTTGTAGCCCTGCTGCGTGTATTCCGGTGCGGTCGCCATCGCGATCTGCGGAATGCCCGCGTTCGCGTAGATGCGCGAAGCCGGGATCGTCGTGCCCGAATTGAAGTGGCCGAGCATGCCCTTGATGCCGTCGTCGACGAGCTTCTGCGCGACCGTCGTGCCGGTGCGCGGGTCAGCCTGGTCGTCCTGCGTGTCGAGCACGAACTTCACCGGCTTGCCGCCGATCTTCGGGCTCGTCGCGTTGAAATCCTCGATCGCGAGCGCGATCCCGTTCTGCATATCCTTGCCGTAGTGCGCCTGCGCGCCCGTCATCGGCCCTGCGTAACCGATCTTCACGTCATCCGCATGGGCCGTCCCCGCCAGCGACATGACCGCGACGAACGTCGCGCCTGCCAGCTTTTTCATCGTGTGTTGCATAGCATCTCCTTGGTACCAGGGTAAATGGAGCGGCTTCGGGATCGCCTAGCCGCTTCCTTTGTTTGATCCGAACGGCAAGGATGATCAGCCGATCGTCATCAAATTCGCATTGCCACCCGCCGCGGCCGTGTTCACGCTCACCGAGCGCTCCGTCAGCAGCCGTTCCAGCGCGTAATCTTCCGCATCGCCGTTCTCGAACGCGCCCACCGACACGCCCTGCACCGACACGATCGGGCCCGGCCGCTGCGCGACGTCCTTCACGAGCGTCTGCAGTTCGTCGCTGTCGCCTTCGAACAGCACCGCGTCGAACGGCGCGTCGGCCTGCTTGCGCACGGTCGCGTGAGCCTTCAGCGAGGCCGGCAGCGCGGCAACCAGCGCCTCGCCGGCCGCACCCGCGAACAGCGCGCGGTTACCGGTCGCCAGCACCGCCGCGAACTGCGCGCGCGCACCGCCCGGCGTCGCCGCGACACACAACACCGTGCCGCGCGGGCCGAGTGTATACGTGTTTCGCTCGCCCGTCGGACCGGTCAGCACCGCGGTTGCGCCGGCCGGCACCTGCGCCAGGTAGCCGTCGCAACGTGCCGCCAGTGCCGGCTCGCGCTGCTCGATCAGCCAGTCGCGCAGCGTCGTGAGCGCCGCCGCCGGGTTGCCGCGTGCGTCGCCCTCCACCGCACCGTCCGCGATCAGCATCTGCGCGAGCGAACGCGGCAGGCCCGACGGCCGCGTCGCGAGCAGGCGCTGCAGGTACAGCGCGCCGCCGGCCTTCGGGCCCGTGCCCGACAGCCCTTCGCCGCCGAACGGCTGCACGCCGACCACCGCGCCGATCACGTTGCGGTTCACGTAGATGTTGCCGACGTGTGCATTCGAGATCACGTGCGCGATCGTCTCGTCGATCCGCGTGTGGATGCCGAGCGTCAGCCCGTAGCCGGTCGCGCGGATCTGCTCGAGCAGTTTGTCGAGCTGGCTGCGGCGGTAGCGCACCACGTGCAGCACGGGGCCGAACACTTCGCGCTTCAACTCGTCGATGCTGCCGATCTCGATCAGCGTCGGCGGCACGAACGTGCCGTGCGCGCAGGCTTCCGGCGCAGGCAGTTGCGTGACCGCGTGGCCCTTGTCCTTCATCGCCGCGACGTGCGTGTCGATCGTCTGCTTCGCTTCGGCATCGATCACCGGGCCGACGTCGGTCGACAGCCGGTCGGGGTTGCCGAGCGCCAGCTCGTGCATCGCGCCCTTGAGCATCGTCAGCGTGCGGTCCGCAACGTCGTCCTGCAGACACAGAACGCGCAGCGCCGAACACCGTTGACCGGCCGAGTCGAACGACGACTGCATCACGTCCGCGACGACCTGCTCCGCGAGCGCCGACGAGTCGACGATCATCGCGTTCTGGCCGCCCGTTTCAGCGATCAGCGGAATCGGCTTGCCGTCCGGGTCGAGGCGCGCGGCGAGCGTCTTGTTGATCAGCCGCGCGACTTCGGTCGAACCGGTGAACATCACCGCGCGGGTACGCGCGTCGGCCACCAGCGCCGCGCCGACGGTCTCGCCGGTGCCCGGCAGCAGCTGCACCGCACCGGCCGGCACGCCGGCCTCGCGCAGCAGGCGCACGGCTTGCGCAGCGATCAGCGGCGTCTGTTCGGCCGGCTTCGCGAGCACCGTGTTGCCGGCGGCCAGTGCCGCGGCCACCTGGCCCATGAAGATCGCGAGCGGGAAGTTCCACGGGCTGATACAGACCACGGGGCCGAGCGGACGGTGCGTGTCGTTCGAGAACTCGTCGCGGATCTGTGCGGCGTAGTAGCGCAGGAAGTCGACCGCTTCGCGGATTTCGGCGATCGCGTTCGGCAGCGATTTGCCGGCTTCGCGCACGATCAGGCCCATCAGCGTGTGCATCTGCGCTTCGAGCAGGTCGGCCGCGCGCACCAGGCAATCGGCGCGGGCATCGACCGGCGTCGCCTGCCAGATCGGCGCGGCGGCCACCGCGTGCGCGAGCGCCGCGCTCACGTGTTCGGCCGTCGCTTCGCTGACCGTGCCGACCAGATCGCGCTGATCGGCCGGGTTGCGCACGTCGCGGGGCGGCGCGTCGGCGAGCGTGTCGTCGGCGAGCATCGGCGCCGCACGCCACGGGAAATGCGCACTTGCGAGCAGCGCCGACGACAGCGACGCGAGACGGTGTTCGTTCGACAGGTCGAGGCCCATCGAGTTGGGGCGCTCGTCGCCGTACAGGTTGCGCGGCAGCGGGATCTTCGCGTGCGGCGCGCCGAGCGGCACGACCTTCGATGCCTCGTCGACCGGATCGGCAACCAGCTCCTTCACCGACACCGATTTATCCGCGATGCGGTTCACGAACGACGTGTTCGCGCCGTTCTCGAGCAGCCGGCGCACCAGGTACGCGAGCAGCGTCTCGTGCGTGCCGACCGGCGCGTACACGCGGCACGGGCGGTTCAGCTTGTCGCGGCCGGTGACTTCCTCGTACAGCGGCTCGCCCATCCCGTGCAGGCACTGGAATTCGTACTGGCCCGGGTAGTAGTTCTGGCCCGCGAGCTGGTAGATCGCGGCCAGCGTGTACGCGTTGTGCGTCGCGAACTGCGGATACACGGCGTCCGGCGCCGCGAGCAGCTTCTTCGCGCACGCGAGGTACGACACGTCCGTGTAGATCTTGCGCGTGTAGACCGGATAGCCTTCGAGGCCGTCGACCTGCGCGCGCTTGATCTCGGTATCCCAGTACGCGCCCTTCACGAGGCGGATCATCAGGCGGTGACGGCTGCGGCGCGCGAGATCGATCAGGTAGTCGATCACGAACGGGCAGCGCTTCTGGTAACCCTGCACGACGAAGCCGATGCCGTTCCAGCCCGCGAGATCCGGATCGAAGCACAGCGCCTCGAGCAGGTCGAGCGACAGTTCGAGGCGGTCGGCTTCTTCGGCATCGATGTTCAGGCCGATGTCGTAGCGGCGCGCGAGCAGCGCGAGCGCGCGCACGCGCGGCAGCAGCTCGCTCATCGTGCGGTCCTGCTGCGAGCGCGAGTAGCGCGCGTGCAGCGCCGACAGCTTGATCGAGATGCCCGGGCCTTCATAGATCCCGCGGCCGCCGGCCGCCTTGCCGATCGCATGGATCGCCTGTTCGTACGACGCGTAGTAGCGCTGCGCGTCCTCTTCGGTCGTTGCCGCTTCGCCGAGCATGTCGTACGAGTAGCGGAAGCCGCGCGCTTCGTACTTGCGGCTGTTCGCCAGTGCTTCGGAAATCGTCTCGCCGGTGACGAACTGCTCGCCCATCAGGCGCATCGCCATGTCGACGCCCTTGCGGATCAGCGGCTCGCCGCCGCGGCCGATCAGGCGCGTGAGCGCCGACGACAGCCCGGCTTCGCTGTTGGTCGTCACGAGCTTGCCGGTGATCATCAGCCCCCACGTGGCCGCGTTCACGAACAGCGACGGCGCGTGGCCGACGTGCGAGCGCCAGTCGCCCTTGCTGATCTTGTCGCGGATCAGCGCATCGCGGGTCGCGCGATCGGGAATGCGCAGCAGCGCTTCGGCGAGGCACATCAGCGCGACGCCTTCCTGGCTCGACAGCGAGAACTCGTGGATCAGCCCTTCGACGCCACCGCCGGAGCTCTTCTCGCGCAGCGCCTCGACGAGCTTCGTCGCGAGCGCCTGCACGTCCGCCTGCAGGTTCGCGGGCAGGCGCGCCTGGCCGAGCAGGAACGGCACGCATTCCGGCTCGGGGCGGCGGTACGCCGCTGTGATCGCCGCGCGCAGCACCGATTGCGGTTGCACGTTCTGCGCGAACTCGAGGAACGGATGCGGCGAGTTGTCGTCGTCGCCGTCCGCGGACTGACCGTCGGCGAGCTCCGTCACGCCGCT
Organism: Burkholderia sp. 4NA327C6; assembly: GCF_005502655.1. Classification (NCBI taxonomy): domain Bacteria; kingdom Pseudomonadati; phylum Pseudomonadota; class Betaproteobacteria; order Burkholderiales; family Burkholderiaceae; genus Burkholderia; species Burkholderia sp. 4NA327C6. The sequence goes on along the minus strand of NZ_SCNZ01000014.1, from coordinate 103,474 downwards.
GTGGCCCGACAGCTCGGGCGGCAACTGGCCGTGCTCGATCCGTTCGAGATACGCGAAGATCGCCTGCTTGATCAGCCAGTGGGGGGTGCGCTCGAGACGCGCGGCGGCGTCCTTGAGGCGCGAGCGGAGAAGGTCGTCGACTTTGACGCCGAGAGTCGTGCTTGCCATGGTGGGTTCGTGCGCCGGTGCGAGCCCGGCAATGTGGTGTGAGAGGATGCGCGAAATCCTACGGCACGCAATAAAAAGGTGCAACCGAATTACGAGATGGGTTGCACCCTTAGGTTACTCAATATAATCAGCCACTTATGCGGTTGCAACCTAGGAGTTGCCCGTGGTCGGAGGCTCGGTGTTTTCCCTGATCGGGCTGCTTTGACATGCGTGCGCAACCTTCCGCGCGCGTCGCGGCGGACGAAAACGGGTTGCACTGGGTATGGGGGACGGTGCGGCGCCCGGGCGCGGCCGGGCGGCAAGAGATGGTTCGCGGGTACCCGGCCCGGCGGCCGGGGGTGCAACGCAGCGGCAAGCAGCACGGTGGCCGCATGCCGCGCCGCCGCTCAGCTCAGATATCCAGCGGATCGACCTCGACGCTCCATCGCAGCACGCCCTTCAGCGCGCGCAGCTCAGGCTGCCATGCGCGCAGCGCATGCTGCAGCGCCGCCCGCGATGCGCTTTCGAGCAGCAACTGCGCGCGATGCACGTTCGCGACCTTGACGATCGTCATCGGCACCGCGTCGTAGACCGTCACGCGATCGGCGCCCGGCAGCCCCGGCAACGCGGCCGCGGCTTGCAGCAGGAACGCGAGCGCGGCGTCGAGCGTGCGCCCTTCGGCGCGCAGCAACGCCTGGTAGACGAATGGCGGCAGGTGCGCGTCGCGGCGCTCGCCGAGCGTCGAATTCGCGAAGCCGACGTAATCCTGCCGCCCGAGCGCGTGGTACAGCGCGTGACGCGGGTAACGTGTCTGCACGAGCACTTCGCCCGGCAGCCCGGCGCGGCCCGCGCGGCCGCTCACCTGCATCAGCTGCGCGAACAGCCGTTCGCTCGCGCGGAAGTCGTGCGAGAACAGCGCGGTGTCGGCATTGAGCACGCCGACGAGCGACACGCGCTGGAAGTCGTGCCCCTTCGCGATCATCTGCGTGCCGACGAGGATATCGACCTCACCCGCATGCACGTCGGAAAAGAGCGCCTGGGCGCTGCCCTTGCGGCGCGTGCTGTCCGCGTCGATGCGCAGCACGCGCGCGCCCGGCACGGCTTCGGCGAGCGCTTCCTCGATCCGTTGCGTGCCGCGCCCGAGCGGCGCGATGTCGACGTTGCCGCACTCGGGGCACGACCGCGGAATGCGCGATTCCCAGCCGCAGTGATGGCAGCGCAACGCATGCTCGGGCTTGTGCAGCACGACGTACGCGCTGCAGCGCGGGCAGCCGGCGACCCAGCCGCACGCGTCGCACGCGAGCTGCGGCGCATAACCGCGCCGGTTCAGGAACACGAGGCTCTGTTCGCCGCGCTCGAGCCGCGCCTTCAGCGCCGCGACGAGCGGCCCCGACAGCCCGCCCATCGACGCGCGCCCGCGGCGCCGCTCCTCTTCGAGGTCGATCAGCCGCACGGTCGGCAGCGTCGCGTCGGCCACCGCGCGACGCGACAGCGTGAGCCGCGTGTAGCGGCCCTGCTCGGCCTGCCACCAGCTTTCGAGCGACGGCGTCGCCGAGCCGAGCACGACCGTGATGCCGAGCTGCTTCGCGCGCCACACGGCGAGATCGCGCGCCGAATAGCGCAGCCCTTCCTGCTGCTTGTAAGCGGGCTCGTGCTCCTCGTCGACGACGATCAGCGCGAGCGTCGGCATCGACGCGAGCACCGCGAGGCGCGTGCCGAGCACGATCCGCGCGCGGCCCGTATGCGCGGCGAGCCAGTTGCGCGCCCGCTCGCCCTCCGCGAGCCCGCTGTGCAGCGTGACGATCGCGTCGTCGGGGAGCGCCCCCGCGAAACGCGCGCGAAACGCGGCTTCGAACTGCGGCGTCAGGTTGATTTCGGGAACGAGCACGAGCGCCTGCGCATCCGGCCGCGCGTCGAGCAGCGACGCGAGCGCGTGCAGATAGACCTCGGTCTTGCCGCTGCCCGTCACGCCGTGCAGCAGGAACGGCGCGAAGCCCTGCGCGGCGCGGATCGCGTCGAGCGCCTCGGCCTGCTGGTCCGTGAGCGCCGGCGGCACAGTTCGTCCACCGGCTGCCAACAGGTTATCCACAGCTTTGGGCACAGGCGCATCGGCCCAGCCGATCTCCTCGACGTCGACCCAGCCGCGCGCCGCCCAGTCGTCGAGCGTGGCCGCCGCCTTCGGGTGCAGCGCGCGCGCGTCGGGCAGCGCCAGCGAGCCGGTGTCGACCAGCGCCTGCGCGAGCCGCCGCAGCGCGGCCCCGCGCGCGGGCAACGCGTCGGGCAGCGCCGCGCGGCCGGTTTCCGTCGGCCGGTAACGCACCTCGGGCGCGAGCAGCCGCCCCCAGCGCCCGGCATCGCGCAGCGCCTGCGGCAGCGCCGGCAGCGCGACCTCGCCACGCCCGCGCTGGTAGTAATCCGCGGCGAACGATACGAGCGCGAGCCAGTCCGGCGACAACGGCGGCAGGTCGGTGCAGATCGCGTCGATCGCGCGCAGCCGCGACGGTGGCACGTCGGTGTGAGTCGTCACTTCGCAGACGAGCCCGACGGCCTGCCGCTTGCCGAACGGCACCTGCACGAGCGTGCCGGGCCCGGGCGCCGGTTGCGCGTCGCAGCGGTAGTCGAACAGGGTGGCGAGCGGATGGTCGAGCGCGACGCGCAGATAGGTGCCGCTCATCCCCACGCTCCGGCGGCGGCGTGCGCCGCATGGGCCTGGACGGCCGACATCCGCGCCCGCATCGGGGCAGCGAACTTAAAGTAAAACTTCAGATTCGGCGCTAAGTTTTGGATTCGCATTAGGAATCGCCGTATACCCTGGCCAGCCTGTGGATAACTTTGTTGAGAACTCGCCGCTCGATGGCCGCAACGCGCGCGGGGCCGCGCTTTGCGCTGATTTTCGCCGCTTGTAGCGGTGCCCCGCGGAGCCTTATTCCATAAGGCTGCTATTCAAATTACCGAACCATAGCGAGACAAATTGACCGATACAGGGCTCTACCGCGCTGCAACGTGGAAAATGTGTATAAGTCAAGTCTTGACAAGCACTGAATCGGCAACCGGTGCGGGGTTGCGCCCTGTTTAGTGCCGGTAACGAAACGCAGTCACGCCGCAGTGCAGCATGACAGCGCTTGCGTTCAGCCGGCGGCTGCGCTACGGATCGCGCGGCTGTGGCTATGCACTTCGTCGACGAGTTCGGCAACGTGATCGGGCGACGTGAATTGCGAAATACCGTGCCCGAGGTTGAACACGTGGCCCGGATGGTTGCCATAGCTGTCGAGCACCGCGCGCGCCTGCTCACGCACCGCGGCCGGCGGCGCAAACAGGATCGTCGGGTCGAGGTTGCCCTGCAGCGCGACCTTGCCCGCGACGCGCTCGCGTGCCTTGCCGAGGTTGACCGTCCAGTCGAGCCCGACCGCATCGACGCCGGTTGCCGCGATCTCCTCGAGCCACAGCCCGCCGCCCTTCGTGAACGTGATCACCGGCACGCGCTCGCCGTCGTGCTCGCGCTTGAGCTGCGACACCACGCGGCGGATGTAGTCCAACGAGAAGCGCTGGTACGCGCCGTCCGCCAGCGCGCCGCCCCATGTATCGAAGATCATCACGGCCTGGGCGCCCGCTTCGATCTGCGCGTTCAGGTACGCGGCCACCGCCTGCGCGTTCACGTCGAGGATCCGGTGCATCAGGTCGGGGCGCGAATACGCCATCGACTTCACCGTGCGGAAATCGTCCGACCCGCCGCCTTCGACCATGTAGCACGCGAGCGTCCACGGGCTGCCCGAAAAGCCGATCAGCGGCACGCGCTGGCGGCCCTGGCCGTCGGTGAGCGCGCGACGGATTTCGCGCACGGCGCCCGTCACGTAGCCGAGCGTTGCTTCGATGTCCGGCACCGCGAGCTTCGCGACGTCGGCCTCGGTGCGCACCGGATGCGCGAACTTCGGCCCTTCGCCGACCTGGAAGTCGAGGCCGAGCCCCATCGCATCGGGAATCGTCAGGATGTCCGAGAACAGGATCGCGGCGTCGAGCGGAAAGCGCTCGAGCGGCTGCAGCGTCACTTCGGTCGCGTAGTCGGGATTCTTCGCGAGACCGAGGAAGCTGCCGGCGCGTGCGCGCGTCGCATTGTATTCGGGCAGGTAGCGGCCGGCCTGGCGCATCAGCCAGATCGGCGTGTAGTCGGTCGGCTCGCGCAGAAGCGCACGCAGGAAGGTGTCGTTGAGCAGGGTATGGGCCACGGTAGGAGCGACGATGCGAGAGCAAAGCGGCATTTTACCGGACAGCCGCCGTCGGGCTGCGCATGCCGACGCGATGGCGGCCATATGACGCGCGCGATGGCTCCGTTATGATCGGACGCTCATATCGAACGAAACGAAGGAGGAGACCGATGAAGACATTCGCCACGCTCGCCGCCACCGCATTGCTTTGCTGCGCCGCCGCGCACGCGCAGACCGGCGCGGGCGCTGCTGCTACCGCACCGGGCGCCGGCTCGCGGCTCGACGACGTGCTCGCGCGCGGCACGCTGCGCGTGTGCACGACGGGCGACTACAAGCCGTATTCGTACTACCGCGCGGACGGCCGCTTCGAGGGCATCGACATCGACATGGCCGAATCGCTCGCGAAGTCGCTCGGCGTGAAGACCGACTACGTGAAGACGAGCTGGCCGAACCTGACCGGCGATTTCGTCGCGAAATGCGACATCGCGGTGGGCGGCGTATCGACGACGCTCGAGCGCCAGAAGCGCGTGTTCTTCACGCAGCCGTACGTGGTCGACGGCAAGACGCCGATCGTGCGCTGCGCGGACGCCGACAAATACCAGAGCGTCACGCAGATCGACCGGCCGGAAACGCGCGTGATCGTGAACCCGGGCGGCACCAACGAGCGTTTCGCGAAGCAGTATTTCACGCACGCGAACCTCACCGTCTATCCGGACAACGTAACGATCTTCAAGCAGATCCTCGCCGGCAAGGCGGACGTGATGGTGACGGATGCGTCCGAGACGCTGCTGCAGCAAAAGCTGAATCCGGGCCTGTGCTCGGTGCATCCGGACAAGCCGTTCCAGTTCGGCGAGAAGGCGTACATGGTGCCGCGCGGCGACGTCGCGTTCCAGCAGTACGTCGATCAGTGGCTGCATCTCGCGCTGTCGACCGGCGAATACCAGGCGATTTCGGATAAGTGGCTGAAGTAAGCAGGCTCGTGCGTGGCGGCCGGTAGCGGGCACCGACCCCGCATCCGCTGCCCGCAAAAGTCGCTGCGCGGCGGTGGCCCGATCACCGTCGTTACACTTCGGTGCCGCGCGCCGACACCCGGGAAATTGGCCCGACGCGAACGAATTGGCCGAACGGCCGACTTCCGCGCATGCCAATCACGTTTCAAAATCTTTCTGACGAATGAATCGTCATGCGTGGTATCGGCCGAAAGACGCATTTTCTCGCGTGCAAATCGGCAATTCGTCGAGCCTGATACGCATGAAAAACGCATTGCGCGCATGCGCTGAAAACGCTGCGGAAAATATGGGTAAAAATGACCTTTTTCAGGCCCTCAAAAACAGCAAAAAATCCCGGAAAGCCTTATCTGGCGGGCGTTACAACCTGAAACACTTTGTTACCGCGAGGGGTCATTAATTCGCCCACAATGGCCTCAACGGTTTCAACACGGATGCGGTCTCGTGTGCCAAGTGTGAGCGGACGCGAAGCGCTGCGAGCCAGTCGGTCACGTACCGAAGCCCTTCCGAGGGGCATCCCTGTTGGAGTCGTTTCCGGCCCCCCGCCGGACTCGGTTTCATCTTTGGTCTCCTCGCGCTAACCCCGTAGCGTGTGGTTTTTAGCGGGCTAATAAGCCCGCTTTTTTTCGTCCATCGAAAACGCAACGGCCCGCAGGCCGCCGCGTTTTTCCCGCCTTCACGCCGCGCTACGCGGTCTTCTGCACGTCGAGCTTCAGCTCCTCGATCATCCGGTCGCGCATCACGAACTTCTGCACCTTGCCCGTCACCGTCATCGGCAGCTCGTCGACGAAGCGGATGTAGCGCGGGATCTTGTAGTGCGCGATCTGCCCGTTGCAGAACGCGCGCACGTCGTCTTCGGTCATCTGCTCGTCCGCGCGCAGCACGATCCACGCGCACAGCTCCTCGCCGTACTTCGCATCGGGCACGCCGAATACCTGCGCGCTCTGGATCTTCGGATGCCGAAACAGGAATTCCTCAATCTCGCGCGGATAGACGTTCTCGCCGCCGCGAATCACCATGTCCTTGAGCCGGCCGACGATGTTGCAGTAGCCGTCCGCATCGAGCGTCGCGAGGTCGCCCGTATGCATCCAGCCGTCCACCAGCACCTCGCGCGTCTTCGCATCGTCGTCCCAGTAGCCGAGCATCACCGAATAGCCCTTCGTGCACAGCTCGCCCGTCGTGCCGACCGGCACGATGCCGCCGCTCGGATCGACGATCTTCACTTCCAGGTGCGGCTGAATGCGCCCGACCGTCGTCGTACGCTTCTCGAGCGGATCGTCGGTCGAACTCTGGAACGAAACCGGGCTCGTTTCCGTCATCCCGTACGCGATCGTGATCTCCGACAGGTGCATCTGCGACACGACGCGCTTCATCGTCTCGATCGGGCACGGCGAGCCGGCCATGATCCCGGTGCGCAGCGTCGACAGGTCGAATTTCGCGAACTCGGGGTGATCGAGCTCGGCGATGAACATCGTCGGCACGCCATGCAGCGCGGTGCAGCGCTCCTCCGCCACCGCCGCGAGCGTGGCGACCGGGTCGAACGCTTCGCCGGGGAACACCATCGCCGCGCCCTTCGACACGCACGCGAGCACGGCGAGCACCATCCCGAAGCAGTGATACAGCGGCACCGGAATGCACAACGTGTCGTGCTCGGTGAAACGCATCGCCGTCGCGATCGAGCGCCCGTTGTTGACGACGTTGCGGTGCGTGAGCGTCGCGCCCTTCGGGCTGCCCGTCGTGCCGCTCGTGAACTGGATGTTGATCGGCTCGTTGGCCTCGAGCGTCGCGCCGAGCGCATCGAGCAATGCGGGATCGACGGCCTGGCGGCCGCGCGCCATCAGGTCCGCGAAGCGGAACATGCCGGCCGGCGCGACGTCGCCCATCGACACGACCGTGCGCAGGCTCGGCACGCGAGCCGCATGCAGGTCGCCCGGCGTCGCGGTCGCGAGTTCCGGCGCGATGGTCTGCAGCATCTCGACATACGCGGACGTCTTGAAGCGTTCGGCGGCGATCACCGCCTTGCAACCGACCTTGTTCAGCGCGTATTCGAGTTCCGACAGCCGGTAGGCCGGATTGATGTTGACGAGCACCGCGCCGATCCGCGCGGTCGCGAACTGCGTGAGCAGCCATTCGCTGCGGTTCGGCGACCAGATGCCGACGCGATCGCCCTTCACGATGCCGAGCGAAGCCAGGCCGGACGCGAGCACGTCGACTTCGTTCGCGAACTCGCGCCAGGTCCAGCGCACCCGCTGCTCGCGGAACACGACGGCCGGGCGATCGGGAAAGCGCCCGGCCGTGTCGAGCAGGAACCGGCCGATCGTCGCTTCGGAGAGCGGCACGTCGGTTGTGCCACGTACGTACGACAAGCCGTTTTCGGGCGAGATCAGCGCGCCCACGCCAAGGTCTGCTGCCATGAATGTCTCCGTCCTTTTTTGTCTGGTCGGCCTGCGCGCTTGCGGCGCCCGCCTCCGCCGCGCATTCGCGACGGACGGCCTCGACACGGATGATGACGCGCGCGGCTGACGATACTCTGACAGCAAATCGCGGCGGACGGATGAAATAGCACGACCGGACGAAATGATCCGGCCCGCAAAAAAACAGACGAAAGCGGAGGGCGAAAAAAAAGCAGCCCGAAGGCTGCTTTCTTTCGCGGGATACGCGGCGCGGCTCAGTGCCGGCTGCGGATCTTCGCCAGACGCTGGATCGCCTCGAGCTGCGCCATCGCGGTCGCGAGCTCGGATTGCGCCTTCGCGAGGTCGAGATCCGACTTCGCGTTCTGCAGCGTTTCCTCGGCACGCTTGCGTGCTTCCTCGGCTTTCGCCGCGTCGAGGTCCTTGCCGCGGATCGCGGTATCGGCGAGCACCGTCACGGCGCCCGGCTGCACTTCGAGAATGCCGCCCGCGACGAACACGAATTCGTCGTTGCCGCCCTCGACTTCGATGCGCACCGCACCCGGACGAATCCGCGTGATCAGCGGCGTGTGGCCCGGCAGAATGCCCAGCTCACCCGTTTCGCCCGGCAGCGCGACGAATTTCGCCTCGCCCGAGAAGATCTGCTCTTCCGCGCTGACGACGTCTACTTTGATGGTTGCCATATCGACTCCTGTCGATCGGAGCGGGCACTTGCGCGCCTGCGCCGATCCCATGCACGGCGGATTGAGCGTGTTGCGGTCGGCGCGACCGGCCGGGATTGTCAGTCCGACTGCCAATCCCGACTAGAACGCGCCGTGCGACTCACCCGATCCTTACGAGATCTTCTTGGCCTTTTCGAAGGCCTCGTCGATCGTGCCGACCATGTAGAACGCCTGTTCCGGCAGGTGGTCGCACTCGCCGTCGACGATCATCTTGAAGCCGCGGATCGTTTCCTTCAGCGGCACGTACTTGCCCGGCGAGCCCGTGAACACTTCAGCAACGTGGAACGGCTGCGACAGGAAACGCTGGATCTTACGAGCGCGCGCGACCGACAGCTTGTCTTCCGGCGACAGTTCGTCCATACCCAGAATCGCGATGATGTCGCGCAGTTCCTTGTAGCGCTGCAGCGTCTGCTGAACGCGACGGGTGATCGAGTAGTGCTCTTCACCGATCACGTTCGGGTCGATCTGGCGCGACGTCGAGTCGAGCGGGTCGACCGCCGGGTAGATACCCAGCGAAGCGATGTCACGCGACAGAACGACGGTTGCGTCCAGGTGGCCGAAGGTCGTAGCCGGCGACGGGTCGGTCAAGTCGTCCGCAGGGACGTACACGGCCTGGACCGACGTAATCGAGCCCTTCTTGGTCGACGTGATGCGCTCTTGCAGCTTGCCCATTTCTTCAGCCAGCGTCGGCTGATAGCCCACTGCCGACGGCATACGGCCAAGCAGTGCCGACACTTCGGTACCGGCCAGCGTGAAACGGTAGATGTTGTCGACGAAGAACAGCACGTCGAGGCCTTCGTCACGGAAGTGCTCGGCCATCGTCAGGCCGGTCAGCGCGACGCGCAGACGGTTGCCCGGCGGCTCGTTCATCTGGCCGTACACCAGCGCGACCTTGTCGAGAACGTTCGAGTCCTTCATTTCGTGGTAGAAGTCGTTCCCTTCACGGGTACGCTCGCCCACGCCCGCGAACACGGAGTAACCGCCGTGTTCCTTCGCGATGTTGTTGATGAGCTCCATCATGTTGACGGTCTTGCCCACGCCAGCACCGCCGAACAGGCCAACCTTGCCGCCCTTTGCGAACGGGCAGATCAGGTCGATGACCTTGATACCCGTTTCGAGCAGTTCGGTCGACGGCGACAGTTCGTCGAACGCCGGAGCCTTCTGGTGGATCGAACGCGTCGTTTCGCTTTCGATCGGGCCGGCTTCGTCGATCGGACGGCCGAGCACGTCCATGATTCGGCCGAGGGTCGGCTTGCCGACCGGCACCGAGATCGGCTTTGCCGTGTTTTTCACGGTCAGGCCGCGGCGCAGGCCGTCGGATGCACCCAGACAAATGGTACGGACCACGCCGTCGCCCAGCTGTTGCTGGACTTCGAGCGTCAGTTCCGAGCCATCGAGAATAAGCGCGTCGTAGATCTTCGGCATGCTGTCGCGCGGGAATTCCACGTCGATAACGGCGCCGATGCACTGTACGATCTTGCCTTCTACCAAAGCAGCAGTACTCATCGCTTTTCCTTTAAATACCTGATTCTTTACTCGCGCAAAGGCGCAGTTGTCGTCCCGGGCGCGCGCTTAAACAGCGGCTGCGCCGCCGACGATCTCCGACAGTTCTTTCGTGATCGCGGCCTGACGGCTCTTGTTGTACACGAGCTGCAGTTCGCTGATCACCGTCTTCGCGTTGTCGGACGCGGCCTTCATCGCGACCATGCGCGCCGATTGCTCGGACGCCATGTTTTCCGCGACGGCCTGGTACACCAGCGCCTCGACGTAACGCACGAGCAGTTCGTCGACGACTGCCTGCGCGTCCGGCTCGTAGATGTAGTCCCACGACGTGGCCGGCGTACCGTCATCGGCTTCGAAGTGTTCCGACGACAGCGGCAGCAACTGCTCGATCACGGCTTCCTGCTTCATCGTGTTGACGAAGCGCGTGTAAGCGATATAAACCGCCGACAGCTTGCCTTCCGAGTACAGATCGAGCTGCGTCTTCACGGCGCCGATCAGCTTGTCCAGGTGCGGGGTGTCGCCGAGGTGCACGACCTGCGACATCACCTTCGCGCCGAAGCGGTTCAGGAACCCGAGGCCCTTGCTACCGATCGCGGTGGCTTCGACCTTCTGGCCCTTCTCTTCCAGCTCCTTGAACTTCTGCACCGTCGCACGCAGCACGTTGGTGTTCAGACCGCCGCACAGCCCCTTGTCCGTCGTGACGAGGATGATGCCGGCCGTCTGCGCGCCTTCGTTCGCCACCATGAACGGGTGGCGGTACTCGGGGTTCGCGCGGCTCATGTGCGCGGCGATGGCACGGACCTTGTCCGCATACGGACGAGCGGCGCGCATGCGTTCCTGCGCGCGGCGCATCTTCGATGCGGCCACCATCTCCATCGCCTTCGTGATCTTGCGCGTGTTCTGCACGCTCTTGATCTTGCCGCGAATTTCCTTCATTCCAGCCATAGCTTGCTCCTTGACCGAAGCAGCGCGGGCGCATCAGCACCCGCGCGGCCTCAGTGTGTCACTCGCGGATCAATAGGCACCGGACTTCTTGAAGGATTCGATCGCCGAGCGCAGTGCGCCTTCGTCGTCCTTCGAGAGATCCTTGGTGTCTTCGATGCGCTTGATGAGGTCAGCGTGGCTGGTCTTCAGGTTTTCGCGCAGGCCCTTCTCGAACGACAGCACTTGCTTGACGTCGAGGTCGTCGAGGTAGCCGTTGTTTGCGGCGTACAGCGACACGGCCAGTTCCCACACCTGCAGCGGCTGGTACTGCGGCTGCTTCAGCAGTTCCGTCACGCGGCGGCCGCGCTCGAGCTGCTTGCGGGTCGCTTCGTCGAGGTCCGATGCGAACTGCGCGAATGCGGCCAGTTCACGGTACTGCGCGAGGTCGGTACGGATACCGCCCGACAGCTTCTTCACGACCTTCGTCTGAGCGGCGCCACCGACTCGCGACACCGACACGCCGGCGTTGATTGCCGGGCGGATGCCTGCGTTGAACAGGTCGGTTTCCAGGAAGATCTGGCCGTCGGTAATCGAGATCACGTTCGTCGGAACGAACGCGGTCACGTCGCCCGCCTGCGTTTCGATGACCGGCAGTGCCGTCAGCGAACCGCTCTTGCCCTTCACTTCGCCGTTCGTGAACTTCTCGACGTACTCTTCCGACACGCGAGCAGCACGCTCGAGCAGACGCGAGTGGAGATAGAACACGTCACCCGGGTACGCTTCACGGCCCGGCGGGCGGCGCAGCAGCAGCGAGATCTGACGGTATGCCCACGCTTGCTTGGTCAAGTCGTCATAGATGATCAGCGCATCTTGACCGCGGTCGCGGAAGTATTCGCCCATCGTGCAGCCGGCGTACGGTGCGAGGTACTGCATCGCGGCCGAATCCGAAGCCGAAGCGGCGACGACGATCGTGTATTCCATCGCGCCCGTTTCTTCGAGCTTGCGAACCACGTTCATGATCGACGAAGCCTTCTGGCCGATCGCGACGTAGATACAGATCAGGTCCTTGCCCTTCTGGTTGATGATCGCGTCGAGCGCCACCGCGGTCTTGCCGCACTGACGGTCGCCGATGATCAGCTCACGCTGGCCACGGCCGATCGGCACCATTGCGTCGATCGACTTGATGCCCGTCTGCACCGGCTGCGACACCGACTTACGCCAGATCACGCCCGGGGCGATCTTTTCGATCGCGTCGGTCAGCTTCGCGTTGACCGGGCCCTTGCCGTCGATCGGGTTGCCGAGCGCGTCGACCACGCGGCCGACGAGTTCCGGGCCAACCGGGACTTCGAGAATGCGACCCGTCGTCTTGACGATGTCGCCTTCCGAGATGTGTTCGTATTCGCCGAGAATCACCGCGCCGACCGAGTCGCGCTCGAGGTTCAGCGCGAGGCCGAACGTGTTGCCCGGAAACTCGAGCATTTCGCCCTGCATCACGTCCGACAGGCCGTGGATACGCACGATACCGTCGGTCACGGAGATCACGGTGCCCTGGTTGCGAACGTCTGCGCTCGCTTCAAGGCCCTGGATCCGGCTCTTGATCAGCTCGCTGATCTCAGAGGGATTGAGTTGCATTATTCGCTCCTGATAGTCAATTCTGTTGCGTGCCGGCGTGGCGCTCAGGCGGTCAACGCAGCCTGCATCGATGCGAGGCGCGCGCGAACCGAGGTGTCGAGCACTTCGTCGCCGACCGTCACGCGCACGCCGCCGATCAGCGACGAATCGACTGCGACCGTCGGTTTCAGCTTGCGCTTGAACTTGCGTTCGAGGCCCGAGACGAGACTCTCGAGATCCGCGCCGTTCAGCGGGAACGCGCTCACGATCTCGGCGTCGGCTGCACCTTCACGTTCGTTCTTGAGCGCCTCGAACTGCTCGGCAATTTCCGGCAGCAGCGCGATGCGATGATTGTCGACCAGCATCTGCACGAAGTTCTTCGCTTCGGCGCCAGCTCCGAGCGGCGACTTCACCGCAGCAAGCAGCAACTCGGCTACTTGCGTGCGCGTCACCTTCGGGCTCGACGCGACCGACAGGACTTCCGGCAGACGCGCAACCTGGGCCAGCTCTTGCACGAGCGTGGACCAGGCGGCGATGTCACCGCCCTCGGCCACGCGGAACAGCGCTTCTGCGTAAGGGCGGGCGATGGTTGCAAGTTCGGCCATGATCAGAGCTCGGCTTTCAGTTGATTCAGCAGTTGGGCGTGGGCCGTTTGATCGACTTCGCGCTTCAGGATCTGCTCGGCGCCCTTCACGGCCAGCGTAGCGACTTCGCCACGCAGCGCTTCGCGCGCCTTCACGATTTGCTGTTCTGCTTCCGCCTTCGCCTGGGCGATGATGCGGGCGGCTTCAGCCTGGGCGTTGGCCTTGATTTCCTCGGCGACCGCCTGGGCACGCTTTTCAGCGTCGGCGATGCGCTGCTGGCCGTCATTGCGGGCCTGCGCGAGTTCCTGGTCCACGCGCTTGTGCGCTGCGTCGAGTTCTGCCTTGCCCTTCTCGGCGGCGGCGAGGCCGTCGGCGATCTTCTTCGAACGTTCGTCGAGGGCGTTGATCAACGGCGGCCACACGAATTTCATCGTGAACCACGCGAGGACCAGGAACACGACCATTTGCGCAAACAGAGTTGCGTTGAGATTCACGGTGTTTCCTTATCTGCTATTCCGGAAAAATGAAACGGTAAGGCGCTCATCGAGTTGCATTCGATCAGCGCCCCAAGTCTCCGTTCCGCCCTGCGCCGGCTTGCGCCGGACGCAAATTTCCGAGGAACCTTAGCCTGCGAGCTTCGACAGGAGCGGGTTCGCGAACGCGAACAGCATTGCAACACCCACGCCGATCAGGAATGCCGCGTCGATCAGACCAGCCAGCAGGAACATCTTCGTTTGCAGCGGGTTGATGAGTTCCGGCTGACGTGCGCAGGCTTCGATGTACTTACCACCCATCAGCGCGATACCGATACAGGCGCCGATTGCACCCAGGCCGATGATGATGCCGATACCGATGGCGGTCAGACCTTGGATGTTGGCGATGTAAGCTTGCATGATCACTCCTTTGTGAAAAGACTTGGAACTGAGATTTAAAAAACTAAAACGGAAACTCTTTCTTGCACGCCGCGCTTAGTGCTTGTCGTGCGCTTGGCCGAGATACACCAGCGTCAGCATCATGAAAATGAATGCCTGCAACAGAACAATCAGGATGTGGAAGATTGCCCAGACGCTACCCGCGATCACGTGACCAACGAAGCCGAGGAACGTTGCGTCGCCACCGAAGCTCCACATGCTGCCGAGCAGGGCGATCAACAGGAACAACAGCTCACCCGCGTACATGTTGCCGAACAACCGCATACCGAGGGAGACGGTCTTCGCGAGGTATTCGACGATGTTGAGCGCGAGGTTCGGGATCCACAGCAGCGGGTGGGCGCCAAACGGTGCCGACAGCAGCTCATGCACAAAGCCGCCCGCGCCCTTGATCTTGATGCTGTAGTAGATCATCAGGACGAACACGCCGAGCGCGATGCCGAGCGTGCCGTTCAGGTCGGCCGTCGGGACGATGCGATGGTGGGAAATCACGTCCGACAGACCGAGCAGGCCGATCACGCGGCCCGGCAGGTCGACGGGGAGGAAGTCGAGGGAGTTCATCAGCGCGACCCACACGAACACCGTGAGCGCGAGCGGAGCGATGAAGGTACGATTGCCGTGAACGATGGCCTTCGATTGGTCTTCGACCATCTCGACGAGCATCTCGATCGCGCACTGGAAACGGCCCGGCACGCCCGACGTCGCCTTGCGGGCAGCCAGACGCAGCAGGAGGATCGTCACGATGCCGCAAACGATCGACCAGAACAGCGTGTCGAGATTCCAGACGTGGATGTCGAAAATCGACGTCTGATGCGAGGTGGAGAAATTCTGCAAGTGGTGCGCAATGTACTCGGACGGATCCGGACCGCGCGTGCCTTCGCTAGCTGCCATATCGTTAATGCCACCCAAATTGTCGAAAATCGTTTTGCCAGTTCCGCAACACGCTATTGCGGGAACGGGCCGGTGCGGTTCGTTGTCGAAACCGCACGCTGCTTGTTCCTTACCGCCAGGCCAGCGCGATCCAGTACGTTTTCAGCACGACGAGGTACGTGACGAGGAACGGCACCCAGTGCACGCCGGACCAGCCGAACGCCACTGCTGCGAACATCCCGATCGTCAGAGCGAGTTTCAGGGCTTCGCCCATCACCCAGCTCATCACGGTGGCCGAGCCACCTGCCTTCAGTCGTGCCACGAATACCGCACTGGGCACCCAGCCAATCGCTCCGCCCAGAAACGCGGATTGCGCAGCGGCGCCCGGCGACTTCGAAAACAGCCACCACGCCAGCGTTGCAACCAGGGACAGAACCACTTGCGCGAATACCACCTTATGAGGGGTCACGCGCGAGGGCTTGCTCACGTTCGGGCCGAACAGCTTTTCGGCTTCTGCCCGTGTGAGCGGAACGATGTTGTTATCTTGCTGCTCGGCATCCCAGTCATCATCGAATTCGCGCCGCTCGCCGGCCGCTGAAGCGGTGCGTTGCGTGCGCTGATCATCGTGCCTGTCGTCCGGCGCCTGACCCGCCATCGCAATCTTCCGCAAAATCCTTGAACCCGGCCCCAAGCTTTCTGAAAGCTTTCAGGGGTGCCTAGCTAACAAATCCGGGCGATTGTAAGCGATAGTTGCAAGTGATTCAAGGCTTTAGACGCGACAAAAACCTGCGTAAAACGACGCCTCATCATGTGAAAAAAGCTGCGATTCGACGACGTACGATGACAGTTGTAAGGTCGCTTTTTTGCACCGGTATTTCTTGCCCGAAAAATTGCCGCGACGGGGGAATCGCGAGGAAACGATGCCCGGCGCGGGCGCCGGCGGGGCGTCACGACCGCCGCCCAGAACCCGCGCTGTGACGCGGCTCCAGGCTCGGGCTCAGCACGAAGCCCCAAGCAGACGAAACACTGTGACCACCCGGCCACGCCGGATGCATGACATCCGGACCGACGCTGACGCAGCGCATTATCCAATCAGTTGTCGTGCCACCACAGTCGAGCGACTGTGGATTGCGGCACTTATCAACAGCCCCGCACCAGCGCAAATGCTGTGCACCTTCCCCGCCACCCGAATGGCACGCCTGTGCCACGCGCACCGGCATCACTCAACCGTGAACGAGCAGCCACGCGCCAAGTGCCGCGCTGGCGAGCGCGAATGGAATCGAGACCAGGTGGAACGGCAGCCACATGCGCGGCTCCTTCGCGAGACGCACCGCGATCAGGTTCGCAAGCGAGCCGATCGCGAAACCGAATCCGCCGACCGATACGCCGAACGCGAGCGCACGCCAGTCATGCGTGAACTCCGACAGCAGGATCGCGGCCGGCACGTTGCTGATGCCCTGCGACAGCACGGCACCGGCCGCAAAGATGCGCAGCGGTGAATCGAGATTCGCGTGCGCAATCGCGTCATGGATGACGGGCAGCGCCGCCGCGCTGCGCAGCACGACGAACATCAGCACGAAGATCAGCAGCAGCAGCCAGTCGATCTTCAGGACTGCGTCACGTTTGACGACGAGCAGCACGATTGCGACGGCAAGCAGGCCGGGCAGCGGATGGTGCGCATCGGCGAGCAGCACGAATGCCGCGAACAGCACTGCCGCGATCAGCGCGTGCATGCGTTGTACGGGAACGGCGACGACGTCGCCGGACAGGTCGAGCGGTTTCGCACGAAACGCGCACGCGGTCAGCACGAGCAGCAGCGCCATCAGCGCGAGCGCGAGCGGGCCGAGCGTGACCACGAAACGGCCGAACGACACGCCGCTCAATTGCCACAGGAAGAGATTCTGAGGATTGCCGAGCGGCGTCGCGACGGATCCCGCGTTGACGGCCAGCGCGACGACGATCACGAGCCGCCGGAACGGCAGTGGCGTCAGCGCGCGCAACGACACCATCAGCGGCACGACGACGAACAGCGCGACGTCGTTGGTGAGCCACATCGACAGCAACGCGGCGAACCCGACAAGCAGCATCGCGAGCCCACGCTCGGAGTGCACGTGATGCACGATGCGGTGTGCAAGCCACATCAGGCAGCCGGACAATTCGAGCGCCTTGGTCAGCATCAGCAGGCCCGCAAGCGTCGCAACCGTCTGCCAGTCGACGCGATCGGCCAATACGGAAAATGGTTGCGGACGCACCCATTGCAGCACAATCAACCCAAGCACGAGCACCGATAGCACGGGCTCCTGCGCAAGCCACCCCAACCACCGGCGCGGCGCCGGTGCGCCCGTCTCCTCCATGCGCCGCCCTTTATTCTTCGGTTGCGACGTTGCCGCGCAGTCGCGCGAGAATGCCTTCGAGCGCGTCGAGGTTGCCGAAGTCGATCGTCACCTGCCCTCGCCCGCGGCGGCCGAGCTTGATCTTCACCGTTGACGCAAGCAGGTCGGACAACTCTTCCTCGAGACGGCGCGTATCGCGACCGCCATCGTCCTTCGCGCGCGCCTTCACGGCCGGCACTTCCTTCGTCGTGTGCGTGACGAGCTTCTCGGTCTCACGCACCGACATGCGCTTGTTGACGACCTGATGGGCAAGCGTGATCTGCGTGGCCGCATCGACGGCGAGCAGCGCGCGCGCATGCCCCATGTCGAGATCACCGGCCAGCAGCATCGTCTGCACCGGCGAAGCCAGGTTCAGCAGGCGCAGCAGGTTCGATACCGCGCTGCGCGAACGGCCGACCGATTCGGCCGCCTGTTCGTGCGTGAAACCGAACTCGTCGAGCAGACGCTGGATACCGTGGGCTTCTTCAAGCGGGTTCAGATCCTCGCGCTGGATGTTCTCGATCAGCGCCATCGCCGCGGCGGCCTGATCCGATACGTCCTTCACGAGCACCGGCACTTCATCGAGACCGGCCAGGCGCGCCGCACGGAAACGGCGCTCACCCGCGATGATCTCGTATTTGTCTGACGAAATGGGCCGTACCAGGATCGGCTGCATCACGCCCTGCGCGCGAATGCTTGCCGCGAGCTCCTGAAGGCTGCCCTCGTCCATCCGCGTACGCGGCTGGTACTTGCCTGCCTGCAGCTTGCCGAGCGCGAGCGTGTTCGGTGCCCCTTCGATCTTCACCGCTTCGGTGATATCGGCACTGCCGCCGAGCAGCGCTTCGAGGCCACGTCCCAAGCCCTTCTTCTTTGGTACCGCGTTCATGTCTTTCTTCCTCGCTTCGCTCATGTCCGGATCACGACACCTCGAACGCGCGAACGCGGTCGATCATTTCGGCACCGAACTGGAGATACGCTTGCGCACCACGCGAGCTGCGGTCGAACACGACGCCCGGCAGCCCGTAACTCGGCGCTTCCGCCAGGCGAACGTTACGCGGAATCACCGCGTCGAACACCTTGTCGCCGAAGTGCGCTTTCAGTTGATCGGAGACTTGCTGCTGCAGCGTGATGCGCGGATCGAACATCACGCGCAGCAAGCCGATGATCTTCAGGTCGCGGTTCATGTTCGCGTGAACCTGCTTGATCGTGTTGACGAGGTCCGACAACCCTTCCAGTGCGAAGTACTCGCACTGCATCGGAATCACGACGCCGTGCGCCGCGCACAGCCCGTTCAGCGTCAGCAGCGACAGTGTCGGCGGACAGTCGATCAGCACGAAGTCGTAGTCGTCGGCCACGCGCTCGAGCGCAGCTTTCAGCCGGCGCTCGCGGTTGTCGATGCTGATCAGCTCGATCTCGGCACCGGACAGCTCGCGGTTCGCAGGCAGCACATCGTAGGTGACGCCGTCCGGGCGGATGCGCGCGTCGGTCACCGACACGCCGTCGACCAGCACCTCGTACACGGTCGCTTCGCAGGCAGCCTTGTCGATTCCGCTGCCCATCGTCGCGTTACCCTGCGGGTCGAGATCGATCAGCAGGACTCGTTGCTCCTGCGCTGCAAGGCTTGCGGCGAGATTGACCGATGTCGTCGTCTTGCCGACGCCCCCCTTCTGGTTCGCAACGCAGAAGATCTTTGCCATCGTTGGTGTGTTCCCTTTACCTTCAAACAAACGGCGCGCTACTGCGCGCCGGCCCTTCAATTCGCTTCGTCGACGGCCACTTCGATCAGATGCCGTTCGGCATCGAGCATCGGAACCGCCAGCCGTATCGTCTGCTTCACGCGGCTGCCTTCCGGCAATCGCGCAATCTCGTCGTCCGGATGGACGCCCTTCATCGCCCAGATCGATCCGCCCGGCGCGACCAGATGTCGAGCAAGTTTAACGAAGTCGGATAGATCCGCGAAAGCGCGGGATACGATCATGTCGAATTTTTCCGGCACTTCGACGCCCGGCTGAAGCGATTCGACCCGACCGGTGACCACCGACAGGTTCGCGAGCTTCAGCTCCGCACGCATCTGAGTCTGGAATGCAGACTTCTTATGCACGATATCGTTCAGCGTGATCAACCAGTCGGGCTCGACGATCGCCAGCACGATACCCGGCAACCCGCCGCCCGAGCCAACGTCGAGCACGCGGGCCGATGCAGGGCCACGCAGATGCGGGACGATGGAG
The DNA here is from genome assembly GCF_005502655.1 of Burkholderia sp. 4NA327C6. Classification (NCBI taxonomy): domain Bacteria; kingdom Pseudomonadati; phylum Pseudomonadota; class Betaproteobacteria; order Burkholderiales; family Burkholderiaceae; genus Burkholderia; species Burkholderia sp. 4NA327C6. The sequence goes on along the minus strand of NZ_SCNZ01000014.1, from coordinate 83,964 downwards.
AGCGAATCGAGAATGTGCTGGATCAGCATCTGCTTCGGGTCGCGGATCGCGGTCAGGTTGTAGACCGCGTTCCACTTGCCGAGCAGCGCGACATAGTCGAGCAGCTGGTTGCGCTGTGCATCCGTCAATGCGAGGTCGAGCGCCGTCGTGCCTTCGACGAGCATCTGTTCCAGTACGTCCCGATTAACCGCCGGCGCGCGACGCGCCGTCATTGTTGCGTCGGGACGGCGCCGTCCCCCTGCTCCGTTGCCTCTATGGCAGTGCCATTACGGCGCCCCAGGCCGCGGCGCTTCAGGTGCACCATCAGCAGCGAGATCGCTGCCGGCGTGACGCCCGAGATGCGCGACGCCTGCCCGATCGTTTCCGGCCGGAACTCGTTGAGCTTCTGGCTCACCTCGAACGACAGGCCGCGGACTTCGCGGTAATCGATACCGTCCGGCAGGCGCGTGTTCTCGTTCGCGTCGTTGCGTTCGATCTCGGAGGCCTGGCGCTCGATATAGCCCTGATACTTGATGCCGATCTCGACCTGCTCCTTGATCTGCTCGAGCATCACCGGATCGTCGGCCAGCGGCTCAGCAGGGCCGCATTCGCCGCCCTTCAGTCCACACACGCCGTCGTAGCTGATCCCCGGGCGGCGCAGCAACTCGGCGAGGCTGTATTCGTGGTCGATCGCCTTGCCGAGGAGCGCGGTCGCCTCTTCCGCCGGCAACGTCTTCGGCGTGACCCACGTCGACTTCAGGCGTTCGGTTTCACGTGAAACAGCGTCGCGCTTCCGGCTGAATGCGTCCCAGCGCGCGTCGTCGACGAGCCCCAGTTCGCGGCCGATCTCGGTCAGGCGCATGTCGGCATTGTCTTCACGCAGGCTCAGGCGATACTCGGCGCGGCTCGTGAACATCCGGTATGGCTCGGCCACGCCACGCGTCACGAGATCGTCGACCAGCACGCCAAGGTAGGCCTGGTCACGGCGCGGGCACCAGGCGTCCTTCTCCTGCACGTAGCGGCCCGCATTGAGGCCGGCCAGCAGACCCTGCGCGGCCGCTTCTTCATAGCCGGTCGTCCCATTGATCTGGCCCGCAAAGAACAGCCCGTTGATCGCCTTCGTCTCGAGCGACGCCTTCAGCGCACGCGGGTCGAAGTAGTCGTACTCGATCGCGTAGCCGGGGCGCAGGATATGGGCGTTCTCGAGGCCGCGCATCGAATGCACGAGCTCGAGCTGGACATCGAACGGCAGGCTCGTCGAGATCCCGTTCGGATAGAACTCGTTGGTCGTCAGCCCTTCCGGCTCCAGGAAGATCTGGTGCGACTCCTTCGACGCGAACCGGTGAATCTTGTCCTCGATCGACGGGCAATAGCGCGGCCCGACGCCTTCGATCACGCCTGTATACATAGGCGAACGGTCGAGACCGCCACGAATGATGTCGTGCGTGCGCTCGTTCGTGTGCGTCACCCAGCACGGCAGCTGCTGCGGATGCTGCTCCGCTCGGCCGAGGAACGAGAAGACCGGGATCGGATCGAGATCGCCCGGTTGTTCGGTCAGCTGCGAGAAATCGATCGAGCGGCCATCGATACGCGGCGGCGTACCGGTCTTCAGGCGGCCCTGCGGCAGCTTCAGCTCCTTCAGGCGCGACGACAGCGACACGGCCGCCGGATCGCCCGCGCGACCGCCCGTGTAGTTGTTCAGGCCGACGTGGATCTTGCCGTCGAGGAACGTACCGGCGGTCAGCACGACCGCACGGGCGCGGAAGCGGATGCCGATCTGCGTAACGGCGCCCACCACGCGATCGCCTTCGACCATCAGGTCGTCGACGGCCTGCTGGAACAGCCAGAGATTCGGCTGGTTCTCGAGCCGGTGACGGATCGCGGCCTTGTACAGGATGCGATCGGCCTGCGCACGCGTCGCGCGCACAGCCGGGCCCTTCGACGAATTGAGGATCCGGAACTGAATACCGCTCTCGTCCGTCGCGGCGGCCATTGCGCCGCCCAGCGCATCGACTTCCTTGACCAGATGGCCCTTGCCAATACCGCCGATCGACGGATTGCAACTCATCTGCCCAAGCGTTTCGATGTTGTGGGTCAGCAGCAGTGTCTTTGCGCCCATGCGGGCGGACGCCAGCGCGGCTTCGGTGCCGGCATGACCGCCACCGACGACGATGACGTCAAATTCTGTGGGAAAAAGCATGGTGGATTCCGTCCGCAGGACTGCGCACGAACCTATCTGAGAAATGTATGGGGCGAATTATAGCGGGTTCGCTTTTCGCCCGAATGCCGTCCGAATGGTAGGGTCTGTGCATTTCGGCGATTTTTTGGTGGCGAACCGACGAATCTGTGGTTCAGCGCCCACGGCTGCGAAGCCTCCGGCCCGCCCTCCGCACATCGCTGCGCCTGTGCAGCGATCCATTTGGCGGGAAATTTCACGTGGAACACACAACACGTTCGAGGCCTGTGCCCCGCCCCCCCCAACACCCTGACGAAATACCCTGTGCAAACCATCCGCCCCCTTCCGCACAGAATTTCCGTCGATTCGCTGGGCACTTATCCCCAGTGACGCCGTACATCGTCGGCCAGCGGAACGACCGATCAACTCCGAACGACAACCAGGATCGCCATCTGCACTGTGGATATCTCGCGACCCGCCGCCGCTGCACAGAGCTTTTTGATGGTTCCTCCGGTACTTATCCCCTGGTTATTAACCGTCGATGCATCGACATCACATCTCGCCCCGAAAACAAAAGCGGCGTGTTTCACGTGAAACACGCCGCCCATTTCCCGCCAACCGCGCCACCGATCAAGCCGTTTTCTTCGCCAACCCGAGGTAGGTTTCGATCACGCGCGGATTCTGCGCGAGTTCCGCCGCCGGCCCTTCCAGCGCAAACTCGCCCGTCTCCAGCACATAGCCGTAGTCGGAGATCTGTAGCGCAGCCCGCGCGTTCTGCTCGATCAGCAGCGTCGCCACACCCGTCCCGCGCAACGCGCTGATGATATGGAAGATCTCCTTCACGATCAGGGGCGCCAGGCCGAGGCTCGGCTCGTCGAGCATCAGCAGGTCGGGCTTGCCCATCAGCGCGCGGCCAACCGCGAGCATCTGCCGCTCGCCGCCGGACAGCGTGCCGGCCGCCTGCCTGCGTCGCTCCCTCAGCCGAGGAAACAACGCGAACACGTGATCGAGCTGGTCGAGGAAGTTCGCTTCACCGGCCAGCTTGCGCCGATACGCGCCCAGCACGAGGTTGTCCTCAACCGTCATCGTGCTGAACAGCTCACGCTTTTCCGGCACGAGGCACATCCCGCGCGCGACGCGCTGCTCGACCGGCAACGCACCGACGTCGTGACCGCGATACACGACCGCGCCCGACGCATGCCCGTTCACCGGCAGTGCGCCCATGACCGCGTTCAGCAGCGTCGACTTGCCGGCTCCGTTCGGTCCGATCACGCTGACAATCTGCCCCGCACCGACCTTGATCGCCGCGCCGTGCAGCGCCTCCACCTTCCCGTACCGGACCGCCAGCCCGCGCACTTCGAGAATCGGTATCGTCGTGTCCGTCATCACTCCACCCCGCCCAGATACGCTTCGAGCACCGCCGGATCCTGCTGCACGTCCTGCGGCAGCCCTTCCGCGATCCGCGTGCCGAACTCCATCACCACCAGCCGGTCGGTGAGATTCATCACGAAATCCATGTCGTGTTCCACGAGCAACACGCTCATGCCTTCCGCCTTCAGCCGGCGCAGCAGGTCGGCGAGTTGCTGCTTCTCCTGGTAACGCAGCCCGGCGGCCGGCTCGTCGAGCAGCAGCAGTGTCGGGTCGCAGCACAGCGCGCGCGCGATTTCGAGAATCCGCTGCTGGCCCAGCGCGAGGCTGCCTGCTTCGTCGTACATGTGCTTCTCGAGCCCGACGCGGCGGATCTGCTGTGCGGCCTCGGCCAGCAATTGCGCTTCCTCATGGGCATTGAGCCGCGCGACGCTGCGCCACACGCCCGTATGGCCACGAAGGTGCGCGCCGATCGCGACGTTCTCGAGCACCGTCATCGCCGGCAACAGCTTCACGTGCTGGAACGTCCGGCCGATGCCGCGGCGGACGATCTGGCGCGATGTGAGCCCATCGACGCGCTCGCCACGGAACGTGATCGTGCCGCCCGTCGGCTTCAGCACGCCCGTCACGAGGTTGAACGTGGTCGACTTGCCGGCGCCGTTCGGGCCGATCAGCCCGATGATCTGCCCCGCTTTCACGTCGAAGCTGACATCGTTGACGGCCACGAGCCCGCCGAACTGCTTGCGCGCGTTGTCGACGACGAGCAGCGGCTCGCCGGCCGCCGGCTTCGCGCGTTGCGGCAACGGATCGGCGTGCACGGGCACATGCGCACGCGGCCCGCGCGGGAACAGCCTGGCGACGAACGGCCACACGCCCTGGCGCGCGTACTGCAGCAGCAGCACCATCAACACGCCGAACACGATGATCTCGAAGTTGCCCTCCGAGCCGAGCAGCTTCGGCAGCAGCGTCTGCAGGTAGTCCTGCAGCACGGTCAGGATCGCCGCGCCGAGCACCGCGCCCCACACGTGCGACACCCCGCCGACCACGGCCATGAACAGGAACTCGATCCCGTGATTCAGCCCGAACGGCGTCGGGTTCACCGCACGCTGCAGGTGCGCGTACAGGAAGCCCGATACGGCCGCGAGCACGGCCGCATAGACGAAGATCACGACGCGCATCCACGCGGTGTTCACGCCCATCGCCTCGGCCATCACGCCGCCGCCGCGCAGCGCACGGATCGCACGGCCCGGGCGGCTGTTCAGCAGGTTCTGCACTGACACGATTGCAGCCAGCACGACGGCCCAGATCAGGAAATACAGGCTGCGGCCGCTTTCGAGCGTGATGCCGAACAGGTTCAGCGCCGGAATACCGTTGATCCCGTCGTACTTGCCGAGCAGTTCGAGATTGCCGAACAGGTAGAACAGCGCGAGGCCCCACGCGATCGTGCCGAGCGGCAGGAAGTGGCCGGACAGCCGCATCGTGACCGCCCCGAGCACGAGCGCGACGAGCGCCGTCAGCACGACGCCGACGATCAGCGCGAGCCACGGCGACACGCCATAGCGCGTCGTCAGGAACGCGGTCGCGTAGGCGCCGATGCCGACGAACGCGGCCTGCCCGAAGCTCGTCATCCCGCCGACGCCCGTGAGCAGCACGAGCCCGATCGCGACGATCGCGTAGAGGCCGATGTAGTTCAGCAGCGTGATCCAGTATTCAGGCACCTGTAGCGCGCCGGGCAGTACCGGCAGCGCGAACAGCACCACGAGAAATACCCAGAAGGTCTTGTTGCGTACCATCGTCTTCATCGCATCACTCCTCTTCCTCTTCCGCGTGCGGCGTCGCGAAGCTCCGCCACAGCAGCACCGGAATGATCAGCGTGAACACGATGACCTCCTTGTAGGCGCTCGCCCAGAACGACGAATACGATTCGAGCACGCCGACGAGCAGCGAGCCGGCAGCCGCGAGCGGATAGCTGACGAGCCCGCCGATGATCGCGCCGACGAAACCCTTCAGGCCGATCAGGAAGCCCGAGTCGTAGTAGATCGTCGTCAGCGGGCCGACGAGGATCCCGGACAGCACACCGAGCCCCGCCGCGAACGTGAACGCGAGCCGCCCCGCCTCGGTCGTGCCGATGCCGACGAGCCGCGCGCCGAGCCGGTTCACCGAGGTCGCGCGCAGCGCCTTGCCGGCGATCGTGCGGCCGAAGTACACGTAGAGCGCGCCGATCAGCACGAGCGCCGTCACGACGACCAGGATGCTCTGCACCGACACGGTCATGCCGCCGATCGACAGCGACGCATCCGAGAAGCCGTTGGTGCGCGAACCTTCCGCGCCGAACATCACGAGCCCGAGGCCGACCATCGCGAAGTGGACGGCGACCGACACGATCAGCAGCAGCAGCGTCGTGCCTTCGGCGATCGGCTGGTAGACGAGCCGGTAGACGAACGGCCCCATCGGCACGACGATCGCGAGCGTCAGCGCGATCTGCGCGAGCATCGGCAGCGGCTGCGCGGCGAAGCTGCGCGTGATCGCGAACACTGCGAGCGGCAGCAGGATGTAGCGGCTGCCGAGTGTCGCGACCGTGCGGCCGAGCTGATGGCGCCGTTCGCGATGCCGGATCAGGCCGCCGACCTCGAGCAGGAAGCACGCGATGCCCATCACGAACAGCAGCCAGCAGGTGGCGGGAAATTTCTGCGCCTGCAACGCGGCAAGCGTCAGCGCACCATAGGCGACGAATTCGCCCTGGGGAATGAAGATCACCCGCGTGACGGAAAACACCAGTACGAGCGCCAGCGACAGCAATGCATATATGGCGCCGGTCGTGATGCCGTCTTGCGCGAGGATCGCTGCAATCGAGAGATCCATACGTTTCGTGTATCGAGAATGCTGCGGAGAAACGAAAGACAGGAACAGCCGGGGCGCACGCACCGCAAGATCGGCGCGTCGCGCGCCACGCAGCGAGCCCCGATGGTTCCATACGACATGGGCACGGTCGCGGGCCGGTCGGGTCCGGCGCCTTGCCGACGGCATGCACGGCGCCGTTCGCGCCGCGCACGCCGGTTTCACGTGACGCTTATTCGGCCTGCAGCTTCCACTTGCCGTCGACGATCTGCACCATCACGCGCGCACGCGTGTCGAAGCCGTTGTGGTCGGTCGGCGTCATGTTGATCACGCCGTGCGATACGGGCAGGTCCTTCACGTTCTCGATCGACGCACGCAGCGCCTCGCGGAACGCCTCGGTGCCCGGCTGGCCCTTCTTCAGCGCTTCCGGAATCGCACGCTGCAGCAGCAGCCCCGCATCCCACGCGTGGCCGCCGAACGTCGCCAGCGAACCCGCGCCGTACGCCTTCTCGTACGCGGCCTTGTAGCCGAGCGCCGGCTTCTTCACCGGGTTCGAATCGGGCAGCTGGTCGGTCACGAGCACCGGGCCGGCCGGCAGGATCTCGCCTTCGCAATCCTTGCCGCACACGCGCAGGAAGTCGTTGTTCGCGACGCCGTGCGTCTGGTACACCTTGCCCTTGTAGCCGCGCTCCTTCAGCGTCTTCGCCGGCAGCGCCGCCGGCGTGCCCGAACCGGCGATCAGCACCGCATCCGGATTCGAGCCCATCAGCTTCAGCACCTGCCCCATCACCGACGCGTCGGTCCGGTTGAAGCGCTCGTTCGACACCAGCTTCAGCCCGTTCTTCGCGGCTGCCGCATCGAACGTCTTGTACCAGCTGTCACCGTACGCATCGGCGAAACCGATGAAGCCGACCGTCTTCACGCCGTGCTTCGCCATGTAGCCGGCGATCGCGTCGGCCATCAGCTGGTCGTTCTGCGGCACCTTGAACATCCATGCGCGTTTCGCGTCCATCGGCGAGATGATCTGGGCGCTCGCCGCGAGCGAGATCGTCGGCGTCTTGCCCTGCGATACGGGGTCGAGCATTGCGAGCGAGTTCGGGGTGACGGACGAGCCGATGATCGCGTCGACGTGATCTTCATCGATCAGCTTGCGCACGTTCTGTACCGCGCGGCTCGTGTCGGATGCGTCGTCGAGCACGATGTACTGCACGCTCTTGCCGGCGATTTCCTTCGGCAGCAGCGCGATCGTGTTCTTCTCCGGAATCCCGAGCGATGCGGCCGGCCCGGTGGCCGACAGCGTCACGCCGATCTTCACCTGCGCCGACGCCGTTGCCGCCGCGCACACGAGGCCCGCGGCAAGCAGCGCCTCCATCCATCGATTCATCTTCATTTACGTTGTCTCCAAACGCTGCTCGAAAAAACCACGGGTCGCTCGGCGGCTCCCGGTCCCCAAACAAGTTAATATCTTAATTATCCCGCCCGGCCACGCCCATGCTCGTTTTCCCGTGAAATGCCGCACCCATGCGCCGCATGCCGGCCGCAACGGTCGTTCGACCGTCACGATGCGCAACAGCAATGTCGTCGTGATGAAGAAGGCGAAGAAATGCAGGATCGGGCGGGAGATCGATGCGCGCGCAACGATAGCGGGAACGCACGCCGATCCGGCCTGATGCGACCGGATGGACAAGCGGCGAAACGTCGGGAAGCCGGCGGCTCATGAGGCAGCGGGTATGGATGCGAACGCAACGACCTGCGATGGCGCCGGAACGGGCATACAGGCCGCGGAACAGCTCGGGAAAGCCGCGACGACCTGCCCCCTTCCCCACGGCGAACGAACGGCACCCGCCGCCTCTCCTGCCCCGAACCATCGTCCTGCGCTGCTCATCCAACCGTACTCCCTCCTCTGCATTCTGCTTGTAGGAGAACTGCCGACCGTTTTCCCGACCGCACGGTCGGCGAAAGCTGAGTGTAACGGACGCGTTTCGCGCACGCCAACCGGGTAAGCCCGGACGGCATGCGCGCAACAGCGCGCTGTCCGCGAACGAACAACCGGAACAGGAAAAAACGAAGGGACGGCGCGAAGCGCGGAAGAGAGGCGGTGCGAATGCAGGCGCACGACAGGATGATCGCGCAGGCCGGTGCACCATCGAGGGAAATCCGTGCACGCAAATGAAAAAGCGCTGTTGGATTCCGTCCAACAGCGCTTTGGGGTCCGGGCACTTTGTGCCTCGATTGTCTCCTCGTTCTCCACCTGCAAATTCGTTTCGCGGTGCATCAGAACTAGAGTGAATCTTAAAGAGGCTTAAGCACCACGGCAACTTAGCATTTACCCCTATGGTGCATCGCCGCACGGAAATGGGGCACTAGTCTGCCTCACGGCACCGGCCCGAGCCCGCTCCTGCGCCCTTCCGGAGCATGCAGGATGGTGCTTCGCATCAACGCCCGGTGACGCGCGCAGCACACATTCAGGACGCCCTGAGCGGCTTGATCCGCGCGACCATCTCGCCGACGATGCCGCGCCGGAACGCCAACACGCACGCGATGAAGATCAGCCCCGTGACGATCGTCGCCGATTCGCCGAGCGAATGGAACCACGCGACGCCCGTCGTCGATGCGAGCCATTCGCCGATGTCGCCGAGCCGGTCTTCCAGTGCGACGATCAGTGCCGCGCCCAGCAGCGGCCCGAACAGCGTGCCCATCCCGCCGACGAGCGTCATCAGCACGACGAGGCCCGACATCGTCCAGTACGCGTCCGACAGCGTCTCGAAACCGAGCACCAGCACCTTCAGCGAGCCGGCCAGCCCCGCGATGCCCGCCGACAGGATGAATGCGAGCAGCTTGAAGCGGTCGGTGTCGTAACCGAGCGAGATCGCGCGCGCTTCGTTCTCCTTGATCGCGACGAGCACCTGGCCGAACGGCGAATGCACGACCCGCACGATGAACGCGCACGCAGCGACCACCACCGCGAGCACGACGTAGTACAGCGCGACGTCGTTCGACAGGTCGAGCAGCCCGAACAGGTGGCCGCGCGGCACGCCCTGCAGCCCGTCCTCGCCATGCGTGAACGGCGCCTGCAGGTAGATGAAGTAGACCATCTGCGCGAACGCGAGCGTGATCATCGCGAAGTAGATGCCCTGCCGCCGGATCGCGAACAGCCCGACGACGAGCCCGAGCAAAGTCGCGGCAACGGTACCGACCAGCACGCCGAGCTCGGGCGTGAAACCGAGCGTCTGCATCGAATAACCGGTCGCATAGCCGGCGGTCGCGAGGAACATCGCATGGCCGAACGACAGCAGCCCCGTATAGCCGATCAGCAGGTTGAACGCGGCCGCGAACAGCGCGAACGTGAGCACCTTCATCACGAACACCGGGTATGCGCCGATGAACGGAGCGGCGAGCAGTGAGGCGAGCAGCACGCCGTAGAGCACTTTTCTCTGCATCATTTTTCCTTGCCGAAGAGGCCTGCCGGGCGGAACAGCAGCACGATCGCCATGATCACGAACACGACGGTGGCCGACGCTTCGGGGTAGAACACGCGCGTGAAACCCTCGATCACGCCGAGCAGCAGGCCCGTGACGATCGAGCCGAGGATCGAGCCCATCCCGCCGATCACGACCACCGCGAACACGGTGATGATCATCGGCTGGCCCATCAGCGGCGAGACCTGGATCACCGGCGCGGCCAGCACGCCAGCGAACGCGGCGAGCGCGACGCCGAAGCCGTAGGTGAGCGTGATCATCATCGGCACGTTCACGCCGAACGCCTCGACGAGCTTCGGGTTCTCGGTGCCCGCACGCAGGTACGCGCCGAGGCGCGTCTTCTCGATCACGAACCACGTCGCGAGACACACCGCCAGCGATGCGACGACGACCCACGCGCGGTAGTTCGGCAGGAACATGAAGCCGAGGTTGGTGGCGCCGGACAGCTGCGACGGCACGTCGTACGGCTGGCCCGACGAGCCGTAGATCGACCGGAACACGCCTTCGACGACCAGCGTGAGCCCGAACGTGAGCAGCAGCCCGTACAGGTGATCGAGCTTGTACAGCCAGCGCAGCATCGAGCGCTCGATCAGGATCCCGAATGCGCCGACCACCAGCGGCGCGATCACGAGCATCGCCCAGTACGGCAGCCCGAAGTACGACAGGCCCATCCACGCGAGCATCGCGCCCAGCATGAACAGCGCGCCGTGCGCGAAGTTGATCACGTTGAGCAGCCCGAAGATCACCGCGAGCCCGAGGCTCAGGATCGCGTAGAACGAGCCGTTGACGAGCCCGAGCAGCAACTGGCTCAGCATCGCCGGCAACGGAATGCCAAAGATTTCCATCGACTTAGCCGTCAGAATGAGTGTCGTTGCGTGCGCAACTTTCAAGCGTCGCACGCGCGGGCGGCGCAGCGGGCACATCGCCGCAGCCGCCACCGAGCGGCGCGCCCGCGCGCGCCGCTACGCCCTGCCTACTTCCACAACGCGCAGCGCGTTTCCTGCTTGGTCCCGAACGCCTGCTCGCCCGGAATCGTCGCGAGCACCTTGTAGTAGTCCCACGGCTCCTTCGATTCCGACGGCTTCTTCACTTCCATCAGGTACATGTCGTGGATCATGCTGCCGTCCGTGCGGATGTAGCCCTTCGCGTAGAAGTCGTTGATCTTGATCTTCTTCAGCTCGGCCATCACCTTGTCGGAGTCGGTCGTGCCGGCGGCCTGGACCGCCTTCAGGTAGGTCGTCACCGACGAGTAGTCGGCCGCCTGCAGGCTCGACGGCATCTTCTTCATCTTGCCGAAGTAGCGCTGCGCCCACTGGCGCGACGCCGCATCGCGGTTCCAGTACCAGCTGTCGGTCAGCACCAGGCCCTGCGTCGTCTCGAGGCCGAGGCTGTGCACGTCGTCGATGAACATCAGCAGCGCGGCGAGCTTCATCGTCTTCGTGATGCCGAATTCCTTCGCTGCCTTGATCGAGTTGATCGTGTCGCCGCCCGCGTTCGCGAGGCCGAGGATCTGCGCCTTCGATGATTGCGCCTGCAGCAGGAACGACGAGAAATCCGATGCCGACAGCGGGTGGCGCACCGCGCCGAGCACCTGGCCGCCATTCGCCTTCACGACGTCCGACGTGTTCTTCTCGAGCGCCTTGCCGAACGCGTAGTCGGCCGTCAGGAAGAACCACGACTTGCCGCCCTGCTTCACCACCGCCGAACCGGTACCCTTCGCGAGCGCCATCGTGTCGTACGCGTAGTGGACCGTGTACGGCGTGCACTGCTCGTTGGTCAGCGTGTCGGCGCCCGCGCCGATGTTGATGTAGACCTTCTTCTTCTCGGCCGCGACCTGGTTCATCGACAGCGCGGTGGCCGAGTTCGTGCCGCCGACCAGCAGGTCGAGGCCGCCGCGGTCCATCCATTCGCGCGCCTTCGACGCGGCGATGTCGGCCTTGTTCTGGTGATCCGCGTAAACAACCTCGATCGGCTTGCCGAGCACCTTGCCGCCGAAGTCGGCCACTGCCATGCGGATCGCCTCGAGGCCCCCCTGCCCGTCGATATCCGCGTAAAGCCCCGACATGTCGGTGATGAAGCCGATCTTCACGGTATCCGCCGCATGTGCTGCGCCGGCGGTGAACGCGGCGCTCGCGAGCGCGAGGCAGGCCTGTGCGAGGGTCTTCATTTTCATTGACGTCTCCTGTTGTTCTGATGCGTTGTGGTTGTTCGAGGGCCGCCACGGCTAGCGGCAAGGCAAACGGGGCGGCGTCACACCCCGAGCAGGTCGTGCAGGGTCGGCATCTTGCTTTCCAGTTCGGCCGCCTGGAAATGTTCGACGATGCTGCCGTGCTCCATCACGTAGAACCGGTCGGCAAGCGGCGCGGCGAAGCGGAAATTCTGTTCGACCATCACGATCGTGTAGCCGCGCGCCTTCAGCGCGACGATCATCCGCGCCAGCGCCTGCACGATTACCGGTGCGAGGCCTTCGGAAATCTCGTCGAGCAGCAGCAGGTTCGCGCCGGTGCGCAGGATCCGCGCGACCGCGAGCATCTGCTGCTCGCCGCCGGACAGCCGCGTGCCCTGGCTCTGCCGGCGCGACGCGAGGTTCGGGAACATCGCGTAGATCTCGTCGATCGGCATCGCGTGCTCGCGCGGCCCGATCAGCGGCGGCAGCATCAGGTTCTCCTCGCACGACAGGCTCGAGAAGATCCCGCGCTCCTCCGGGCAGTAGCCGATGCCGTAATGCGCGATGCGGTGCGTCGCGAGGCCGATCGTCTCGTTGCCCGCGACCTTGATCGACCCGCTGCGGCGGCCCGTCAGGCCCATGATCGCGCGCAGCGTCGTCGTGCGGCCCGCGCCGTTGCGGCCGAGCAGCGTGACGACCTCACCGCGATGCACCGTCAGGTCGACACCGTGCAATATGTGGGATTCTCCGTACCAGGCCTCCAGGCCCGTGATCTCCAGCGCGGGCGTACCGCTTTCGACGCCGCTCAATTCGCGTTCCTCCCGTTCGCTGTGCTTCATGCGTGCGCCCCCGCGAGCGCCGCGTCGGCGCTGCCCATGTAGGCCTCGATGACGAGCGGATTCTTCGACACTTCCGCATACGAGCCTTCGGCCAGCACCTCGCCGCGTTGCAGGACGGTGATCGTGTCGGAGATACCCGCGATCACGTTCATGTTGTGCTCGACCATCAGGATCGTGCGGCCGCTCGCGACCTTCTTGATCAGCGCGGTCACGCGATCGACGTCCTCGTGGCCCATCCCCTGCGTGGGCTCGTCGAGCAGCATCAGTTCGGGCTCCATCGCGAGCGTGGTCGCGATCTCCAGCGCGCGCTTGCGGCCGTATGCGAGCTCGACGGTCGGCACCTGCGCGAAATCGGTGAGGCCGACCTGCGTGAGCAGGTCCATCGCGCGGTCGTCGAGCCGCTTCAGCGTGCGTTCGCTGCGCCAGAAATGGAATTCGGTGCCGAGCGCGCGCTGCAGCCCGATGCGCACGTTCTGCAGCGCGGTCAGGTGCGGGAAGACAGCCGAGATCTGGAACGAGCGGATGATGCCGCGGCGGGCCACCTGCGCGGGCCGCTCGTCGGTGATGTCGATGCCGTTGAAGACGATCTGGCCGGCCGTCGGCGTCAGGAATTTGGTGAGGAGGTTGAAGCAGGTCGTCTTGCCCGCGCCGTTCGGTCCGATCAGCGCATGGATCGCACCCCGACGCACACGCAGGTTCACGCCGTTGACGGCCGTGAAACCCCTGAATTCCTTCGTCAGTCCGCGTGTTTCCAGAATCGTGTCGCCGAGAATCATGTTCCCTTCCGTACGAAGTCAGGCGATGCACCGGGAAGATTCGCGAGAAGCGTCCGCGAAACAGGTCAGCGGATGAGCGGGCTGCCCCGGGCGCCGTGTTACGCCTCGAGGGTGGTCTCCCGCGCCGACGCGTATGCACACTGCGCCACATTGTCTCGCCGTTGGTGCAGTGCAATCATCGGGATTTGCACTTATAGGGGTGGCCGCCATGTCGCATGCGGCTGTGCACGGTTTTTCACGCCGTTTTTTTGACACGTGCATCATCGTGCGTTGACCATCCGCACGGCCCCGCACGCACGCAACAAAAAAGCCGTGCGGCTGCACGGCTTGCATGGATCTTGCCGGACGCACCGGCGTTATTCGAAACCATCGGCACCGCCGCTGCAACGGCAGCAGCTTGTTTCGCATAGCGAATCAGCGGGCGTCATCATGACGGCCCGCTGTCGTGCGTGTCAGCGTGCCGTCACGCGGCCGTCACCGCCGGCTCCGTGCGCACCGGCGTCGCTTCGCGCGCCGCGCGGCGATCGGCACGAATCATGTCGCTCGCGCGCTCGGCGATCATCAGCGTCGGCGAATTGGTGTTGCCCGATGTAATGAACGGCATCACCGATGCATCGACGATTCGCAGCCCGGCGACGCCGCGCACGCGCAGCCGGCTGTCGACCACCGCGCGCTCATCGTCGGCACGCCCCATCCGGCACGTGCCGACCGGATGGAAGATCGTCGTGCCGACCGCGCCGGCCGCCTCGATCAGCTCCGCTTCGCTCCGGTATTGCAGGCCCGGCAGGATTTCCTCGGGACGATAGCGCGCGAGCGCCGGCGCGGACGCGATCCGGCGCGTGAGGCGCAGCGCGTTCGCGGCAACGCGGCGATCGTGGTCGGTCGACAGATAGTTCGGTGCGATCGCGGGTGCCGCGCCCGGATCGGCGCTCGCGATATGCACGCTGCCGCGCGACGTCGGCCGCAGATGGCATACAGACGCCGTAAACGCGTTGAAGCTGTGCAGCGGCTCGCCGAAGCGCTCGAGCGACAACGGCTGCACGTGGTATTCGAGATCGGGGCGCGTGAGCGCGGGATCTTCGGAATCGGATTTCGCGAACGCGCCGAGCTGCGACGGCGCCATCGACATCGGCCCACGCTGCAGCAGCGCATATTCGGCGCCGATCATCAGCTTGCCCCACCAGTGCGCGGACAGCGTGTTGAGCGTGCGCACGCCTTCGACGCGAAACGCCATCCGCAATTGCAGGTGATCCTGCAGGTTTTCGCCGACGCCCGGCAGATCCTGCACGACGTCGATGCCGAGCGCCTGCAGCCGCCGGCCATCGCCGATACCCGACAGTTCGAGCAGCTGCGGCGAATTCACCGCGCCGGACGTCAGCAGCACCTCCGCGCGGGCCCGCGCGACGTAATCCGTGCCGCCACCGTGGTATTCGACACCGACCGCGCGCCGCCCGTCGAAGATCACGCGCTGCGCGTGCGCGCCGGTGATCACGGTCAGGTTCGGGCGCGCCATCGCGGGCCGCAGGAACGCCTTCGACGTATTCCACCGCACGCCGCGCTTCTGGTTCACCTCGAAATAGCCGACCCCGGAATTGTCGCCACGGTTGAAATCGTCGGTTGCCGGGATGCCTGTCTGCTGCGCGGCCTGCGCGAACGATTCGAGGATCTCCCAGCGCAGCCGCTGCTTCTCGACACGCCAGTAGCCACCCGCGCCGTGCGCGTCGCTCGCGCCCGCATGATGATCCTCGCTGCGCTTGAAGATCGGCAGCACGCTGTCCCACGACCAGCCGGCGTCGCCGGTTTCCTGCGCCCAGCTGTCGTAATCCTCGCGCTGGCCGCGCATGTAGATCATCCCGTTGATCGACGAGCAGCCGCCGAGCACACGGCCGCGCGGATACGACAGCGCACGGCCGTTGAGCGCGGCTTCGGGTTGCGTCTTGTACAGCCAGTCGGTGCGGGGGTTGCCGATGCAATACAGATAGCCGACCGGGATATGGATCCAGTGATAGTCGTCCTTGCCACCGGCTTCGAGCAGCAGCACGCGGATGTCGGGATCCTCGGTCAGGCGGTTCGCGAGCACGCAGCCCGCGGTGCCCGCGCCGACGATCACGTAATCGAATTCGCCTTCTAGCGTGCGTTGGGCAGTCACGATTTGTCTCCTGTCACGCGGCGCAACGCCGCGCGTCATTTTCAGCATAGTGCGTCGCGAGCCGCGCTTGCGACCCCGCGCGCCACGACCGATGAAGCGTACTCCGGCCGCCGGCCGCCAATCCAATGAGTTATGCTGAACTGCGTTATAAGCTGCGCTCATATCACGACGATGGATTTCACCCTGCTCCGCGCGTTCGCGACGGTCGCGCGCGAAGGCAACCTGACGCGCGCCGCCGTGCAGCTGCACCTGACGCAGCCGGCGGTCAGCCTGCAGATCAAGCATCTGCAGGAAACGCTCGGCGTCACGTTGTTCACGCGCACGTCGCGCGGCCTCGCGCTCACACGCGACGGCCAGACGCTGCTGCCGCATGCGGAACGCGCGCTTGCCGCGGCCGCCGACGTGCAGCGCGCCGCTGCTGCGCTGCGGCACGAGGTGCGCGGCCGGCTGCGGATCGGCACGATCCTCGATCCGGGTTTCCTGCGACTCGGCGGCTTCCTGCGCGCGCTCGTCGAAACCCACCCGCAGATCGAGACGGCACTGCGCCACGGGATGTCGGGCTGGGTGATCGAACAGGTGCGCACGCAGGCGCTCGACGTCGGCTACTACATCGGCCGGCCGGGCGAGGACGATCCGCTCGACGGTGCGCTGTTCCACACCGTCACGCTCACGCATTTCCAGTACCGCGTGCTCGCGCCGGCCGGCTGGAAGGAGCGCGTGCAGCGCGCACACGACTGGCGCTCGCTTGCCACGCTACCGTGGATCTGGACGCCGCCGGCATCCGCGCACCACCGGCTGCTGTCGCGTCGCTTCGCGGAGGCCGGCGCGCAACCGCTCAAGGTTGCCGAGGTCGATCAGGAGCAGTCGATGCTCGATCTCGTCAAATCGGGGATCGGGTTGACGCTCGCGCGCGACTCGACCGCGCTGGCCGAAGCGCACGCGCATGCGCTGACGATCGTCGAACCCGTGACGGTGCCGACCGAGCTGACGTTCGTGACGCTCGCCGCGCGGCGCGACGAACCGGCGATCGCGGCCGCGCTGCGGCTGATCGAAGCGCAGTGGGCGATATGAGTCCTGCTGATGGCACGTCGGCTGGCCGCGCACCGGGCGTCAACGCCTAACCCCGTCTCCGGCCGGCAGCCGGCGACCGTGCGGGCCGTCGCGTGCGCGTGAACCGTGCAATCACGGGGCCGAACCTCCCGGCCGCGTCGTGTCGCCGCGTCCCGCCGCTCGTCACGCCACCTTCGCGGGCTTTTTGCTAGATTGTGCGTTCGCACACCGCGAGACCCCGATTGAAGGAGACCCGCATGGCCCGCAACATCGAGATCAAAGCCCGCGCCCGCGAATTCGACCGGCTGCGCGAACGCGCGGCGACCCTCGCGACCGAAGCGCCGCTGTTCTATCGCCAGCAGGATTTCTTCTATGACGTGCCGCGCGGCCGGCTGAAGCTGCGCCGCTTCGAGGACGGCACGCCGGCCGAACTGATCTTCTACCAGCGCGACGACCGCGACGGCCCGAAGGCGTCGTACTACACGCGCAGCCCGGTGACAAATCCCGATGCGATGCACGCGCTGCTGGCCACCGCGCTGACCACGCGCGGGATCGTGACGAAGGAACGGCACGTGTACCTCGCGGGCCGCACGCGCATCCACCTCGATCGTGTCGACGGTCTCGGCGATTTCATCGAGCTGGAAGTCGTGCTCGGCCCCGACGACGACGAAGCCGGCGGCGAAGCCGAAGCACACGACGTGTTCGCGAAGCTCGGCGTGTCGCAGGACGATCTCGTCGCGGTCGCGTACGTCGACCTGCTGAACGCCGACACGCCGCACGAAGTGGCCTGATCCGGCCCTGCCCCAAGGCGGCGCAACCCGCGCCGCCTTCAACCCTGCCGCCGCGCGGTTGCCGCGTCAGGCGGCGCCGGGCGCCAGGTGCGCGAGCGGCAGCGCACCGTTGCGCTTGAAGGTCGTCAACACGATGTTCGAGCGCACGCTGTCGACGCCCGGCACGCGCATCAGCTTCTTCATCACGAACTGCGACAACGCGTTCAGGTCGGGCGCGACGATCCGCAGCAGGTAGTCGGCATCGCCCACCACCGCGTGGCATTCGAGCACTTCGGGCAGCACGTCGATCTGCTGCTGGAACTGCTCGATGATCGAATCGCCGTGGTGCTTGAGCTTGAGGCTCGTGAACGCGGTGACGCCGAGCCCGAGCTTTTCGGGGCGCAGCATCACACGGTAGCCTTCGATCACGCCGGCCGCCTCGAGCCGCTGCAGCCGCCGGCCGATCTGCGACGGCGACAGCGGCACCTCCTCGCCGAGCTGCTGATGCGTCGCGCGGCCGAAGCGCTGCAGCACGTCCAGCAGCGCGAGATCGAAGTGATCGAGTTCCAGCATGAGCATTCTCCGCATTGATTCGTGATTTGATGCGCGATTATCGCATTAACAGCCGAATCAACGCCAATATTGCGCCCATTCCGCGCGAAGCCCGCTCTACACTTGCATGGTTCCAACCGCCACGTGCAGAGCCAGATCATGTCCACCGTCGTCACCGCGAAACTGCAGGAGCAGTTCGATGCGGGCCTCGAAACCCGCGCCGATTTCACCATCGACCAGCCGCTTGCACGTTACGGCCAGGTCGACCATGCGGTGTGGAAGCAGCTCTATGCACGCCAGTCGGCGCTGTTGCGCGGGCGCGCATGCGACGCGTTCGTCGCGGGACTCGGGAAGATCGACCTGCCGGCCGACCGCGTGCCGTCGTTCGACGACGTGAACCGTCAGTTGAAACCGGCGACGGGCTGGGAGATCGTCGCGGTGCCGGGCCTCGTGCCCGACCGGGTGTTCTTCGAGCATCTCGCGAACCGGCGCTTCCCCGTTACCTGGTGGATGCGCCGCCCCGACCAGCTCGACTACCTGCAGGAACCCGACTGCTTCCACGACCTGTTCGGCCACGTGCCGCTGCTGATCGACCCGGTGTTCGCCGACTACATGCAGGCATACGGCCGCACCGCGCTCGCGGTCGCCGACGATGACGCGGCGCTGGCGCGCCTCGCGCGGCTCTACTGGTATACGGTGGAATTCGGGCTGATCCGCGACCCGCGCGGCACGAACGGGCTGTCGATCTACGGCGCCGGGATCGTGTCGAGCAAGGGCGAAAGCCTGTACAGCCTCGAAAGCGCGGCGCCGAACCGGCTCGGTTTCGACCTCGAGCGCGTGATGCGCACGAAGTACCGGATCGATACGTTCCAGAAGACCTACTTCGTGATCGACGATTTCGCGCAGCTGTTCGCGCTCGCCGACGTCGACGGCCGTGCGCTGGCCGACCGGCTGGCGGCGCTGCCCGAGTTCGCGGCCGGTGCGGTGCTCGAGACCGATCGCGTGCTGCATCGCGGCACGGGCGAAGGCTGGCCGGACGACGCCGACGCGTGACGTTCGAGGGCGCCGGAGAACGCCGCTGCCGGCCTCCCGATCGCGCCCCCGGATGCCCGTCCCCGGATGGCCGTCCCACAACTATGAAACAATGACCGGTGCCGGCTTCGCCGCGCGGCGCAGCCGCGCGCGGGCGCCGTTACCGACCGAGAGGTGCAAGATGATCCACAAGCTCACATCAGAAGAACGCAAGACCCGGCTCGAAGGCCTGCCGCTCTGGACGGCCGTCCCGGGCCGCGATGCGATCCAGCGCAGCCTGCGCTTCGCCGATTTCAACGAAGCGTTCGGCTTCATGACGCGCGTCGCGATCAAGGCGCAGGAAATGAACCACCATCCGGAATGGTTCAACGTGTACAACCGTGTCGACGTCACGCTGTCGACCCACGATGCCGACGGGCTGACCGAACGCGACATCGAACTGGCGCTGTTCATCGACCGTGCCGGCGCACACGCGCAACCGGCCGCCTGAGGCCTTCCTCTACCGCCGCGCGTCTTTCGATGCGCGGCGCGTCAACTTTTCATTTCGATGAACGTTTTCTAGGATGTAGTGAGCGAAAGCCTTCAGCTTTCCAAGCCATCCTTAAGGCGCACGTAAGT
This sequence comes from Burkholderia sp. 4NA327C6, assembly GCF_005502655.1. Taxonomy (NCBI): domain Bacteria; kingdom Pseudomonadati; phylum Pseudomonadota; class Betaproteobacteria; order Burkholderiales; family Burkholderiaceae; genus Burkholderia; species Burkholderia sp. 4NA327C6. The sequence continues at coordinate 64,171 of NZ_SCNZ01000014.1, read as the reverse complement.
CTCGTACGCATTCCGCGCCTTGGGGTCCAATCCTTCCAGTTGCAGCGCGCTTTCGCGCTGTACAATCAGCAGCGCATACGGCTTGGAAAGCGCGCTGGCCTCTTCGCAGAGTTTGAGTTCGTCGCCGCTCGACGGCGAGCGGGCGCGCCAGAAATTGATCGCGGCTTCTAGGTCGTTGATCGAAATATCGGACATGTTTGGATTTAAACGTTCGCTGGCCGCCATGCTTGATGTCAGGTGTTGCGGCGCCCCTGTGGAAACGGCGTCGTGCTGTCCGCGTGCCTGAACCGCCAACCCATTGTACTTGAGCGAACTTCATGCGACTCCTTCTGATCGAAGACGACCGCCCCATCGCACGCGGTATCCAGAGCAGCCTCGAGCAGGCTGGCTTCACCGTCGACATGGTGCATGACGGCATCTTTGCCGAACAGGCGCTGGCACAGAACCGCCACGAACTCGTGATCCTCGACCTCGGCCTGCCGGGCATCGACGGGATGACGCTGCTCACGCGCTTCCGCCAGACCAACCGCCATACGCCCGTCATCGTGCTGACCGCACGCGACGAGCTGAACGACCGGATCCAGGGCCTGAACTCCGGCGCCGACGACTACATGCTCAAGCCGTTCGAGCCGGCCGAACTCGAAGCGCGCATCCGCGCGGTGATGCGCCGCAGCGGCCCGCACAGCGACATGCCGCGTCCGGAAGTGTCGCTTGGCGGTGTCCGCCTGTCGGGCGTCGATCGCCGCATCTTCAACGACGACAAGCCGCTCGAACTGTCGCCGCGCGAATTCGCGGTGCTCGAGATGCTGCTGCTGCGTCACGGCCGCGTGGTCAGCAAGGCCCAGTTGCAGGATCACCTCACGCACTTCGGCGGCGATCTCGGCGACACCGCGATCGAAGTCTACGTACACCGCGTGCGCAAGAAACTCGAGCAATGCCGTGTCGAAATCGTCACGGTGCGCGGCTTCGGCTACCTGCTGCAGGAAATCCGCCAGACGGCGAGCGTCTAAGCGGCACCGTACGCCGGGCGGCCACGTGCCGCCCGCGTGTACATGCTGCTTCGCGTCGCCGCCCGGCGCACGACCGCGCCGCTCCCCGTGAGCGGCGCTTATCCATTTGCCCGTCGAAATGTCTCCTGATCCGGCTGTGACCACCAGCCTGCGCCGCTCGCTGCTTCGGCGCCTCGCCGCCCCGCTGTCGATGCTCGCGCTGATGAGCGGCCTGATCGCCTACTGGCTCGCGTGGCAATACACGCAGCACGTGATCGACCGCTCGCTCGCCGATCTCGCGACCGCCATCTCCAAACAGATCCAGATCGCCGGCCCCGACGCGCCGTTCACGGTGCCGCCGCTCGCGCAGGCGATGTTCTCCGATCCCGCCGAAGCGCTGATCTACCGGATCAGCGACGGCGAACAGGAACTCGCCGGCGATCCCAAGCTGCCGCTGCAGGGCATCAACGTGCGCCGCATGCATCACGCGTACGTGTTCGAGGCCGAGTACGACAACCGTGCGGTGCGCGTTGCGCAGGTGCGCGTCGACGACGTCGAGGGCGGCAAGCCGATGGTCGTCGAGGTCGCACAGCCGGTGCGGCACCGCTACCGGATCGCGGCCGAATTCCTCGTCGCGATCATGATGCCGCTGCTGCTGCTGCTGCTCGCGGGCTGGGGCATCGTGTGGCGCGTCGTGAACCAGCAGCTCGGCCCGCTCACGCACCTGGCCGATTCGCTGAACCGGCAGACCCACACGTCCCTGGAACCGGTCGACGAAACCGAAGTGCCGCTGGAAATCCGGCCGCTGACGAGCGCGATGAATGCGCTGCTCGGCCGCCTGAAGACCGCGCTCGACGCGCAGCGCAAGTTCATCGCCGATGCCGCACACCAGTTGCGCACGCCGCTCACGGCCGTGAAGCTGCATGCCGAGCAGGCGGCCGTGGCGCGCGACCCGCACCAGACCTTCGCCGCGGTGCGCGAACTGCGCGCGGCCGCCGACCGCGCGGTGCGGCTGTCCAACCAGTTGCTGTCGCTCGCCCGCGCGGAGCCAGGCGAACAGGCCGCGCGATTCGTCGACGTCGACCTCGCGGCGATGGCGTTCGAGACAGGTGCCGAATGGGTGCCGCGCGCGCTTGCGTCGCACGTCGACCTCGGCTTCCAGCGCACCGACGATCCGGGTGACGACGAGAAGCTGGTCGTGCGCGGCAACCCCGTGCTGTTGCGCGAGGTGATCGCGAACCTGCTCGACAATGCGCTGAAGTACGTGCCGCTCGCGCGGCCGGACGGCGCACGGATCACGGTGAACGTTGCGCGCGGCACACTCGAAGACGGCCAGCCGGCCGCCGAGATCGTCGTCGAGGACAACGGCCCCGGCGTGCCCGCCAACCAGCAGGCCGACCTGTTCAAGCGCTTCTTCCGCGGCGACGCGCAAAGCGGCAACGGCGTCGAGACGGGCGCCGGGCTCGGCCTCGCGATCGTGCACGACATCATCGCGATGCACGGCGGCACCGTCTCGTACGAGGATGCATCGGAAGGCGGCTCGCGCTTCGTGGTGCGGGTGCCGCTGGTCGCGCGCACCGAGAAGCCGGCCAGCGAAACACCGACCGCCGCGTCGACGCACTGAGGAATTGAGGAACTCGCGGCGGGCGGCCGCTGATCGGGCCGCGCGCCGGATGAGGAAGGCGGAAAGCACGGCTGCACGATGCGGCCGCCTTCCGCTGGAACGGCAGCGGCAGCGGCAGCGCACGATGCGCCGCCCCCTGCGTCACTTCTTGCTTTTCTTGTCCTTCGGCCGGGACTCGGACTTGCCGTCCTTCTTGTCCTTCTTCTTTTTCTTCTTCCCGCCCTCGTCGGACGTCGCGAGCAGCGTGCCGCGGCACGACGCCGCGCCGCAATGGCACGCGTACTCGCGCTTGAGCTTCTTCGTCAGCTTCGCGTCGATCACGAGGCCGTAGTCGTAGAACAGTTCCTCTTCGGGGCCGATGTCGCGCAGCGCGTGGATGTACACGCGGCCTTTGACTTCCTCGGCTTCGCAGTTCGGCGCGCACGAGTGGTTGATCCAGCGCGCGCTGTTGCCGTCGATCTTGCCGTCGATCACGCCGCCCTCGTCCAGTGCGAAGTAGAACGTATGGTTCGGTTCGCTCGGGTCGTGCGGGTGGCGGCGCAGCGCCTCCTTCCACGAAATTCGTTCGCCCTTGTATTCCACTACGCGCTCGCCGGCCTTGATCGGCGCCACGGCGAACACGCCCTTGCCGTGTACTCCCGAGCGGCGCACCGCGATCCTGCGTGAACTCATCGAACGAATCCTTGTGAAGACGACTTGAATGGAATACGGCCGTAGTCACGGCCTGGCGTCGCGCAAAACGAAAACGCGGCACCGGTGGGTGCCGCGTCGGGGCATGCGGCGAATCACCCGCATCCTACACGTTCACGATTGCTTCGTTCAACATCACGCGCAATATTGCGCGCGCGGTGCTCAACGCTGGCCGAATGCGATGTCGCCGAACAACGCCTTGTGCTCGCGCGGCTGCGAGCGCCAGTATTGCGGCGGCGCCGTCACCTGCGCGCCGAGCTCGGCCGCCGCGTGCCACGGCCAGCGCGGGTCGTACAGCATCGCACGCGCCATCGCGACGAAATCGGCATCGCCGGCCTCGATGAGCCGGTTCGCATGCGCGGGCTCGTTGATCAGGCCGACGGCGATCGTCGGCATGCCGACCGCGCGCTTCACTGCCTGCGCGAACGGCACCTGGTAGCCGGGCGACAGCGGAATCTTCTGCAGCGGCGACACGCCGCCGGACGACACGTCGATCCAGTCGCAGCCGCGGCGCTTCAGTTCGTGCGCGAACGCGATCGTATCGTCGAGCTCCCAGCCGCCTTCCACCCAGTCGGTCGCGGACACGCGCACGCCGACCGGCCGATCCTCCGGAAACGCCGCGCGCACGATCTCGAAGATCTCGAGCGGAAAGCGCATGCGGTTTTCGAGCGAGCCGCCGTATTCGTCGGTGCGCTGGTTCGCGAGCGGCGACAGGAACTGATGCAGCAGGTAGCCATGCGCCGCGTGCACTTCGATCGCGTCGATGCCGAGCCGTGCGGCCCGCTTCGCCGCGGCCGCGAACGCGTCGCGGATCCGGTTGAGGCCGGCAGCATCGAGTGCGAGCGGCGGCGTCTCGCCGTCCTTGTGCGGCACGGCCGACGGTGCATGCGGCAACCAGCCGCCGTCGGCGACGGACACGAGCTGGCCGCCCTGCCACGGCACGTTGCTCGACGCCTTGCGCCCCGCATGCGACAGCTGCATCGCGACGCGGACCGGCGAATGCTTGCGGATCGCGGCCAGCACCGGCTTCAACGCGGCTTCGGTCGCATCGTCCCAGAGGCCGAGGTCGCCATGCGTGATGCGCCCGTCGGGTTCCACCGCGGTCGCCTCGATGCAGAGCAGCCCCGCGCCCGACAGCGCGAGATGGCCGAGGTGAATCATGTGCCAGTCGGTCGCCTCGCCGCGTTCGGCCGAATACTGGCACATCGGGGAGATCACGATCCGGTTCGGAAGGGTCACGCCGCGCAGCGTGAACGGGGAAAACAGCGCAGTCATGGAAGCCGCTCGCCAGGAAAGGTAAGAGCGGACGAGCGTAGCATGCAGGCGGCAAGCTTGCCGACGGCGCGCTCGGCAGTAAGCGGATGGTCAGGTACGACCGGCGGCAGGTTGCCGGCAACGAAGAAAAGGCGGCGCATACGGCGATGCGCCGGCCTGCAACGAATGCGGGCCGGGCAACCCCTGCGCGGCGAACGGCGGTGCCGCTGGCGGCGTCAGAGTCCGACGCTGTCGAGCCACTCCGCGAACATGCGTCGCGCGGCCGCCTCGAGCGCGGGGCCGTGCTGAGCGGTATCGGCGCGCAACTGACGCGCGTCGATGCCGGGCGTCGCCGCGATTTCGCCGGCGTTCGCGATCAGCCACGGTTCGAAACGGTCGGTGCGGATTTCCGGATGGCACTGCAGTGCCAGCACGTGCCGGCCCCATGCGAATGCCTGGTGACGGCAGGCCGGGGTCGATGCGAGATGAATCGCCCCGCCCGGCAGGTCGAACGTGTCGCCATGCCAGTGCAGCATCGACGTCGCCGCACCATCGAGATGGCGCAGCGGCGACGCGCGACCGGCATCGGTGAGCGTCAGCGGCGTCCAGCCGAGTTCATGCCGGGCAGCCGGATAGACGCGCGCACCGAGTGCCCGGGCGATGAACTGCGAACCGAGACAGATCCCGAGGATCGGCAACCCGGCGTCGATGCGCTGGCGCACGAGCGCCGCGAGCGGCGCGATCGTCGGATACTGCGCATCGTCGTACACGCTGAGCGGCCCGCCGAGCACGACGAGGAGCGACGGCTCGAGTACGTCGAGCACCTCGACCCGCGACGACCCGACGTCGACGTAGCGCACCCGCCGGCCCCGTTCGCCGAGCACCTGCTCGAAGCTCCCGAGATCCTCGAAATGCACGTGGCGGATCGCCACGACTTCAGCGTTCATCATCGGCCTCCCGGTCGATCGACGGACGTCAGCCGGCGAAAATCTTCCAGGTCTTCTTCTGCGTCGCCGCGTCGGCCTCTTCCTGCACCGAGCAGTCGAGACGCAGATCGCTGTCGGACATCGAGATGTCGAGCGCCGCGCAATGATGCACGGTCTTCTTCGACAGCTTGCCCGGCTGGAAGTGAGCGCACGTCAGGCACATGCGCTGCGGCGGCGTCGCACCGGCCACCTGCAGTTCGCGCAGCGTCTTCAGCAGCGCGCGATACAGTGCGCCCTGCTCGTCCGCGCCGAGCTTGCCGACCGCTTTCGTCAGGAATTCAGGCCATTGCAGCGCCTTCTTCGCGGCCGTCCGGCCACGGGCCGACAGGCGCACGGCCAGCGCGCGGCCGTCGTCCAGCGCACGGCGCTTCTCGACGAGCCCCTTCGTTTCGAGCGTGCTCACCGCATCGCTCGTGGTCGCCGCGGTCAGCTGCGTCTCGCGCGCGATCTCGCCGAGCCGCATCGGGCCCTTGCGCTGCAGCAGCAGCACGAGAATCTCGCCCTGCGTCGGCGTGAGGCCTGCGCCTTCCGCCCAATCCCATGCCTGGCTTCGCATGGCCGTACTCAACCGCAGCAGGCTGTGGGTCACACGTCCCGAAGCCTGATTCCCGTAAACGCCTTCGCTCATAGTCTTTTCGCTTTGCCGCCGCCCGGTTTGCCGAGCGGCCGTAGTGTGGAGATCGAATGTCTATCTCAAAACAGACATGCTCTTGCGAGTATGTCAGCACGGCCGTCGCGAGGGCACACGCGGCGGTCGCGTTCGCGGCGACCGGTAAGACACGCATCGTTCCGGTGTCCGCAAAGCCGACATTCTAAGCGAGAGCGGAAAATCGCACAGCTAAGTTATCCCCTTCATTCTGTGGAAAATCGTTGGATAACCAAAATTTTTCGTTGTGCCTGCTATGCCGAACGCCCGCCGAACGGTGCGCAAGGGCATTTTCCTGTTCGGATCGGCCATCGGGCCGACCGCAATGATCCACCGGGTTATCCCGCGCACAGACCGTTGACTTTGCTGAGGAATATCAGGTTATCCACAGATTTTCAGGACAACCGGCAACGATTTCGGCGGCAATCGGGGCCGCCACTCGTTCAGTGAATCGCGACTTGGTCGACCCCGTAATCTGCAAAACATTTTTTCACTCGCGCCAACGTAAGCACTGCTGGCGGACCGTCTCATTGAGCGATTTTTCCTGTTTGAAAACGGTTCTCAACCACGATGCGTCGTTCACGCGCGCCTTGGCGAGCGCGCCGATCTCGTCGAGCGCCGCGCGCGAACCGAGCGCGGCCGCATGCGGCGCGATCCGGTCGAGCGTGTCGAGGATGTCTTCGGCGATCGTGCGGCGCTCACCCGTCTGAGGATTCACGCAGGTGCCCTCGAGCCCGAAGCGGCACGCCTCGAAACGGTTGAACGTGTAGACGAGGTAGTCGTCCTCGGACAGCTTCAGCGGCCGGTCGGTCAGCAGGTAGCGCGCGAGCGTCTGGATGTAGCAGGCGATCGCCGCCGCGCGGTCGACCGACAGCGGCGTGTCCATCACGCGCACCTCGATCGTCCCGTAGCCGGGCTTGGGCCGGATGTCCCAGTAGAAATCCTTCATCGAGTTGACGACGCCGGTGTTCACCATCTTCGTGAAGTACTCCTCGAAGCTGTCCCAGGTCAGCACGAACGGCGCGCGGCCCGACAGCGGGAACGCGAACACCGAATTCAGGCGTGCCGAATGGAAGCCGGTGTCGACGTTCTGCACGAACGGCGACGAAGCGGACAGCGCGATGAAGTGCGGAATGAAGCGCGACATCGAGTGCAGCAGGAACAGCGCGCTGTCGGGATCAGGGCAGCCGATGTGCACGTGCTGGCCGAACACGGTGAACTGCTTCGCGAGATAGCCGTACAGCTCGGAGATGTACTGGAAGCGCGGCGCATCGTAGATCTGCCGGTCGCTCCATTGCTGGAACGCATGCGTGCCGCCGCCGGCCAGCCCGACGTTGAGCTGGTCGGCCGCCTTCACGAGCACGTCGCGAATCGCATGCAGCTCGCTGACCGCCTGCTCGTGCGAATGGCAGATGCCGGTGGACAGCTCGATCATGCTCTCGGTGATTTCCGGCGTGATGTTGCCCGGGAAGGTCTCGCCCTGGATCAGGCGCATCAGGTCGGAGGCCGCTTTGGTCAGGTCGTAGTTGTGCGTGTTGACGACCTGGATCTCCAGTTCGACGCCAAACGTAAACGGCTCGGAATTGACGAAGGTTTCGAGTGCCATGGCAGGTTCCGGAATCAGTTGCCGTCGCTGCGTTCACCGACCGCCGACAGGCAGCGGTACACGATGAACGGGCTGACGAGCTGCAGGATCACGATCGTGCACATCACGATCGCGCGCAGGTGCGGGTCGAAATTCGGATAGAGCTGGTAGGTGTCGTCGACGAGCAGGTACGACAGCGCGGACATCGGCGTGAGCGCGATGCCGAGCGCGATGCCCTGCTTCATCCCGATGCCGCTCGGCTTCGCGAACGCGACGACGCCGGCCAGCTTTGCGACGAGCCGCGTGACGATCAGCACGATCGCGAGCAGCCCGCCGAGCGCGATGTCGCCCCACGTGAACGACGTGAGCGTGAGGACGAACAGGGTCACCGTCAGCAGCCAGCCGGCCGTACCGAAGTGCTCGGGCCACAGTTGCGGACGCGCTTCGAGGTTCTTCACGATGATGCCGGCGAGCAGCAGCGTGAGCAGCGTCGACAGCTTCAGCGCCTGGGCAACGGCGATCGCGAGCATCACGAGCCCGAACAACGCAACGAACGAATGCTCGTCGCGCATCGTTGCCGTCATGTGGCGGAACAGGTAGTTGCACGAACGCGCAACGACATACGCGACGATGAACGAACCCGCGAGCAGGTAGAGCGGCTGCAGGATCGTCGCGAAAACGTTGCCGTACGCTTCCTGGTGGAGCCAGCTCGTCACGAGCTTGGTCAGCACGATCGCATAGACGCTGTTGAGCGCGGTGAGCGTGATGAGGCGTTGCGACACCTGCCCTTCCGCGCGCAGTTCGGTCTTCAGCTGGATCACCATCGACGGCGACGTCGCGATCGCGATCGCCGACAGCACCAACGCGACCATCCCCGACACACCGAGCGCGAGCATCACGAACAGCACCAGCACGAACGTCAGCGTGGCTTCGGCGAGGCTCGACGCGATGAGCCACGGATTGCGCCGGATCCAGCGCAGGTCGAGGCGGCTGCCGAGCTCGAACAGCAAGAGGCCGAGCGCGACGTCGATCAGCAACCGCGAGGTTTCGTCGGTGCTGGCATCGATCACGCCGAATCCGAACGATCCGGCGATGAGACCGATCACCGCATAACCGGTGATGCGAGGCAGACGCCATGCGCGATAGCAAAGCTCGCCACACAGGCCGGCCGCGAACAACGCGAGCCCGGCCCAGAACACGGCATCCGGCGTAAGCGGCCAGTTGGGCAGGAATGAGAACGCCGACTTCATCGTGGTGACTTCTCCTTTGGAAGCGACCGCCAGCGACGCGGGGTCAAGCGTCAGAAATGGATGCGCGCCGGCTGGGTATCGCCCCGAATGTGATTGTTGTGTCGACGACGGCGGGACATGGGATCCGCCTTTTCCGCCACAGGGCGGAAAGTCGTTCAGGTTGCCGATCTGGATTGTCGGCCTGGTGTGTGAACGGACTGCGCAGTCTCGAAGATTCAGATTCGAAATCGTGCCGACCGTTCCATTGAAGCATGTCCGGCGCCTGGCCGGATGAACGCGAAGGAAACCGATTGTGCCACAGCTTTTTCGGTCTGGAACCCATTGAATCGACTCGCGGCGCTGTGCGGCACCCCAGGTCTTTGGTTTCAAAGGTTTACTTGTATATATACATAGTAGAAGTTAACAAAGGACCCACAGTTCTGTGGATAACTCCGGTTTACGCTGATGGATCAATGCGTTGGCGAAACCATAACCGGTTGCACAGGCTGTTCGTGCACAGACATTTGAGTTGAGCAACTTTTGGGCCGCTTCACAGCTGTGCCGAGTTGCCCAGTTTACGTCCACTGTGATTACACACGAAGTGCGCGCGGATTTCGCGCGGTTATCCACAGCGTCGAGTGGATAACCTTGCGTGAAAAAGTCGGGAAACTGTGAGCGGCTCGAGTGAGCGGTCAACCGGCCTGGCCGACGCGGCGCGCGCGCAATGCGCGGATCAGGAAGCGTGCGGGGTCGACGGCATCGGCGAGTTCGCGCTCGAGCGGCCACGGCTCGCCTTCGAGTTGCGAGGCGATCAGTTCGGCGCCGAGTGCCGCCCATACGAGGCCGCGCGAGCCGAAGCCGAATGCGCCGTAGAGCCCGGGCAGGCGCGGCAGGTCGCGCGCCTGTGCGCCGCCCAGCGCGCGAGCATTGGCGATGGCGCCTGCTTCGTCGGCAAGCGGGCCGAGCAGCGGCAGGCGGTCGCCGACGACCCAGCGGAACGCGACGCGGCCGCGCAGTGCGTCGGGATCCGGCAGGTCGCCGATCAGGCCCGGTAGCAGATGCCGTACGCGCTCGATGTTTTCGAGGTGGCCGGCCGCACGCATCGCGGGATCGACGTCGTCGGGTTCGAACGTCGCGCCGATCAGCAGCGTGCCGTCGTCGAGCGGCACCGCGTAACCGTCGCCGATCGTGGGGCACGGCAGCGGTGCCGTGCTGCCGGCCGGCAGCAACGTGAGTTGGCCACGCACCGGTTGCAGCGCGACATGTTGCAGCCCGGCGAGACGCGCGGCGTCGCCGGCATTCGCGACCACGACGACAGGCGCTTCTGCCAGCGTGCCGCCCGCATCGTCGAGTGCGTGCCACGCGTCGCCCCGGCGTTCGAGCTTGGCAACGCGGGTGGACGCGAGCAAGCGCACGCGCTCGCCGGCCGCCGCGTATTGGGCCGCGCAAAGGCCGGCCGGCCAGACGGCGCCGCCGTGCGGAAACAGCAGGCCGCCCTGCGCGACCGGCAGGTTCAGATGCGCGCGCGCGGCGTCGACGCCGAGGAGCGACACATAGTCGGGCGGTGCGCCGAACGCATCGAATGCCTCGCGCATCCGCTCGAAGTCGTCGGCGGATTCCGCGAGATGGATCATCCCGTGCGTGCTGCGCGCGAATGCGTGGCCGGCACGTTCGAGTGCGCGCCAGCGTGCGATCGCATGCAGGAAGCCGCCGCGCGTGAGCCGGCTCGCGACGTTGTCGTCGCGTGTCATCAAAGGATGGAATACCCCTGCCGGATTGCCCGACGCGTCGCTCGCGATCCGCTCGTGCCGCTCGATCAGCGTGACTTCCCAGCCGCGCGCGGCCAGACGTTCGACGACCGCGCAGCCCGCCAGCCCCGCGCCGATCACGATCGCGCGGCGCGTCGCAACAGGCAGGGCGAGCGGCGGCTCGTGCCGGCGCGCGCGCCAGCGCGGCGCATATTCGCCGACGAGCAGATCGTCGACTTCGCGATACGTGAAACCCGATTTGCCGAGCGCGTGTTTCAACGCGTCGGAACTCGCATGCGCTGCAAACGTGGCGTGTTCCCCGGCGATTTTCGACAGCGCGCGAACCGCGTCGGCCGACTGAAGATCCGCGTCGCTCGATGACGCGAGGCCGTCGAGACAGAACGCGTCGGCGCGCGCGACGATCTTCCCCAGCATGTCGATTGCATCGCCGAACGCGAGCGTGAGCACGACGCGCCCTTTGTCGAATTCGAGTCGATGAAGGCCCGGTACGAGCATCGGCCACGCGTCGGCAAGTGCATCGACATCCGCCGATATGGTTGTGTCCGCAACGATATGGGAAGCTGCACGGCGCAGGTCGTCGCGCGCGAACGGATGCGGCTCGACTGCGACAAAATGCAGCCGCTCGCAGCGCGCGGGATCGTCGCGCCATGCGGCCCAGGCCGCGAGAAAGCTGCCGCCCGCGCCGAATCCGGTCGCCACGATCGTGAACGTGCGGCGGCCCTGCCAGCGCGCCGGCAGCCCGTTGCCCGCGACGAACACGCGATGCGCCAGCGCGCCGGATGCACCGCGGTGGAGATCGCCGAACTCGGGCGAGGCGAGCGTGCCGTCGTCGCGAAGCGCGAGCGTGGCGGGAACAAGTCGGTCGGTCATGCGAAACAAAAAACGTGGCAGCCAAGCCTGGCAAGGGATTGCGCGGGGCCGTCCGACCGGTCGTTGGAAAAAGCCAACGGCGCGGCGCACGGGCGGACCGCGCTGCGTATCCTGTCCGGCTGGCGCTGGTCAAAAAACGGGCAGTCGATGATTCATTCGGCGAAATACCGATGAAAATCTTTGAAACCCTTGTCGTTATTGGGTTTGCGCTGCGCTATCATAGCAACGCCGTACCGCGGGGTGGCCACCGGCTCACCGGAGGGCGCGTCGCGCGGGCCAGGATTCGGCGCTGTGTCGTCGGAGTCTGACTCTCGACGGCACGGTTCGCGCACGTATAATCGGCGCGTTCGCGCTGTTCGTGTCAACCTAACCTGATAAAGGAACCTTAATGAACAAACAGGAACTGATCGACGCCGTCGCCGCCCAAACGGGCGCCAGCAAGGCTCAAACCGGCGAAACGCTGGACACGCTGCTCGAAGTCATCAAGAAGGCCGTGTCGAAGGGTGATGCGGTTCAGCTGATCGGCTTCGGCAGCTTCGGTTCGGGCAAGCGCGCAGCACGTACGGGCCGCAACCCGAAGACGGGCGAAACCATCAAGATCCCGGCAGCCAAGACGGTCAAGTTCACGGCTGGCAAGGCGTTCAAGGACGCCGTCAACAAGCGCTAAACCAGCGCCTGTTCCAAGAAAAACCCGCCGAGAGGCGGGTTTTTTGTTGGGCGCGCGCGGCATTTTCGCCACAGTCCGCGCCCCTCTTGCAAGATTTAACGGTTGTTTTTACAACGCGTTACGCGTGCACGATCTGCGTGTCGCCGTGATCGTCGTCGTCGTGGGAATCGACATCCCACGCCGGGAACGGATCGTCGAACGCGTGCCATCCGGCCGCGCCGAGCGCGAATTCCGCATCGGTCAGCAGGCACGCATCGAGCTTCGCGCGCCACGCATCCGCGTCGAGCGCGATGCCGATCAGCACGAGTTCCTGCCGGCGATCGCCCACTGCGCGATCGTCGAGATCGCCGTGCCATTCAGCGCGGATTTCACCGAGCAGTTCGTCGTCGTCCGGCCATTCCGCGCGATCCTGCGCCGCCCACCAAAGCCCCGCCGGGCCATGCCGGCAGACGCCGCCCGCCTGCGACAGCGAACCCGCGATGTCGTTGCGCGTCGCGAGCCAGAAGAAGCCCTTGCTGCGCAGCACGCCCGGCCACTCCTGATGCAGCAGCGCCCAGAGTCGCGCCGGATGAAACGGCCGGCGCGCGCGGTAAACAAAATTACCGATGCCGAATTCGTCGGCTTCGCCGTGCACGTGCGCATGATGTTCGTCATGGCAGTCCGGGTCGTCGCAATGCGTGTGATCGTGATCGAGCGACGCGAGCCAGCCCGGCGCGTTCGCGGCCTCGTCGAAATCGAAGCGGCCCGTGTTCAGCACTTCGTCGAGCGGCACGTTGCCGAACGTCGACACGACCTGGTGTGCGCGCGGGTTGAGTCGCGCGAGGATGTGCTGCAGGCGGGCGAGGTCGTCCGCGGCGACGAGATCGGCCTTGTTGATCACCAGCACGTCGCAGAATTCGATCTGCTCGATCAGCAGCTCGACGAGCGTGCGGTCGTCCTCTTCCGATGCGGCGATGCCGCGCGTCGCGAGCGCATCGTCCGAGCCGTAGTCGCGCAGGAAGTTGTACGCGTCGACCACGGTGACGAGCGTGTCGAGCCGCGCGATCGTCGACAGCGACGTGCCGTCGTCGTCAACGAACGTGAAGGTTTCGGCGATCGGCATCGGCTCCGCGATGCCGGTCGATTCGATCATGATCGCGTCGAAGCGGCCTTCCGACGCGAGCGTGCGGATCTCGACGAGCAGGTCGTCGCGCAGCGTGCAGCAGATGCAGCCGTTCGACATCTCGACGAGGCGTTCCTCGACGTGCGACAGCGCCTGCGCGTCGCGCACGAGCGACGCATCGATGTTGACCGCCGCGAGATCGTTGACGATCACGGCGACTTTCAGGCCCGCGCGGTTCGCGAGGATGTGATTGAGCAGCGTGGTCTTGCCGGCGCCGAGGAAGCCGGACAGCACGGTGACGGGCAACGGCTGGTTCATTGCCGGATTCATAGCGATATGCACCAACGGAAAAATTGAAAAAGCGGCCGCGACGCCCTTCCGGGGCGCGATCGTCCCGCGGACGGGCGAAATTGCGGCGTGAGATCCGCATTGTGCATCAAACGCGCGCCGGCCGGCCGCTACGGCGTCAGGCCGCGCTGCGGCGCGGGGTCACTGCACGGGCGGCAGCAGCTTCCACTGCGTCAGGATGCCGGCGATCTGCCGTGCATACTTGTCGCGCAGCGACGGGGTTTCCGAATGATAGGCGCCGACCGCCTGCCACGTGTTGCCGTAGCGGTTCATCTTCTGCTTGAGATGCCATGCGGCGATGTACACGTTCTTGCACGGCTCCATCAGCGTGTCGCGGCCGATTCCATAGCGCGACAGCGTCGGCAGGTGAATCGAATTGATCTGCATCAGGCCGTAGTCGACCGAGCCGTTCGTGTTCTTGTTCAGCGCCTCGGGCCGGTTGCGCGACTCCTGCCACGCGATCGCGCGCAGGATCAGCGGATTGACCTGCTGATATTTAGCGGCTTCGTCGAAACAGTCCGCGCGAGCGTTCGCGCTGGCGAAATACCCGCCGGCGGCGATCAACACGACCGAAACGAACCGTCTGTTCATGGTGCGGAATCGACAAGAAAATGCGTGAGGGTCGGGAAAACCCGTGCCTGTTATTCGTGCGACGAGAAACGTGCCGCCCGTATCATACCGACAGTCCGTCAGCTTGCGACATACAGGAAAACGGCCGCCCGGTTATACCGCATTTCCGTGTCGGTTCATCGTGAAACGGGGGCGATGGCCGCATGCCGAGAATAGCGTTGAATCTTACATATTGCATACGGTTCGCCGGATACATGTCGTATGTGAGACAGTCTTCGGATCAATGTGATATTTCGGACATGAAAAACTGCTAATGTCGCCTCTTTCGGACTTGGATCCCAGCACTACCGCCGGAAGTGGCCTGAGCCGGCATCGACCCATTCATCCATGACAAGAAATCGCTTCGTTATGCGGCGTGTCGCCACGACCCTGATCGTCGCCGGCATCATCGTTTCGCAGGCCGCCTACGCTCAGGTCACGCTCAATTTCGTGAACGCGGATATCGACCAGGTCGCCAAGGCGATCGGCGCCGCAACCGGCAAGACCATCATCGTCGACCCTCGTGTGAAGGGGCAGCTCAACCTCGTGGCCGAACGGCCGGTGCCGGAAGACCAGGCGCTGAAGACGCTGCAGTCGGCGCTGCGCATGCAGGGCTTCGCACTCGTGCAGGATCACGGCGTGCTGAAGGTCGTGCCCGAGGCCGACGCGAAACTGCAGGGCGTGCCGACCTACGTCGGCAATGCGCCGCAGGCGCGCGGCGACCAGGTGATCACGCAGGTGTTCGAGCTGCACAACGAATCGGCGAACAACCTGCTGCCCGTGCTGCGGCCGCTGATCTCGCCGAACAACACGGTCACCGCCTACCCGGCGAACAACACGATCGTCGTGACCGACTACGCGGACAACGTGCGGCGCATCGCGCAGATCATCGCCGGCGTGGACAGCGCCGCGGGCGCGCAGGTGCAGGTCGTGCCGCTGCGCAACGCGAACGCGATCGATCTCGCCCAGCAGTTGCAGAAAATGCTCGACCCCGGCGCGATCGGCAACAGCGACGCGACGCTGAAGGTGTCGGTCACGGCCGACCCGCGCACCAACTCGCTGATGCTGCGCGCGTCGAGCGCATCGCGCCTCGCGGCCGCCAAGCGCCTCGTGCAGCAGCTCGATGCGCCGAGCGCGGTGCCCGGCAACATGCACGTCGTGCCGCTGCGCAACGCCGATGCGGTGAAGCTCGCGAAGACGCTGCGCGGGATGCTCGGCAAGGGCAGCGGCAGCGACAGCGGCTCGTCGGCGTCGTCCAACGATGCGAACAGCTTCAACCAGAACGGCGGCTCGTCGTCGAGCGGCAACTTCTCGACCGGCACGTCGGGCACCCCGCCGCTGCCGTCGGGCGGCCTCGGCGGCTCGTCCTCCTCGTCGTCGTACGGCGGCTCGTCCGGCAGCGGCGGGCTCGGCAGCGGCGGCCTGCTCGGCGGCGACAAGGACAAGGGCGACGACAACCAGCCGGGCGGGATGATCCAGGCCGATGCGGCGACCAATTCGCTGATCATTACCGCATCGGATCCGGTCTACCGGAACCTGCGCTCGGTGATCGACCAGCTCGATGCGCGGCGTGCGCAGGTCTATATCGAAGCGCTGATCGTCGAGCTGAACTCGAACACGTCCGGCAACCTCGGCATTCAGTGGCAAATCGCTCAGGGCCAGTTTCTCGGTGGCACGAACTTCAGCGCTCCCGGTACACCCACCGGCAACATCCTCGGTGTGTCGGGCGCGGTTGCAGCCGGCGGTGCGACGGGTCTCGGCGCGTTGGGGCAGACTCTCCTGCCGGGCCTCAACGTCGGTTGGCTGCACAACATGTTCGGCGTGCAGGGCCTCGGCGCGCTGCTGAATTACTTCGCGGGCGTGAGTGACGCGAACGTGCTGTCGACGCCGAACCTCGTCACGCTTGACAACGAAGAAGCGAAAATCGTCGTCGGCCAGAACGTGCCGATTCCGACGGGTTCGTATTCGAACCTGACGAGCGGCAACACGAACAACGCATTCAATACCTACGATCGCCGCGACGTCGGTCTCACGCTGCACGTGAAGCCGCAGATCACCGATGGCGGTATTCTGAAGCTGCAGCTCTACACGGAGGATTCGGCGGTCGTGACCTCTACTGCGACCGCAGTCAACGGTCCGACCTTCACCAAGCGCTCGATCCAGTCGACGATCCTCGCGGACAACGGCGAAATCATCGTGCTCGGCGGCCTGATGCAGGACAACTACGCGGTGTCGAACAGCAAGGTGCCGCTGCTGGGCGACATCCCGTGGATCGGCCAGCTGTTCCGCTCGGAGAACAAGAACCGCCAGAAGACCAACCTGATGGTGTTCCTGCGCCCGGTGATCATCAACGATCGAAATGTCGCGCAGCAAGTCACGGCTAACCGCTACGACTACATCCAGGGCGTGACGGGCGCGTACAAGTCGGACAACAACGTGATGCGCGACAAGGACGATCCGGTTGTCCCGCCAATGCCGCTGGGTCCGAGCCAGGGCGGCACGCCGGCGGGCAACCTGTTCGATCTCGACAAGATGCGTCGCCAGCAGCTGCAGCGCCAGGTCGCGCCGGTGCCGGCCCAGCCGTTGCCGGAAGCGACGCCCGCGCAGCCGCAGAGCGTGCCGCAGCAAGTCGTGCCGCAACAGCCGCTGACGGCCACGCCGGGAGCGTCGCAGTGAGCGACGTGCACGCCTCTTCCACCCACGACGGCGCGCCGGGCGAACGGCAGCCGCCGTCGCCGCTCGCCGCGCGACTGTTGCCGTACGGCTTCGCGAAGAGCGGCCAGGTGCTGATCGCGCACCAGCTCGACGACACGCTCGAGGTGTGGATCAGCGAACGCACGAGCGATGCCGCGCTCGCGGAAATCGCGCGCAACTTCGGCTCGATCTCCGTGCATCGCGTGCCGGCCGACGAGCTCGCGCAGGCGATCAACCATGCGTACGCTCGCCAGGACGGCAGCGCCGCGCAGGTGGTCGGCGAGGTCGAAGGCGAAGTCGACCTGTCGCGGCTGATGCAGGACATTCCCGAAGTCGAGGATCTGCTCGAGTCGGAAGACGACGCGCCGATCATCCGGATGATCAACGCGCTGCTCACGCAAGCTGCACGCGAACAGGCGTCGGACATTCACATCGAACCGTTCGAGAATGCGTCGGTCGTGCGCTTTCGCGTCGACGGCACGCTGCGCGACGTCGTGCGCCCGAAGAAGGCGCTGCACGGCGCGCTGATCTCGCGGATCAAGATCATGGCGCAGCTCGACATCGCCGAGAAGCGCCTGCCGCAGGACGGCCGCATCACGCTGCGCGTCGGCGGCCGGCCGGTCGACGTGCGGGTGTCGACGCTGCCGACCGGGCACGGCGAACGTGCGGTGCTGCGTCTGCTGGAAAAGGATGCGCAGCGGCTGAACCTCGAAGCGCTCGGGATGGGCCGCGACACGCTCGTGCAGTTCGACAAGCTGATCGCGCGCCCGCACGGCATCGTGCTCGTCACGGGCCCGACGGGTTCGGGCAAGACGACCACGCTGTATGCGTCGATGTCGCGGCTCGAAACCGCGACGACGAACATCATGACCGTCGAGGATCCGATCGAATACGACCTCGGCGGCATCGGCCAGACGCAGGTGAACGAGCGGATCGGGATGACCTTCGCCCGTGCGTTGCGCTCGATCCTGCGCCAGGATCCGGACGTGATCATGATCGGCGAAATCCGTGACCTCGAAACCGCGCAGATCGCGGTGCAGGCGTCGCTGACGGGCCACCTCGTGCTCGCGACGCTGCACACGAACGATGCGGCCTCGGCCGTCACGCGTCTGACCGACATGGGTGTCGAGCCCTACCTGCTCGCGTCGTCGCTGCTCGGCGTGCTCGCGCAGCGGCTGGTGCGGCAGCTCTGCCCCGTCTGCAAGGAAGAACGCCAGGAAGAAGGCCGCACCGTGTGGCATCCGGTCGGCTGCGACAAGTGCGGGCACTCGGGATATTCGGGCCGGCGCGGTGTGTACGAGCTGCTGCTGGTCGACGAGTCGATCCGCTCGCTGATTCACCGCAACGCGGCCGACGCGGAGATTCTCGCCGCCGGCCGGGCGGAAGGGATGCGCACGCTGCGCGACGACGCCGAGCGCTGGCTCGCGTCCGGTGCGACGTCGCTCGAGGAAGTGCTGCGCGTGACGGGAGGCGCATAGCGCGATGCCGGCATTCCGTTTCGAAGCAATCGATTCGGCGGGACGCGCGCAGAAAGGCGTCATCGATGCCGACAGCGCACGCGCCGCGCGCGGGCAACTGCGTACGCAGGGACTCACGCCGCTCGTCGTCGAACCGGCCGCCAGCGCGACGCGCGGCGCGCGTTCGCAGCGGCTCGCGTTCGGCCGCAAGCTGTCGCAGCGCGAACAGGCGATCCTCACGCGCCAGCTCGCGAGCCTGCTGATCGCCGGGCTGCCGCTCGACGAGGCGCTCGGCGTGCTGACCGAGCAGGCCGAGCGCGACTACATCCGCGAACTGATGGCCGCGATCCGCGCCGAGGTGCTCGGCGGTCATTCGCTCGCGAATGCGCTGGGCCAGCATCCGCGCGACTTCCCGGAAATCTACCGCGCGCTCGTCGCGGCCGGCGAGCACACCGGCAAGCTCGGCATCGTGCTGTCGCGCCTCGCCGACTACATCGAGCAGAGCAACGCGCTGAAGCAGAAGATCCTGCTGGCGTTCACGTATCCGGGGATCGTCACGCTGATCGCATTCGGCATCGTCACGTTCCTGCTGAGCTACGTGGTGCCGCAGGTCGTCAACGTGTTCGCGAGCACGAAGCAGCAGCTGCCCGTGCTGACGATCGTGATGATGGCGCTGTCGGATTTCGTGCGGCACTGGTGGTGGGCGATCCTGATCGCCGTCGTGCTGATCGTGTGGTTCGTGAAGTCGACGCTGTCGCGCGACGGGCCGCGCCTCGCGTTCGACCGCTGGGTGCTCACCGCACCGCTCGCGGGCAAGCTCGTGCGCGGCTACAACACGGTGCGCTTCGCGAGCACGCTCGGCATTCTCACCGCGGCGGGCGTGCCGATCCTGCGCGCGTTGCAGGCGGCCGGCGAGACGCTGTCGAACCGCGCGATGCGCGCGAACATCGACGACGCGATCGTGCGCGTGCGCGAAGGCTCCGCGCTGTCGCGCGCGCTGAACAACGTGAAGACGTTTCCGCCGGTGCTCGTGCACCTGATCCGTTCCGGTGAAGCGACGGGCGACGTGACGACGATGCTGGATCGCGCGGCCGAAGGCGAAGCGCGCGAGCTCGAGCGTCGCACGATGTTCCTGACGAGCCTGCTCGAGCCGCTGCTGATCCTGGCGATGGGGGGCATCGTGCTCGTGATCGTGCTGGCCGTGATGCTGCCGATCATCGAGCTGAACAACATGGTGCAGTGACGGCCTGACCGCGGGTCGGGCCGTCGCCTTCGGCTTCAGCGCACGTAGATCGCCGGGGACGGCGTGTTGGCGGGCAGCTGGACTTCGGTGCGGGCGCCGTTGCGCTCGACGATGATCGAGCGGGGGCGGACTTCGGCGAGCTTCGCGCCGGACGTGACGTCCGCGCCGAGCGACACGGCACGCGGCGGTTCGCCACCGACACCGATGATCGCGGCGCCGCCGTGGTCGAGCGCGAGGATGCCGAACAGGTGGATGTCCTGCACGGCGTTCTTGTCGAGCTGACCGCCGAAGAGCGCCGCGGCGTCCTCGGTGCGGATCGGCAGCCGCGCGGCGGCGGCGGGCAGCGGCGCTTCGCGGGCTGACAGCGTGACGACCCAGTAGGTGGCCGTCGCGCACAAACCCGCGAAGAGGGCTAGGGAGAGGATCCGGATCGAGAGCGCGTTCATGCGCGCTATTGTACGGATGTATATGAAATTTGCGTTGGGTGAAAGCCCTCGGCAATGCGCGCCTTACAATGCGTGCTCCGCGCCCGCGGGTTCGGAAGGTTGCCGTCAGGCAATCGTCCGGTGCGCCGGGCGCGTCACTCAACCCACGACATTTTTTGGAAAGAGGTAGTCAGTCATGCAAACGTGGATCACTCGCCGCAACGCGGCCGTGCGTCGTCAGCGCGGTTTCACGCTGATCGAGATCATGGTGGTGGTCGCGATCCTCGGGATCCTGGCGGCGCTGATCGTGCCGAAGATCATGAGCCGCCCGGACGAGGCACGCCGCATCGCCGCGAAACAGGACATCGGCACGATCATGCAGGCGCTCAAGCTGTACCGTCTCGACAACGGCCGCTACCCGACGCAGGATCAGGGCCTGAACGCGCTGATCCAGAAGCCGACCACCGATCCGATCCCGAACAACTGGAAGGACGGCGGCTATCTCGAGCGCCTGCCGAACGATCCGTGGGGTAACGGCTACAAGTACCTGAACCCGGGCGTGCACGGCGAGATCGACGTGTTCAGCTACGGCGCCGACGGCAAGGAAGGCGGCGAAGGCAACGACACCGACATCGGTTCGTGGCAATAAGCGCTCACTGACCGGCCCGACGCTTCGTTCCCTTCTTCATGCTCGCCACTCGCACGACCTTCCGCTGCGGCCGCGATTGCCGTGTGCGTCGCGGTGCGGCTTCGTCCGCGCCGGTGCGTGCCGACGGCGGGCAGGCGTTGCATGGCGCGCGGCGTCGTCGCGCGCGCGGCTTCACGCTGCTCGAAATGCTGGTCGTGCTCGTGATCGCGGGGCTGCTCGTGTCGCTCGCGTCGCTGTCGCTCACGCGCAATCCGCGCACCGACCTGCGCGAGGAAGCGCAGCGCATCGCGCTGCTGTTCGAGACTGCCGGCGACGAAGCGCAGGTGCGTGCCCGGCCGATCGCGTGGCAGCCCACCGCGCACGGCTTCCGTTTCGACGTGAGCTCGCCCGACGGCTGGCGCACGCTGCGCGACGACCTGCTGCGCCCGCGCGACTGGGACGGTGGCGTCACGGGCGCCGACATCGACTATCCGGGGTCCGACACGCATGCGAATCGCGTCGTGTTCGGTACCGAGAGCATCG
Organism: Burkholderia sp. 4NA327C6; assembly: GCF_005502655.1. Lineage (NCBI taxonomy): Bacteria > Pseudomonadati > Pseudomonadota > Betaproteobacteria > Burkholderiales > Burkholderiaceae > Burkholderia > Burkholderia sp. 4NA327C6. Next base: position 42,813 of record NZ_SCNZ01000014.1, on the reverse strand, counting down.
ACACGCCGGTACGCGTGACGCTGCATTCGGCGGTCGGCAGCGCGACGATCGTCGGCACCGGCAACGGCCGCTACGAGGTGCAATGACGATGCGTCGTCGCCTGCCCTCTTCCGTTTCTTCATCGCGCGGTTTCACGATGATCGAGGTGCTGGTCGCACTCGCGATCATCGCGGTCGCGCTCGCCGCGTCGATCCGCGCGGTCGGCACGATGGCGAACAACGCGTCCGACCTTCATCACCGCCTGCTCGCCGGCTGGAGCGCCGACAACGCGCTCGCGCAGATGCGGCTCACGCATGCGTGGCCGGAGGTCGGCGAACAGAGTTTCGACTGCTCGCAAGGCAACGTGCAGCTCGTCTGCACGCAGCGCGTGAGCACCACACCCAACCCGGTGTTCCGGCGCGTGCGGATTTCAGTGAGCATGCCCGGGCACATCGGCGTGCTCGCGCAAATGGTGACGGTGGTCGCGAATGAAACCAGCCGTCCGCTCTGACGCGCCGATGCGACGCCCGCTCGCCCGCCCCGCCCGCGGCTTCACGCTGATCGAGCTGATGATCGCGATCGCGATCCTCGCGGTGGTCGCGATCCTCGCGTGGCGCGGGCTCGACCAGATCATGCGCGGTCGCGACAAGGTCGCGGCCGCAATGGAAGACGAACGCGTGTTCGCGCAGATGTTCGACCAGATGCGCATCGACGCGCGGCTTGCCGCGACCGACGACGAGGCCGGCCAGCCGGCGATCGGCGTGGCCGGCAATACGCTGCAGATCGTCCGCGAACTCGAGGTGCCGGGCGTGGCGCCGCGACTGCAGGTGGTCCGCTACCGAATCGCCGGCGGGCGCGTCGTGCGTTATGCATCGCCGCCGATCGACGACGCGAACCGGCTGCGCAACATGCTGAAGGACAGCAGCGTCGAAGGCTGGAGCTGGGTCGCGCTGATGGGCGGCGTCGGCGCAATCGACGCGAAGCTGTACGTGCCGCGCGTGGGCTGGACCACCAACCTGCAGACGGCCAACGACGCGCTCGCGCAGAACAACGATGCGCTCAAGGTGCCGCAGATCGGCAACGCGCCGCCCGCACGCGCGGTGACGGGGCTGCAGGTCAGCATCGGCGCGACGTCGCTGCGCGTGCCGGTCACGCGCATCTTCCTCGTCGGGGAATGACCATGCGCGCGCGCCCTCACCGCTCATTGCTCGTTGCCCGTGTCGCCGGTCGCGCACGGCCACGCGGCCGCCAGCGCGGCGCGGCGATCATCACCGCGCTGCTGGTCGTCGCGCTGTCGGCGATTCTCGTCTCGGGGATGCTGTGGCGCCAGCAGGTGCAGATCCGCCGGATCGAGAACCAGCGCGTGATCGCGCAGGCGCAGTGGGTCGCGCGCGGCGCGCTCGACTGGACGCGGATGATCCTGCGTTCCGAAGGCGACACGGCGCCCGGCATTACGTATCTCGGCGGGATCTGGGGCGTGCCGATCGCGAAGACGAAACTGTCGGACTTCCTCGGCCGGATCGGTGCGCCCAACGACACCGGTGGCGAAGACACCTATATCTCCGGCTCGATCGAGGACGCGCAGGCGAAGTTCAACCTGCGCAACCTCGTGGCGTCGCCGGCGCCCGGCGTGCTGCAGTTGAACGTCACGCAGGTCCAGGCGTTCCAGCGCCTGCTGACGACGCTCGGCTACGACGGCGCGCTCGCGAAGCGCATCGCGCTGCAGGTGCGCGCGAGCCTGCTGAATTCGGCGACGCGTTTCCAGATGCCGACGCTGCCGGGTGGCGGCACGGCGCCGCCGGTCACCGCGCCGGTGACGACCGATCAGCAAGGCGGCGGCGGCTTCACCGACGATCCCGGCATGACGGGCGGCGATCGCGGGCCCGCGCCGCTGATGATGACGGGCGTCGACAGCCTGCTCGACGTCGACGGCGTGACGCCCGAGATGGTCGCGCGGCTGCGCCCGTTCGTCACCGTGCTGCCGACCACGACGCCCGTGAACATGAACACGGCGCCGGCCGAGGTGATCGCGGCGCTGATGCCGGGGATGAGCGTGTCGTCCGCGCAGGCGCTCGTGTCGCGCCGCGAGACCGTGTTTTTCCGCAACGTCGCCGACGTGCAGCTCGCGCTGCGCGGCGCCGGTGCGCCGAACGTGACGCTCGACTCGAGCGTCATCGACGTCAATTCGAGCTATTTCATCGTGCATGGCCGGATCCAGCACGAACGCGCGGAGGTCGATCGCACCTCGCTCGTGTATCGTGATCCGACCACGCACTCGACACGGGTCGTGCGCATTCGCGACCAGCTATAACGACGCCAATCGGGAGAGGAGCTCTTGTGAGCACGTTGATTGTTTCTTTGCCGCCGCGCGAGCCTGCCGTGCCGTTGCAGGAATGGCAGTGGCCCGAGCTGCCGTTCACGCTCGTCGACAAGGCCGGCCATGTGCAGCGCGCCGGCCGCGCCGCGCTGGCGTTGCTGCCGCGCGCGAATGCGACGGTGCTGATCGTCGCCGCGCGCGACGTGCTGCTGCTGGCCGCGACCGTGCCGCCGCTGAAAGGACCGAAGCTGCGCCAGGCGCTGCCCAACATCGTCGAGGATCAGCTGATCCAGGATCCGCTCGGCTGCCATATCGCGCTCGATCCGGACGCGCTGCCCGACGGGCGCCGCGTGCTGGCCGTCGTCGATCGCGCGTGGTTCCGCACGATCTGCGAAGCGTTCACCGCGGCCGGCCACCGGCACCTGAGCGCGGTGCCCGCGACCCGCTGCCTGCCGGCGCCGCGCGTCGCCGCCGCGCCGGCCGACAGCGAAGTCGACGCCGCCGCGGTGGCTGCCGACGCCGTCGAGGCGCCGCCCGCCCGTCCGGCGACGGTGGCCGCGGTGCTCGGGCTTGCGGCATCGGTCGAGCCGGTACTCGTCGAGGCCGGCGCGCTGCCGGCTGCAGCCGGTGCGCCGCGCCTCGAACTCGCGGTCGCGCGCGGTGCGCTCGGCGAAGGCTTCGCGGCGCCCGCGTCGCGTGCGGCCGGCACGCTGGCCGCGCTCGCGGGTGGCGGCGACGTCGAACTGTACGAACTCGGCGAACCGGGCGCGGAGCCGCGGCTCGCATCGGTCGGGCGCACCGACGGCGGCCCGCTGCTGCCAGGCGCCGCGCCGCTGTCGTTCGACGCGTTCGCGCGGCGCGCGCTGACCGAGAAATTCGACCTGTGCCAGTTCGAATTCGAATCGCAGCCGTGGCGCTTCGACCGCGCGACGGTGAAGCGCCTGCGCGTGCCGCTCGCCCTCGTCGCGGCAACGCTCGGCGTGGCGGTGATCGGGATGAACCTGCACTGGTGGAAGCTGTCGCGCGAGCGCGATGCGCTGTCCGCGCAGATTACCGAGACACTGCTGTCCGCGTTCCCGAAGACGACGACGGTGCTCGATCCGCCCGCGCAGATGCAGCGCCAGCTCGACCAGTTGCGCCTCGCGGCCGGCGAGCTGTCGCCGAACGATTTCCTCGCGCTGGCGAGCGGGCTGTCGCGTTCGATGGGCGCGCTGCCGCTGAACGGCATCGCGTCGCTCGACTATCACGACCGTCGGCTCGACGTCGGCTTCAAGCCGGAGGTCAAGGTCGATCCCGATTTCACGCAGCGCCTCGCGCGTAACGGACTGTCCGGCGAAGTCGACAGCAATACGGGCAAATGGACGATCCGGAGCCGCTCATGAAGACCGAACAACTGAACCAGACGCTGGCCCAGTTCTGGGGCGAGCGCTCCCAGCGCGAAAAGATGCTGCTCGGCTGGGGCGGCGCCGTGCTGGCGGTCGCGATCGCGTATTCGGTGCTGTGGTCGCCCGCGCAGGAAGGCCGCGCGCGGATCCAGCGCGAGCTGCCGACGATGCGCCGCGAGCTCGCGCAGATGACCGCGCAGGCGAACGAGGCGAAGTCGCTGACGGCCGCCGCGCAGGGCGTGGCGCCGACCGGCCTCGCGCTGAAGGACGCGCTGACCGCGTCGCTGTCCGATCACGGGCTGCAGGGTGCGCAGGTGCAGATCGTCGGCAACGGCGTGCAGATCCAGATGAAGAACGTGTCGTTCCCGGCGTGGACGCAGTGGCTCGACGATGCGCGCCGGCAGTTCAAGGTGCAGGTCGGCGAGGCGCATGCCACCGCGCTGAAGGACGACGGCCAGGTCGACCTGACGGCCGTGATGCAACCGTCTACGCAGAAATGACGCAGTGGATGAAGCAAGTGGCGGTCGGCCGATGAGGCCGGGATTGAAGCGGCTCGCCACCGCATTGCCGTGGGTACTGGCGGGTGCCCTGGCGACGGCGGTAACGCTCGTCGCGCTCGCGCCGGCCGCATGGATTGCGCCTCAGTTCGCGCGTGCGACCGGCGGGCACGTGAATCTCGTCGATCCCGACGGGTCGCTGTGGCACGGCTCGGGCACGCTGATGCTGGCGCCGGGAGCCGACCAGAGCGCGGCGACGCTGCTGCCCGGCCGGGTCGAATGGACCACGGGCTTCTGGCCGCTGCTGACCGGGCGCGTGCAGATGCGCATGCGGCAGACCGAGGCGATGCCCGACTCGGTCACGCTCGATGCGACGTGGCGCGGCGCGGTGCTGTCGGCGGGCACGATGGCCGTACCCGCGTCGCTGCTCGCCGGGCTCGGCACGCCGTTCAACACGCTCGACCTGCAGGGCGACGTGCGGCTCGGCTGGAGCGACTGGCGCCTGATCGGCAACAACGCGTTCGGCCAGCTGACGGTAACGATCGATTCGATGAGTTCGCGCGTCTCGCGCGTGAAGCCGCTCGGTTCGTACCGCGCGGTGCTGCAGGCGAAGGGGGCCGGCGCCGATCTCGACCTGTCGACGACGCAGGGCCCGCTGTTCCTCGACGGCCACGGCAGCTTCGGCCCCGGGCAGGGCTCGTTCCGCGGCACCGCGCACTCGGCGCCCGAGCAGCAGGCGAACCTCGCGGGGCTGCTGAACCTGCTCGGCCACCCGATCGGGAACAACGAGGTGTCGCTGATCTTCGGCGACGCGCAGCGCTGATTGCGCGCAGTGCGCTCAAATGCCCGCGAATGTGCGATCGTCTGGAACGATCTTTACTGAAATCGCCGCCTTTGGTGTTGCAATACGCCGGCCCCGCCATCGATTCGAATAAAGGCGCCGGATAATGAAACGAAGGGCCGGCAAAGCCGGCCCAAGCAACTTATTTGTCGCCCGTCGGCGTTTTCAGAACCCAGTGCCGTTCGCCGTTGGGCGTGGGCGGCATGATATTGCCGATACCGATGGAGCGTGTGTCATTCGGATTTCCAACAGGATGCCACGTACCACCCTGCGGGCATTTTTCTCCGATATTTGCGATCATTTTGGTCGTTTCCTTATTAAGGGTGAATTTGCATCATGGTGTTGATGCAGTGAATTCGTAAGCTGCGCACTTAATAAGTTCAACGATTTTATTTTGAGATAATTGAAGGACGATAAAAATCAAGTTTTATCTATTATTTGTCGAATTTCATTATCATTTTTTAGGACTTGAACGAAAGACGGCATTTCCGCCATTTTTTCGCTAAGCGATATGGCAGTCGTTCGACCGAGCGCAACTTTCATTTCTGTGCGACCGGCGTAGTCACCGCGTTGCTCGCGGACGCCGGCGCCGGCGCCGCCATGTCGCCGTTCTCGCGCGCCATCTCCGCGACGTTCCAGCCGCCGCCGAGCGCCTTCACGAGCCCGACCGACGACGTCATCCGCTGCCCGGCGATCGTCGCGAGCTTCTGCTGCGCGGTGAACGCGGTGGTCTGCGCGGTCAGCACGTTCAGGTAGGCGACCGTGCCGGCCTTGTACTGGTTCGTGACGATCGCCAGCGAATGCTCGGCGCTGTCGACGGCCTGCCGCTGCACGTCGATTTCCTGCGCGAGGATGCGCTGCGACGCGAGGTTGTCCTCGACGTCCTGGAACGCGGTGAGCACCGCGAGGCGGTATGCGGCGACGTCCTGGTCGTAGGTCGCACGCGCGGCGTCGGTCTGCGCGGCGCGCAGCCCGGCGTCGAACAGCGTGGCCGCGAGCTGCGGGCCGACCGTCCAGAAGCGCGCCGGCAGCGTGAACAGCTGCGACCACACCGAGCTCTGGAAGCCGCCGGTGGCCGACAGCGTGAGCGTCGGGAAGAACGCGGCGATCGCGACGCCGATCTGCTCGTTCGCGGCCGCCGCACGGCGCTCGGCCGCCGCGACGTCGGGCCGGCGCTCGAGGATCGCGGACGGCACGTCGACCGGCGTGATCGGCGGCTCGGCCGTGAGCGGATTCGGCGGCAGCGAGAAGGTCGACGCCGGTTCGCCGATCAGCGTCGCGATCGCGTGCTCGTACTGCGCGCGGGCCACGCCGTTGTCGATCGACGCGGCCTGCGCGCTCTGCAGCTGCGTCTGCGCCTGGATCACGTCCGCGCGCGCGGCGACGCCCTGCGCGTACTGGTTCTGCGTGAGTTTCAGCGACTGTTCGTACGACTTTACGGTGTCGTCGAGCAGCTTCTGCAGCGCATCGGACGTGCGCAGCTGGAAATAGGTTTGCGCGAGCAGCGCCTGCTGCGACAGCCGCGCGTTCGCGAGATCGGCGGCGGCGGCCGCTTCGCCGGCACGCTGCGCGCTGACGGTACGACTCACCTTGCCCCACAGGTCGGGTTCCCAGCTCGCGTCGAGGCCGACGCTGTAGCTGTTGTTGATCGAGCCGGACGAGCCGCCGCCGAAGCTCGACGACGAACCCGACGACACCGACGTGCGCGGCGTGCGGGCGCGCGAGCCCGACGCGGTCAGCCCGACGGTCGGGAAATAGGCGGCCCGCGCTTCGGTGACGAGCGCGCGCGCCTGCCGGTACGCGGCCGCCGATTGCGCGATGGTCTGGTTCGACGCGTTGAGCCTGCCGATCAGCGCATCGAGCTGCGGATCGTTGTAGACGGTCCACCACGCGCCGCGGTCGGTGCGGTCCGCGGGTTGTGCGACCTTCCAGCCGGCCGGCGCTTCCTTGTAGGCGGCGGGGATCGACGTGTCGGGCCGGTGATAGTCGGGCCCGACGGCGCAGCCGGCGAGCAGCACGGCCGTCGCAACGGCGACGGCGGCGCTCAGCGGGCGAACGGCGCGCGGGAGGGAGGCGTACGGCATGGTGGTTTTCCTGTCTGGGCGCGACGTCCGGCGAGCGGCGTCGCGCGATGCGGTCGTCGTGCCGCTGGCGGACAAATGGTAACTGACGGCGAGAAAGCTGCGCAGCCCCAAGGGTACGGTGCGCGGGGACAGGAATGTGTTACCGGTGCGCGCGGCCGGTTTACCGGCCATTACGGCTCGCTGACGGAAAGCCGGGGGCGCGCCGCCGGCCGTGCGAGGCGCGGCCGGCGCTCGGCCGGGGCAGTCAGGAAGGCGGGAGACGCGCGCGGTCAGTGGCAGCGCGCGGGCAGCGGGAGCGGTTCGGCGGCGGATCGCCATGTCGACGGCTCCGTCGCGGCCGGCTGGCCCGTGCGGCGCGCGCCGTCTTTCGCGTTGCGCTGCCGGCGATGATCGAACCATGCGAACCCGAGCGCCGCGAGCGAGCCGCCCGGGACCACCAGCATCGTCACATACAGCGCGATCTTCCAGCCGCGGTGCGGCCCGGAAAACGCGTGATGAGCGGTATCGGTCAGGTTGCGGCGCAGCGCGCCGGCGGCATTTTTCAGGAACAGCATCGCGAACATCCTCGGGGTGCCCGCAGCGCGGGCGCATCGGTCAGAACATAGTCTCCGGCAGTGCAACATGCACGTCGTAACTGGTTGCCTCAAATAATATTGACTATGCAATCAATTTTCAAGATACTGGGCGCGTCCAAATCCGAAACGCACTATTGCTGCGCGCGCAATCGCATGACCGGCGGCCTCTACGATCCCGAGAACATCGCGCTGGAAACGAGCCTCGGCTATTACCTGTCGAAGGCGAAGCAGGCGCTCGTCGAGCGGATGGACCGTGCACTCGAGCCGCACGACCTCACCGCGCAGCAGATCGGCGTGATCCTGCTGCTGTCGCGCGGCTATGCGCGCACGCCGTTCGAGCTGTCCCGCAAGATGTCGTACGACAGCGGGTCGATGACGCGGATGCTCGACCGGCTCGAACGCAAGGGGCTGGTCGCCCGCTCGCGCAGCGAGCAGGACCGCCGGATGATCGAGCTGACGCTGACCGAACGCGGCGCCGAAGCCGCCCGGGCGCTGCCGTCGCTGATCGCGAACGCGCTCAACGCGCAGCTCGAGGGTTTCTCGGCCGACGAGCTCGTGACGCTCACCGGCCTGCTGCAGCGTTTCATCGCCAACGGCCCCGGTGCGACCGGTTGCCCGAAACCCGACGAAGAAGCGGACAGCTGATGTGCGCGGAGGCCCCATGTCTAGGTTAAGCACTCGTTTATTTATCTGTCTGGGCAGAAGATGACAGGGCACGCGCTCCCCTTTTCCCTTTATCCGTTCCACCCGGCCGGGCGGCGCTGCGGCGCACACCCGTGCGTTGTGCCGGCGCGTCGCGCGCGCCGCGTCTAGGAGATTCCGATGTCCGCCACCACGGCATCCGCCGCCCCCGCCGCCGAACCCGCGCCGCTGTCCGGCGGTGCGCTCGCGCTGCTCACCGTCGGGCTCGCGCTCGGCACCTTCATGGAAGTGCTCGACACGTCGATCGCGAACGTCGCGGTGCCGACCATTTCCGGCAGCCTCGGTGTCGCGACGAGCGAAGGCACCTGGGTGATCTCGTCGTACTCGGTGGCGTCCGCGATCGCGGTGCCGCTCACCGGCTGGCTCGCGCGGCGGGTCGGCGAGGTGCGGCTGTTCACGTTGTCGGTGCTCGCGTTTACGATCGCATCGGCGCTGTGCGGCCTCGCGACCAACTTCGAGACGCTGATCGCGTTCCGGCTGCTGCAGGGCCTCGTGTCGGGGCCGATGGTGCCGCTGTCGCAGACGATCCTGATGCGCAGCTACCCGCCCGCGAAGCGCGGGCTCGCGCTCGGGCTATGGGCGATGACGGTGATCGTCGCGCCGATCTTCGGCCCGTTGCTGGGCGGCTGGATCAGCGACAACTACACGTGGCCGTGGATCTTCTACATCAACCTGCCGATCGGCATCTTCTCGGCGACCTGCGCGTACTTCCTGCTGCGCGGCCGCGAGACGAAGACGTCGAAGCAGCGGATCGACGCGATCGGCCTCGCGCTGCTCGTGATCGGCGTGTCATGCCTGCAGATGATGCTCGACCTCGGCAAGGACCGCGACTGGTTCAACTCGACGTTCATCGTCGCGCTCGCGCTGATCGCGGTCGTGTCGCTCGCGTTCATGCTCGTGTGGGAGGCGACCGAGAAGGAGCCGGTGGTCGACCTGTCGCTGTTCAAGGACCGCAACTTCGCGCTCGGCGCGATGATCATCTCGTTCGGCTTCATGGCGTTCTTCGGCTCGGTCGTGATCTTCCCGCTGTGGCTGCAGACGGTGATGGGCTACACGGCGGGCAAGGCCGGCCTCGCGACCGCGCCGGTCGGGCTGCTCGCGCTCGTGCTGTCGCCGCTGATCGGCCGCAACATGCACCGGCTCGACCTGCGGATGGTCGCGAGCTTCGCGTTCATCGTGTTTGCCGGCGTGTCGATCTGGAACTCGACGTTTACGCTCGACGTGCCGTTCAACCACGTGATCCTGCCGCGGCTCGTGCAGGGGATCGGCGTCGCATGCTTCTTCGTGCCGATGACGACGATCACGCTGTCGAGCATCTCCGACGACCGGCTTGCGAGCGCGTCGGGGCTGTCGAACTTCCTGCGCACGCTGTCCGGCGCGATCGGCACCGCGGCGAGCTCGACGTTCTGGGAGAACGACGCGATCTACCATCACGCGCGGCTCTCGGAATCGGTGAGCGTGTATGCGCAGAGCACGACCGACTACCAGGGCGCGCTGTCGCAGCTCGGGATCGTCGGCCAGACGGCCAATGCGCAGCTCAACCAGCTCGTCACGCAGCAGGGCTTCATGATGGCGACCAACGACTTCTTCCTGCTGTCGGCATTCATGTTCGGCGCGCTCGCGGCGCTCGTGTGGGTCACGAAACCGAGGAAGGGCGCGGGGCCGGCGATGGGGCATTGAAGCAGGGGTGGCGGGATGAAAGGTCGGCGCGTTGGCACGCCTCTTCCGATTAAACCGGGCCGGCCGGACGTTTGAGTTCGGTTGATCGGGGAGGCGCAATGCGAATCCACGTACCGATCGACATGCCGAAGCCTGCTCCCCGGAGTCGGATCGGCTTCATGAAAGGACAGATCCACGTCCCGGCCGACTTCGATTCGATGGGACGCGATGTCATTCGGACGCTGTTCGAGGGCAACCGCTGATCGCCGGGCCCGCCGGACGTCACTCCCTCGCCCGCAACCCGCCGAACGCCAGATCGTCACCCGGCGCGATCGGCAGCGTCGCCCGCGCCACGTCGAGCCACGCGCGCGCCGCGTGCGACAGATACCCCTTCTTCAGCCAGCCGAGCGCGATCGCCCACGTGATCTCGGGCTCGACGATCGGCCGGCACGTGAACTGGCCCGCGTCGAGCCGCCTGCAATACGGCTCGGGCAGCAGCGCGATGCCGACCCCCGCATGCACGAGCGCGGCCATGAAATCCCAATGGCCGCTGCGGCTCACGATCGACGGCGTGAAGCCGGCCTGCCGGCACGCGTCGAGCACCGCATCGTGCAGCGCGAGGCTTTCCGCGTAGAACACGAACGACTCGCGCGCGAGATCCGCGAGCGGCACGGTCGCGTGATCCTCCCAGCGCGACTCGCGTGGCGCGACGAGCCACAGCGGCGCCCGCACCATCGGCAGCCGCTCGAAAGTGCCGGGATCGACCGGCTCCAGCAGCCCGCCCAGCTCCAGCTCACCCGACGTCAGCGCGGCCTCGATCATCCGCGCGCCTTGCTCGAACAGCTTCAGCTCGATGTTCGGGTAGCGCTGCTTGTACGCGGCGATGATCGGCGTGAACAGCGAGCCGCCGAGCGGCGGGATCCCGATCGTCAGCTCGCCGCGCCCGAGCGTGCCGAGATCGTTCAGCTCCGACTGCAACTGCGCCTGCGCGGCGAGCACGTCCTGGCCGCGCTGGAACACGATCCGCCCCGCGTCGGTCAGCACCATCTGCCGGCCGTCGCGCAGCAGCAGCGGCGATCCGATTTCGTCCTCGAGCGCCTTCACCATCTTGCTGATGGTCGGCTGGGTCACGAACAGCTTGTCGGCGGCCGCCGTGAAGCTCTGCTGGCGAACCACCTCGACGAAGTACCGCAACGCGCGCAATTCCATCGATGTCTCCCCAAAATGGTGCGGCGATCCCAATAGGAATTCCGGATTGGAATGACAAGGATAGAGACAAGTCATTTTATTTATGGTTAGGGGAAACCCTATACTCCCACCATCAACGGAATATCTGTAGGGAGCCCGCCATGACCAAGCCGACCGCCGCACCCGCCGCCCGCCCCGCTGCTTCGCCCAGCCTGGCGCACACGGGCCGCATCGCGCTGCAGGCCGCCGCGCTCGGCGCGCTGTGGATGGCGGTCGACTGGGCCGTGCGCAAGATCGGGCTGCCGATTCCGTCCGGCGTGATCGGCCTCGCGGTGCTCCTCGTGCTGCTGTTCTCGGGCCGCGTCGCGCCCGCATGGGTGAAGGACGGTGCGAACTGGCTGCTGTCCGACATGCTGCTGTTCTTCGTGCCGGCCGCCGTCGCGGCCGTGCAGTACGGCGGGCTGTTCCGCGAGGACGGCTGGCGCATCGCGCTGGTCATGCTCGCCGGCACCGCGTTCGTGATGGTTGCGGTGGCCGTCGCGGTCGACCTCGCCGCGAAGCTCGAGCGCCGGCTCGCCGCGCAGCGCGTGTTCGCCGAACGCCGCCGCACGCGCCTCACCGCCGCGTCCGCCCACTGAGCCGGAGCCTGCCATGCTTGCCGCATTGTCGAACCTGTCCGCCGACCAGGCGAACACCGCGATCTCGTTCGGCTGCTTCGTGCTGACCGTCGTGCTGTATTTCGCGTCGAAGCGGCTCTACGCGTACAAGAAGACGCTGCTGTTCTCGCCGCTCGTGTTCGTGCCGGGCGTGCTGGTGCTGCTCGTCCTGCTGACCGGCATCCCGTATTCGGTCTACTTTCACGACACGCGCTGGCTGATGTGGCTGCTCGGCCCGGCGACGATCGCGTTCGCGGTGCCGATCTACGACTATCGCGACCTGATCCGCCGCCACTGGCTGTCGCTGTCGGTCGGCGTCGCGGTCGGGATCTGCGCGGGCGTGTGCGGGTCGCTGCTGCTCGCGAAGCTGCTGCACCTGTCGCCCGAGCTGCAGCGCTCGCTGATGACGCGCTCGGTGTCGACGCCGTTCGCGCTCGCCGTGTCGGACAAGATCCACGCGCCGAAGGATCTCACCGCGCTGTTCGTGATCGCGACCGGCATCTGCGGGATGCTGCTCGGCGAACTGGTGCTCGCGCTGGTGCCGATGCGCACGCGGCTCGCGCGCGGCGCGCTGTTCGGCGCGGCCGCCCACGGCGTGGGCACCGCGAAGGCGCGTGAGATCGGCAGCGAGGAAGGCGTCGTGTCGAGCCTGACGATGATGATCGCGGGCGTCGCGATGGTGCTGATCGCACCGCTCCTGACGCTGCTGCCGATCTGACCGGGCGGCGCACGCCCGTCAGGCGCGGGCCCGGCGCGATCGTTCCTGCCGCCCTCGGCGCGGCAGGCTCCGCGAGGCAGGAACGACGCCCACGCCCGGCCACGCCCGGTTCGGCCGCCATCCCGGCGGCCCTTTCCGCCCCCACTTTCCCTGCATCCGGCCGACACCCGGCCGACAATCGGCTGAGATAGCCGCAAATCCCCCCTCTTTTCCGCCCATCGGCCTCGGCCCGGATGCCGAACAATGCATGCTACGAGACATCACGCACGCATTCACATGGCCTCCACGACCGCAAACCCGACCGCCGACAAGCCGGCTTCTTCCGGCAAGTTCAAGCGCATCGCGCTCATCGCCGTCATCGCGCTGGGCGCGGCGGCCGCCGCAGCCGGCGGCATGTACGTGTTCCTGAGCAAGGAAGGCGTCGGCCATGCGAGCAAGCCCGCCGAGCCGGCGCCGCTGGCCGCGCCGGTGTTCTTCCCGCTCGACGCGCTGACCGTGAACCTGCAGTCCGACGACGGCGCGCAGCACTACCTGCGCGTCGGCCTGTCGCTGAAGCTCACCGACCCGAAGGCGCAGGAGCAACTGACCGCGCGGATGCCTGAGATCCGCAGCCGGATCCTGCTCGCGCTGTCGAACAAGCATCCCGAGGATCTCGCGACGCCGGACGGCAAACGTTCGCTCGCGAAGGAACTGCGGGAGCTGATCGAACAGCCGACGCAGCCGGGCAACCAGCGCGCGAAGGTCGACGACGTGCTGTTCACCGAGTTCGTCGTCCAGTAACGCGGCCGAGAAAGGAGCGCGTATGGGTCACCAGGAGTTCATGTCCCAGGAGGAGGTCGATGCCCTCCTCAAGGGCGTCACGGGCGAAGCCGATTCAGTCGACGAAAAGCGCGACACATCGGGCGTCCGCCCCTACAACATCGCGACGCAGGAGCGGATCGTCCGCGGCCGGATGCCCGGCCTCGAGATCATCAACGACCGCTTTGCGCGCCTGCTGCGGATCGGCATCTTCAACTTCATGCGGCGTACGGCGGAAATCTCCGTCAGCCAGGTGAAGGTGCAGAAGTACAGCGAGTTCACCCGCAACCTGCCGATCCCGACGAACCTGAACCTGGTGCACGTGAAGCCGCTGCGCGGCACGTCGCTGTTCGTGTTCGACCCGAACCTCGTGTTCTTCGTCGTCGACAACCTGTTCGGCGGCGACGGGCGCTTTCATACGCGCGTCGAGGGCCGCGACTTCACGGCCACCGAGCAGCGGATCATCGGCAAGCTGCTGAACCTCGTATTCGAGCACTACACGACCGCGTGGAAGAGCGTGCGGCCGCTGCAGTTCGAGTTCGTGCGCTCGGAGATGCACACGCAGTTCGCGAACGTCGCGACGCCGAACGAGATCGTCATCGTCACGCAGTTCTCGATCGAATTCGGGCCGACCGGCGGCACGCTGCACATCTGCATGCCGTACTCGATGGTCGAGCCGATCCGCGACGTGCTCGCGTCGCCGATCCAGGGCGAGGCGCTCGAAGTCGACCGCCGCTGGGTGCGCGTGCTGTCGCAGCAGGTGCAGGCCGCCGAGGTCGAGCTCACCGCGAACCTGGCCGAGATCTCGTCGAACTTCGAGAAGATCCTGAACCTGCGCGCGGGCGACGTGCTGCCGCTGGAAATCGAGGACACGATCACCGCGAAGGTCGACGGCGTGCCGGTGATGGAATGCGGCTACGGAATTTTCAATGGTCAATATGCGTTGCGCGTGCAGAAGATGATCGGCGCGGGCGATTCGATGAAGGAAGGTGGATATGAGTGAGCTGAACCAGACGCCCGAGGACGACGCACAAGCGATGGCCGACGCGGCCCTCGCGGCATCGGCCGCCGCCGCGCAGGCGGCACCGGCCGCGGCGGAAGAGGATCCGGGCATGGACGACTGGGCGGCCGCGCTCGCCGAGCAGAACGAGCAGCCGGTGCAGGCCGGTGCGACCGGCGCCGGCGTGTTCCAGCCGTTGTCGAAGGCCGCGGCGAACTCGACGCACAACGACATCGAGATGATCCTCGACATCCCGGTCAAGATGACCGTGGAGCTCGGCCGCACGAAGATCGCGATCCGCAACCTGCTGCAGCTCGCGCAGGGGTCGGTCGTCGAGCTGGACGGCATGGCCGGCGAGCCGATGGACGTGCTCGTGAACGGCTGCCTGATCGCGCAGGGCGAGGTCGTGGTCGTCAACGACAAGTTCGGCATCCGCCTGACCGACATCATCACGCCGGCCGAACGCATCCGGAAGCTGAATCGGTGAACGTCGTGAAGCCTGGCCGCCGCATGTGCAGCGCGATTGCGGCGGTGACGCTTGCCGTCGCCGCATCGCTCGCCTGCGCGCCGGCCGTCGCCGCCGACATGAACGCGGTGAACCACGCGGGGGCGATTGCCTCGAGCGTGATGGTCGGTTCGGCCGCCCCGTCGCTCGGCTTCGGTGCGGTGCTGCAGACGCTGGTCGGGCTCGCGGTCGTGATCGGTCTCGTGTTCGCGTGCGCGTGGCTCGCACGCCGCTTCGGCTTCCAGCATGCACGCCGCGGCGGCCCGCTGAAGGTCGTATCGAGCGTCGCGGTCGGCGCGAAGGAAAGCGCGACGATCGTCGAGATCGGCGACACCTGGCTCGTGCTCGGCGTCGCGCCGGGCAACGTGCGATTGCTGCACACGCTGCCGGCCGGTTCGGTGGTGGCCACCGCAACGACGGCCTCGGCCGACGCGCCCGCCGGCGCCACCGCGTCCGACGGCGGCCTGCCCGGCACGTTCGGCTCGCGGTTTCGCGACGCGCTCGCGGGCGAAGCCGCGAAGCGCCTCGGTCGCGGCAAGGACCGCTGACATGGCGCCGCGCCCTCTTTCCGACCCCGCATTCCGATGAAACACGCTTTCCTGCATCGCGCGGCGCGCTTCGCGCCCGTGCTGATCCTCTGCCTCGCCCCCGGGCTCGCGTATGCGCAGGCGAACGGCCTGCCCGCGTTCAACGCGAGCCCGGGCCCGCACGGCGGCACCACGTATTCGCTGAGCGTGCAGACGATGCTGCTGCTCACGATGCTGTCGTTCCTGCCGGCGATGCTGCTGATGATGACGAGCTTCACGCGCATCATCATCGTGCTGTCGCTGCTGCGCCAGGCGCTCGGCACCGCGACGACGCCGCCGAACCAGGTGCTCGTCGGCCTCGCGATGTTCCTCACCTTCTTCGTGATGTCGCCGGTGCTCGACCGTGCGTACAACGACGGCTACAAACCGTTCTCCGACGGCTCGATGCCGATGGAGCAGGCGGTGCAGCGCGGCGTCGCGCCGTTCAAGACCTTCATGCTGAAGCAGACCCGCGAGACCGATCTCGCGCTGTTCGCGAAGATCTCGAAGGCCGCGCCGATGCAGGGGCCCGAGGACGTGCCGCTGTCGCTGCTGGTGCCGGCATTCGTCACGAGCGAGCTGAAGACCGGCTTCCAGATCGGCTTCACGGTGTTCATCCCGTTCCTGATCATCGACATGGTCGTCGCGAGCGTGCTGATGTCGATGGGGATGATGATGGTGTCGCCGTCCACCGTGTCTTTGCCGTTCAAGCTGATGCTGTTCGTGCTGGTCGACGGCTGGCAGCTGCTGATCGGCTCGCTCGCGCAGAGCTTTACGTAAGCCGCGGAGGAACACGCACGATGACGCCCGAACAAGTCATGACGCTCGCGCACCACGCGATGATGGTCGGCCTGCTGCTCGCGGCCCCGCTGCTGCTGGTCGCGCTCGCGGTCGGCCTCGTCGTGAGCCTGTTCCAGGCCGCGACGCAGATCAACGAGGCGACGCTGTCGTTCATCCCGAAGCTGCTCGCGGTCGCCGCGACGCTCGTGATCGCCGGCCCGTGGATGATGACGACGATGCTCGACTACCTGCGGCAGACGCTGCTGCACGTCGCGACGCTCGGCGTCGGCTGAGCCGCGCGCACCACCCGGCGGCGATGTTCTCGGTTACCTACGCGCAGCTCAACGGCTGGCTCACGGCGTTCCTGTGGCCGTTCGTGCGGATGCTCGCGCTCGTCGCGACCGCGCCCGTCGTCGGCCACGCGTCGGTGCCCGTGCGCGTGAAGATCGGCATCGCCGCGTTCATGGCGCTGGTCGTGGCGCCGACGCTCGGCGCGATGCCGGACGTCACCGTGTTCTCCGCGCAGGGCATCTGGATCCTCGTCACGCAGTTCCTGATCGGCGCCGCGATGGGCTTCACGATGCAGATCGTGTTCGCGGCCGTCGAGGCGGCCGGCGACTTCATCGGGCTGTCGATGGGGCTTGGCTTCGCCACCTTCTTCGATCCGCACACGAGCGGCGCGACGCCCGCGATGGGCCGCTTCCTGAACGCGGTCGCGATGCTCGCGTTCCTCGCGGTGGACGGCCACCTGCAGGTGTTCGCCGCGCTCGCCGCGTCGTTCCAGTCGCTGCCGGTGTCGGCCGACCTGCTGCACGCGCCCGGCTGGCGCACGCTCGCATCGTTCGGCACGACGGTGTTCGAGATGGGGCTGCTGCTCGCGCTGCCGGTGGTTGCGGCGCTGCTGATCGCAAACCTCGCGCTCGGCATCCTGAATCGCGCGGCACCGCAGATCGGCGTGTTCCAGGTCGGCTTTCCGGTGACGATGCTCGTCGGGCTGTTGCTCGTGCAACTGATGATCCCGAACCTCGTGCCGTTCGTGGCGCACCTTTTCGACATGGGGCTCGACGCGATGGGCCGCGTGCTGGGCGGCTGGCGCTGAGCGCCCCCTTCCCCGTTCTCCCGCCTGTTCCGGCCCCGCGTTGCTGGAAAACCCCTAAAGGAATCGCCCGCCCGCGAAAGGTAGCGGAAGGTTTCGTCTCCCTATACTCGTCGTGACGATGCAGCAAGCATCGCGCCATACGAATACAACGAACGGAGACGACCCGATGCGACCCATCCTGCGCACCCTCGCCGTTGCAGCCAGCCTGAGCTGCGCGCTTGCCGCTCAACCCGCTTTCGCCGACGACGGCGGCAAGATCACGATCATGGTCGGCGGGATCGCGAAGCTCATCTACCTGCCCGCACGCCTCACGCAGGAGCTCGGCTACTTCAAGGCCGAAGGGCTCGACGTCGAGCTGCTGTCGCAGCCGGCCGGCGTCGACGCCGAGAACGAACTGCTGGCAGGCGCCGTGCAGGGCGTGGTCGGCTTCTACGACCACACGGTCGACCTGCAGAGCAAGGGCAAGGACGTGAAGGCGATCGCCGTGCTCTGCCAGGTGCCGGGCGAAGTCGAGATGGTGTCGACCAAGGCCGCGCCGACCTTCAAGTCGATGGCCGACGCGAAGGGCAAGACGCTCGGCGTGACGGGCCTCGGCTCGTCGACCAGCTTCCTCACGCAATACCTCGCGCTGCAGCACGGCGTGCAGTCGACCCAGTACACGATGCTGCCGGTCGGCGCCGACGCGAGCTTCATCGCCGCGATCAAGCAGGGCCGCATCGATGCCGGGATGACGACGGAGCCGACGGTGTCCGCGCTCGAGAAGATGGGTGACGCGAAGGTGCTGGTCGACCTGCGCACGCTGGAAGGCACGCGCGCCGCGCTCGGCGGCACCTACCCGGCCGCGAGCCTGTACGTGCAGTCGGCCTGGGCCGATTCGCACAAGGATCAGGCGACCAAGCTCGCGCATGCGTTCGCGAAGACGATGCAGTTCATCCACACGCACAGCGCCGACGAGATCGCCGCGAAGATGCCGGCCGACTACCAGAAGGACAAGGCGCTGTACGTGAGCGCGCTGAAGGCGTCGCTGCCGATGTACACGGCCGACGGCAAGATGCCGGCCGACGGCCCGGCGACCGTGCTGAAGGTGCTGTCGGCATTCAACCCGTCGGTGAAAGGCAAGCACATCGACCTGGCACGCACCTTCACGAACGATTTCGTGAACGCGAAGTAAGCGAACCCGGTAGCGGCGCCGGCGGCGGCGATCCCGCCGCCGTGCGTTCCCCGTTCCGGCCCGGTTGACCGGCCCGGCGTCGCCACGATGCGACGCCCTCCTCACCCGCAGGATCAATGCGATGAACCAGGCAGTCTCCCCGAGCACACCGGCGATCGAGTTTCGCAACGTGTCGTGCCGCTTCATTTCGCCGGAAGGCAAGGCCACCGTCGCGCTGCGCGACTTCAGCATGAGCGTCGCGCGCGGCGAGTTCATCGCGATCGTCGGCCCGACCGGCTGCGGCAAGTCGACCACGCTGAACCTGATCACCGGGCTGCTCAAGCCCGCGACGGGCGAAGTGCGCGTGATGGGCCGTCCGGTCGACGGGATCGACCCGCGCATCGGCTTCGTGTTCCAGGCCGACGCCGTGTTCCCGTGGCGCAACGTGATCGACAACGTCGCGGCCGGCCCGCTGTTTCGCGGCCGCTCGAAGGACGTCGCGTACACGCAGGCCGAGGAATGGATCCGCAAGGTCGGCCTCGACAAGTTCACGAAGCACTACCCGCACCAGCTGTCCGGCGGGATGAGGAAGCGCGTCGCGCTCGCGCAGACCTTCATCAACCAGCCGGAAATCCTGCTGATGGACGAGCCGTTCTCGGCACTCGACATGCAGACCCGCACGCTGATGCAGGACGAGCTGCTGCAGCTGTGGTCCGCGAACAAGGGCTCGGTCGTGTTCGTCACGCACGATCTCGAGGAAGCGATCGCGCTCGCCGACCGCGTGTTCGTGCTGACCGCGCGGCCCGCCACGCTCAAGCGCGTGTACGAGATCGACCTGCCGCGCCCGCGCGTCACGTCGGAGATCCGCTACGACACGCGCTTCATCGAAATTTCCAAGGACATCTGGCACGACCTGCGCGAAGAAGTGCAGATCGGCTGACGCATACGCTCAAGGCAAGGACCGCAAGGACAGGAGCATGACCGACATGACGCTTCCCCCCACCGCCATTCCGGCAACGTCGCTCGAGGACGAGTCGCGCGCCGCTCAAACCCGCCTGCGCCGCCGCCGGCAACTGATCATCGGCCTGCGGATCGCCGTACTCGTGATCGTGCTGGGCGGGTGGGAACTCGCCGCACGGCTGAAGTGGATCGATCCGTTCTTCTTCTCGCAGCCGACGCTGATCTTCGCGCAGATCCAGGACTGGTTCGTGAACGGCACGTCGCAGGGCCCGCTGCTCACGCAGGTGTGGGTCACGCTCGAGGAAACCGGCATCGGCTTCGTGATCGGCTCGGTGGCCGGCGTGATCTGCGGGATCGTGCTCGGCCGCAACAAGCTGATGGCCGACGTGTTCGGCCTGTACATCCAGATCGCGAACTCGATTCCGCGCGTCGTGCTCGGCTCGATCTTCGTGATCGCGCTGGGCCTCGGGATGGCGTCGAAGATCGCGCTGGCCGTCGTGATGGTGTTCTTCGTCGTGTTCGGCAACGCGTTCCAGGGCGTGCGCGAAGCCGACCGCTACCTGATCGCGAACGCGCAGATCCTCGGTGCGTCGCGCCGGCAGATCACCACGTCGGTCGTGATTCCGTCAGCACTGAGCTGGATTCTCGCCAGCCTGCACGTGAGCTTCGGTTTCGCGCTGGTCGGCGCGGTCGTCGGCGAATTCCTGGGTTCCAAGCAGGGCATCGGCCTGCTAATCTCCACCGCCCAGGGCGCGTTCAACGCGAGCGGCGTGTTCGCGGCGATGATCGTGCTGGCGGTGGTCGCGCTGGCCGCCGACTACCTGCTGACCTGGCTCGAGAAGCGGCTGCTGAAGTGGCGCCCCGCGGCGTTCTGAGCGCCGCAGACGGACGCCTGACATGACACACCCGACCGCGCCGGCGCTCCCGGCGCGGTTCGGCATTTCGGAGAAGGAGCGCAACAGGATGGCGCACAGCCTGCGCGGACGGCTGCTGTGGTGGCTGCTGCTGCCGCTCGCGGTGTTCGTGCTGATCGCCGGCGCGATGTCGTACGACACCGCGCGGACCACGGCCGCGCTCGTGCAGGACAGCGCGCTCGTCGCGTCCGCGCGCACGATCGGCGAGGACGTCGAATGGCGCAACGGGCGGCCGGCGGCCGACGTGCCGCCGGCCGCGCTGGAGATCTTCGAATCGCCGTCGCGCGATTCGGTGTTCTACAAGGTGGTCGACGGCCACGACCGCCTGCTCGCGGGCACGCCGGCGCTCGACGTGCCCGCGCGGCACGGCATCGAGCCGACGCTGTACGACACGTCGCTCGACGGCGTGCCGCTGCGTGCGGTGGCCTACGATCGCCAGCTGTACGACGAGGGGCAGATCGAGACGGTGACGGTGGTCGTCGCGAAGACGACGCGTTCGTACGGCGCGATGGTCGCGACGATCTGGCGGCCGCAGCTCGTGCGCCTGTCGCTGATGCTGATGCTCGCGATGGGGCTCGTGTACCTCGGCCTCACTTTCGAGATGCGCCCGCTGATGAAGCTGAAGGACGACGTGGCCGACCGCGGGCCGATGGAGCTGGAGCCGATCCGCCCCGAGCGGCTGCAGAACGAGCTGCGGCCGATCGTCGACGCGATCAACCAGTGCATCGCGCGGCTCAACACGCACACGGCCACGCAGCGCCGCTTCATCGCGGATGCCGCGCACCAGTTGCGCACGCCGATCGCGGTGCTCGACACGCAGATCCAGTATGCGCAGCGGCGCGGGCACGACGACCCGGAGCTTGCAGCGGTGCTCGACAGCATGCAGCGCAGCAGCCGCAAGATGGCCGACGTGACCGACAAGCTGCTGCTGCTCGCGCATGCGGAAGCGACGCCGTCGACGCTGCTGACCCATCGCGTCGATCTCGCGGCCGTGGTGTCGAGCGTGCTCGAGGAAACGATCGTGCTCGCGCAGCGGCGCAATATCGATCTCGGGGCCGACCTCGGCGAGCGGCTCGACGTCGCGGGCAGCGACAGCCTGCTGACCGCGCTGGTGATGAACCTCGTCGACAACGCGGTGCGCTACACGCAGCCGGGCGGCTGCGTGACGGTCTGCGCCCGCCGTGACGGCGACGCGATCGTGCTCGACGTGGTCGACAACGGCCCCGGCATCCCGGCCGAAGCGCGGCCGCACGTATTCAAGCGGTTCTACCGCGTGTCGGCCGATACCGAAGGCTCGGGTCTCGGGCTCGCGATCGTCCGCGAGATCGCGCAGGCGCACGGCGGCAGCGCGTCGCTCGCGCCGGGCGCCGGCAATCGCGGTATCGTCGTAACCGTACGGCTGCCCGCCTACGAATGAAGAGAAGGCCGTCATGAAACTCCTGCTGGTCGAAGACAACGCCGAGCTCGCGCACTGGATCGTGAACCTGCTGCGCGGCGAGGATTTCGCGGTCGACTCCGTCGGCGACGGCGAGCGCGCCGATACGGTGCTGAAGACCGAACGCTACGACGCGGTGCTGCTCGACATGCGCCTGCCCGGCATCAGCGGCAAGGAGGTGCTCGCGCGGCTGCGGCGCCGCAACGACAACGTGCCGGTGCTGATGCTGACCGCGCACGGCTCGGTCGACGACAAGGTCGACTGCTTCGGCGCGGGTGCCGACGATTACGTCGTGAAGCCATTCGAATCGCGCGAGCTGGTCGCGCGGATCCGCGCGCTGATCCGCCGGCAGGCCGGCGTCGGCACGACGCAGCTCGTGTGCGGCGATCTCGTCTACGCATTCGGCACGCGCGAATTCCGCTGCGGCGAAACGGTGCTCGCGCTGCGCCGCCGCGAGCACGCGATCCTCGAAACGCTGATGCTGCAGCAGAACAAGACGGTGTCGAAGGCCCGCCTGATGGACAGCGTGTTCGCGCTCGACGACGAGCCGAGCGCCGATGCGATCGACATCTACATCCACCGGCTGCGCAAGCATCTCGCGGGCAGCACGGCCGAGATCATCACGCTGCGCGGGCTGGGTTACATCCTGCGCATGAAGAGCGCGCCGGGCTGACAAGCTCCGGTGCGAGCCCTGAATACCGATTCGTAGCACGAAACGTCATCGACGCATGCCGGCGCCCCCGGCTTGCCTGCTTCCGCCCGCCTGCCCGATCCGTGATCGTTGCGCGTTCGGTGTTTTCACCGATCCGATTCTTTACTCCGGGAAAGCGTCGTGAAGGATTGCCCCCTCTACGATGCTATGCGTCGGCCCTCTCGCTGTGGCCGGCAAGAGTCGGCATACATTGCGTACTGCCAACGACCAGATTCCAATGCGGCAGCTCGGAGGAGACGATCTTGAAACGAAAAACCCTTGCCCTTTCCATCGCGGCGGCTGGCCTGTGCGCCGGCACCCAGGCGCATGCGCAATCGAGCGTGCAGCTCTACGGCCTGATGGACCTGAGCTTTCCGACCTACCGGACCCACGCCGACGCGAACGGCAATCACGTGATCGGCATGGGCAACGAAGGCGAGCCGTGGTTCAGCGGCAGCCGCTGGGGCCTGCGCGGCGCCGAGGACATCGGCGGCGGCACGAAGGTCATCTTCCGCCTCGAAAGCGAATTCGTGGTCGCGAACGGCCAGATGGAAGACGAAGGCCAGATCTTCGACCGTGATGCTTGGGTCGGCGTCGAGGACGAGCGCTTCGGCAAGCTGACGGCCGGCTTCCAGAACACCATCGCGCGCGACTCGGCGGCGATCTACGGCGATCCGTACGGCTCCGCGAAGCTCACGACCGAGGAAGGCGGCTGGACCAACTCGAACAACTTCAAGCAGATGATCTTCTACGCGGCCGGCCCGACCGGCACGCGCTACAACAACGGCGTCGCGTGGAAGAAGCTGTTCAGCAACGGCATCTTCGCGAGCGCCGGCTACCAGTTCAGCAACTCGACCTCGTTCGCGACCGGCTCCGCGTATCAGGCCGCGCTCGGCTACAACGGCGGCCCGTTCAACGTGTCGGGCTTCTACAACCACGTGAACCACAACGGCTTCCGGAACCAGACGTTCTCGGTCGGCGGCAACTACACGTTCAGCATCGTGCGCCTGAATGCCGGCTACTTCCGCTACAACGGCGACCAGGGCCCGCTCGGCCAGCGTCACGACGATTCGTGGACGGTGTCGGTGAAGGTGGCGCCGCCCGGTGCGCTCGACTACGAGCTCGGCTACCAGCAGATGCGCATCAAGAACGCCGCGAACAACGCGGACGGCTTCACGCCGAATGCGAACCTCGGCGCGTTCAGCCTGACCAACGGCGTCGCCAACGGCTTCAAGGAAACGATCTACGGGTCGGTGTTCTATCACCTGAGCAAGCGCACCGAGGTGTATCTGGCCGGCGACTACATGAAGCTGCATGGCGGCTACACGGTGTCGTCGACGTTCGGCGCGAAGAACCAGCTGGAACTGACGTCGGGCATCCGCACGCGCTTCTGACCTGAAACGGGGCCCGACGGGCCCCGCCGCATCCTCCACCCGGGATTCTCCGTGCGGGCACGCCGGCGCTTGGCGCCGACCGTGCCCTTTTTTTCGTCTTTTTCCGAACGCGCCCGGGACGCTCGCCAGCCCCCCCGCCGGCCGGCCATGCGACAACCCGCCTGAAGCCGCTTGCGGCCCGTCCGGCGGGCGATCGCGGCCGATACCCGCACGTTCGGCCCACATCGGTGCTTGACCTGCGCCGACCGACTCGATAGCGTTTCGGGTTTGCCCGGGCGGCCATTGCCGCCGGTGCCGCGAGCGCGCCCGACGTCCTGGCGCGCGCGGCCGGGCTCCGATGGAAAAGACGATGCAGAAACTCGATGCGGCCAGCCCGCAGGCGATGTCGACGGATTTCACCGCCGACAACGTCGCGCGCCTGAAGGCGCTGTTCCCCGAACTCGTGACCGAAGGCCCCGGCGGCGCGTCGGTCGACGTCGATGTGCTGAAGGCGCTGGTCGGCGACCGCACGGTCGGCGACGCCGACGAGCGCTACGGCTTTCACTGGCACGGCAAGCGCAGCGCGCGCCAGGCGGCGCTCACGCCGTCGACGGGCACGCTGCGGCCCTGCCCCGACGATAGCGTCGCGTGGGACGACACGCGCCATCTGGTGATCGAGGGCGACAACCTCGACGTGATGAAGCTGCTGCACAAGAGCTACGCCGGCAAGGTGAAGCTCGTCTACATCGACCCGCCATACAACACCGGCAGCGATTTCGTCTATCCGGACGATTTCAGCGACAGCATCCGCCACTACCTGGCGATGACCGGGCAGACCCAGGGTGGCGTGAAGCGCAGCACCAACACCGAGGCGAACGGCCGGTTCCACACCGACTGGCTGAACATGATGTATCCGCGCCTGAAGCTCGCGCACGCGCTGCTGTCCGACGAAGGGCTGATCGCCGTGCACATCGACGAGCATGAAGTGCATGCGCTCGTGCTGATGCTGCGCGAGATCTTCGGCGAGGAGAACGAGCTCGGCGTGGCCGTGTGGGACAAGCGCAACCCGAAGGGCGACGCGCGCGGCGTCGCGTACCAGCACGAATCGCTGGTGCTGTTCGCGCGCAACGCCGAGACGCTGCTCGAACAGGCGCCGCTCAAGCGCCCGAAGCGCAACGCGCAGCGCATGCTCGACGCCGCGCACGACGCCGTGTACCGCAGCGGCAACGCGAAGGACGCGCAGAAGGCGTACCGCGCGTGGATGAAGGCGCAGACCAACCTGTCCGGCGGCGAGGTGATGTACGACCGGCTGTCGGCGGAAGGCCGCGTGTACCGCCTCGTGTCGATGGCCTGGCCGAACAAGAAGAAGGCGCCGGACGAATATTTCACGCCGCTGATCCATCCGGTCACCGGCAAGCCGTGCGCGATGCCGGCGCGCGGCTGGCGCAACCCGCCCGCGACGATGCAGGCGCTGCTCGAGCGCGGCCAGATCGAATTCGGCCCGGATGAAACCACGCAGCCGCAGCGGATCTACTACCTCGACGAGAACATGTACGAGAACGTGCCGTCGGTGCTGCCGTTCGCGGGCTCCGACGACGCGCTGCTGAAGACGCTCGGCATCCCGTTCGACCTGCCGAAGCCGGTCGACTTCGCGGCCGCCGTGATCGGCTGGTGCACGCGCGGCGACGACATCGTGCTCGACTGCTTCGCGGGCTCCGGCTCGACCGGCCACGCGGTGATGCAGGTGAACGCGACCGACGGCGGCGCGCGCCGCTACATCCTCGTGCAGCTGCCCGAGGCGCTCGACCGGCGCGACAAGACGCAGACGGCTGCCGCCGATTTCTGCGCGAAGCTGAAGAAGCCGCTGACGCTCGCCGAGATCACGAAGGAACGCCTGCGCCGCGCCGCGCAGCAGGTCGCGCGCGACTATCCGGAAAGCTATGGCGACCTCGGCTTTCGCGTGTACCGGCTCGACACGACCAACGTGATCGAGTGGGACCCGCGCCGCGACGACTTCGACCACGCCCTCTTCGCATCCGTCGAGCACGTGAAGACCGGCCGCACCGAGGACGACCTGCTCGCCGAGCTGACGCTGAAGCTCGGCCTCGACCTGTGCACGCCGGTCGAGCATCACCAGGTGGCCGGCAAGACCGTGCACCTGATCGGCCGCTCGATCGTCGCGTGCTTCGACGCGCGCATTTCGCGCGACGACGCGGGCCCGCTCGCCGACGGCATCGTCGACCTGCTCGATGCGACCGGCACCACGCACGACGTCACGTGCCTGTTCCGCGACAGCGGCTTCGTCGACGACGTCGCGAAGCTCAATCTTGCCGCGCTGCTCGAACAGCACGGCGTGAAGCGCGTGCGGAGCCTGTGATGCGGCTGCATTTCGAAGCGGATCTCGACTACCAGCGCGAGGCGATCGACGCCGTCTGCGACCTGTTCCGCGGCCAGGAATCGTATCGCGGCGACTTCAGCGTGCTCGCGAACGCCGCCCCCGGCACGACCGCCGCCGCGCAAGGCTCGCTCGGCTTCGCGGTGTCGGAACAGGGTGTCGGCAACCGGCTGTCGCTGACCGACGACGCGCTCGCGCGCAATCTCGCCGACGTGCAGCTGCGCGGCGGGCTGCCGCCGTCCGGCCTGCCCGGCTCGCGCGACTTCACCGTCGAGATGGAAACCGGCACCGGCAAGACCTACGTGTACCTGCGCACGATCTTCGAGCTGAACCGCCGCTACGGCTTCACGAAGTTCGTGATCGTCGTGCCGTCGATCGCGATCAAGGAAGGCGTGCACAAGACGCTCGCGATCACCGAGGATCACTTCCGCGCGCTGTACGCGGGCGTGCCGTACGACTACTTCCTGTACGACTCCGCGAAGCTCGGCCAGGTGCGCCACTTCGCGGCGAGCGCGGCGATCCAGATCATGGTGATGACGGTGGCCGCGATCAACAAGAAGGAAATCAACAACCTCTACAAGGACAGCGAGAAGACCGGCGGCGAGAAGCCGATCGACCTGATCCGCGCGACGCGGCCGATCGTGATCGTCGACGAGCCGCAAAGCGTCGACGGCGGGCTCGAAGGCCGTGGCCGCGAAGCGCTCGCCGCGATGGCGCCGCTCTGCACGCTGCGCTATTCGGCCACGCACGTCGACCGTCACCACATGGTGTACCGGCTCGACGCGGTCGACGCGTACGAGCGCAAGCTCGTCAAGCAGATCGAGATCGCGTCGGCGATCGTCGAGGATGCGCACAACAAGCCGTACGTGCGGCTCGTCGGCGTGTCGAACCGGCGCGGCGCGATCAGCGCGCGCATCGAGCTCGACGTCGCGACCACGGCCGGCGTGAAGCGCCAGATCGTGTCGGCCACCGACGGCGACGATCTCGAACGCCTGACCAAGCGGGCGCTGTACGCGGGGCTGCGGATCGGCGAAGTCCATGCGGTGAAGGGCGCGGAATACGTCGAGCTGCGCCATCCTGAAGGCGAGGCGTTCCTGTCGCTCGGCGAGGCGTTCGGCGATATCGATACGCTCGCCGTGCAGCGCGAGATGATCCGTCGCACGATTCGCGAGCATCTCGACAAGGAGCTGCGCCTGGCCGAACGCGGCGTGAAGGTGCTGTCGCTGTTCTTCGTCGATTCGGTCGAGCGTTACCGCCGCTACGACGAGAACGGCATGCCCGTGAAGGGCGACTACGCGCTGATCTTCGAAGAGGAATATGCGCGAGCGGCGCGCGTGCCGGCCTATCGCGCGCTGTTCGACGGCGTGGACGTCGCGCTCGAAGTCGGGCGCGCACACAACGGCTACTTCTCGATCGACCGCAAGGGCGGCTGGACCGACACGAGCGAAAGCAGCGCCGCGGCCCGCGAAAACGCGGAGCGCGCGTACGGCCTGATCATGCGCGAGAAGGAAGCACTGCTGTCGTTCGACACGCCGCTGAAGTTCATCTTCTCGCACTCGGCGCTGAAGGAAGGCTGGGACAACCCGAACGTGTTCCAGATCTGCACGCTGCGCGACATCCAGACCGAACGCGAGCGCCGACAGACGCTCGGCCGCGGGCTGCGCCTCGCCGTCGACCAGGACGGCGAACGCGTGCGCGATCCGGGCGTGAACACGCTCACCGTGATCGCGACCGAGCGCTACGAATCGTTCGCGGAGAACCTGCAGAAGGAAATCGAGGCCGATACGGGCATCCGTTTCGGGATCGTCGAGGAACACCAGTTCGCGGCGCTGCCCGTGCAGGAAAGCGACGGACCCGCGCATGCGCTCGGCACCGAGCTGTCGCGCGTGCTGTGGAACCACCTGCACGAGCAAGGCTACGTCGACGCGCAGGGCAAGGTGCTCGACCGGCTGAAGGATGCGCTGCGCCAGAGCGCGCTGGTGCTGCCGGAGGCGTTCGAGATGCTGCGCGCGCCGATCGTCGCGACGCTGCGCAAGCTGTCGGGCCGCTTTGCCGTGCGCAACGCGGACGAGCGCCGTGCGATCGCGCTGCGGCGCGATGCGTCGGGCAAGGCCGTCGTGTTCGGCGAGGATTTCCGCGCACTGTGGGACCGCATCCGCCATCGCACGGTGTACCGCGTCGAGTTCGACAACGCGAAGCTCGTGCGCGACTGCGCGGCCGCGCTGCACGCCGCACCAGACATCGCGCGCGCACGGCTGCAGTGGCGCAAGGCCGAGATCGACATCGGCAAGGCCGGCATCGAGGCGATCGAGGTGGCCGGCGCCGGCACGGTGCTGCTCGACGAAGGCGAGCTGCCGCTGCCCGACCTGCTCACCGAACTGCAGGACCGCACGCAGCTCACGCGCCGTTCGCTCGCGACGATCCTGGCCGACAGCGGCCGGCTCGAGGATTTCCGCGTGAATCCGCAGCAGTTCATCGCGGTCGCGGCCGATGCGATCAACCGCTGCAAGCGCCACGCGCTCGTCGCGGGCATCGCGTACCGCAAGCTCGGCGAGCGCCATGTGCATGCGCTGGAATCGTTCGAGAGCGAGGCGCTGACCGGCTACCTGCGCAACCTGCGGCCCGATGCGCAGAAATCGATCCACGAGGCGGTCGTGTGCGAGACGGACGCGGAGCGCGCGTTCGCCGATGCGCTCGAGGCGCACGACGGCGTGAAGCTGTACGCGAAGCTGCCCGCGTGGTTCCGCGTGCAGACGCCGCTCGGCAGTTATCACCCGGACTGGGCCGTGCTCGCGGAACAGGACGGCGGCGAGCGGCTGTACTTCGTCGTCGATACGCCGAATG
Source organism: Burkholderia sp. 4NA327C6 (assembly GCF_005502655.1). Classification (NCBI taxonomy): domain Bacteria; kingdom Pseudomonadati; phylum Pseudomonadota; class Betaproteobacteria; order Burkholderiales; family Burkholderiaceae; genus Burkholderia; species Burkholderia sp. 4NA327C6. Next base: position 13,702 of record NZ_SCNZ01000014.1, on the reverse strand, counting down.
CGGACGGCAACGTGCCGAGCGAGCACGAGCGTGCGAAGCTCGCGTGCGGCGAGGCGCATTTCCGGGCGCTGGTGGACGGCGACGGTGCGGCGCGCTTCGTGCGCGTCAGGCAGGCCGATGCGTTGTTCGAACCTGCGGCGCCGCTGGCGGGCGCCGGGCGGTAAAGCTAAGGGCGGCGATGAGCCGCCCTTTTTTCATCGCCTTTCTCGACGCGGCCGGGCGCGCTCGTGATGCGCGCGCCTTGCACCGATTTCCTGTCTGTCAACCGCGTGTAAGCGATCCGTACACGCGCCCGTTGGCGGCGCGGTTACGGCTGGTTGCAAATCGGGTCGGCACGATGTTTTCGCGCGACAGCGGCGTTGGATTGCCACGATGAAAAAAGGGCGCCGAAGCGCCCTTCCATCACGTTTGCATGCCGCGCTTAAAGCGTGCGGCTCAACGCGTGGTGATGCGAACGATGCGTGGACGTCGACGCGTGTGTCGTGTGGCCGAGCGCATGGGCGTGCGTGTGGCCACGGCCCGGCTGCGTGCCGGCGCGATCAGCTATCGTGTCGGAGCGGTCGGCCGCGCGCGACAGGCCCTTGTCGCGGTCGCCCGCGTGCATGCCGTTCGAGTTGCTCGACGCCTCGCCGCTCATGTGGCCGGCGGACATGCCGCCGGCATTGCCGCCCACGCCACCTGCGCCATGACCACCCCCACCGCCACCGTTTCCACCGCCGTTGCCGCCGGCTGCGGCATACGCGGAAACCGTGCCGAGCGCGAGCAGCGCGGCCATCAGTACAGACAGATATCGTTGCTGTTTCATCTTGTGCTCCCTGGAGCGCGTTCGTGTGACTGCATTCTATGAACGCGAAAAATTCGCGCCACACGACGTTGTAAATGATCGTAACGAGGTGCGCGACGCGCATTCGTCAGATCAATCCGGATCGTGCGTGAACGGGGAACGGGACAGGCGGGCGCGGCGCCACGGCGCCGCCCCGGTGACGACGGTGCTTACTGCGCCGGCTGCAGGCCCTGCGCAGCGGCCTTGTGCTGCGCGGCCTGCTCCTGCGCCTGCTTCTTCGCCATGTGATGGCCGACGATACAGCCGCCAACCGCGCCGACGACCGCGTGGTGCCCCGCGTAGTGGCCGGCCACACCGCCGACCACCGCGCCCTTCATGCAGCCCGCCGCGTGCGCGCTGCCGATCGTGGCGAGCGCAACGATGGCCGCGGTGGCACACAGCCTGATGTGTCGAATGGGCATCATGTTTTCATTCTCCTCTCGTGGCGATCAAATCGAGCCGCTTCGCTCAATCCCAACGGCCGCCACGCCAGCCGCCATGATCGCGCCATTCGTGCTCGCGCCATTCACGGCGGCGCCACTCGTGTTCGCGCCATTCGCGCTCACGCCAGCCGTCGCCGCGCCAACCGTCATCGCGATAGCCGACCGGCGCGTACATGACGGGCGGAGACGGCGCCACGTAGACGGGCGCGGGCGCCACATAGGCAGGTACACCGATGCCGACCGACAGGTCGACGTGGGCCGAGGCGACGCCCGAAGCTGCCAGCGCCGCTACACCGAGAACTGCACCGAGAATGAGTTTCTTGTTCATCTCGCAACTCCCTGCACGTGTCGTGCGTCATGTGAATACGGTTCGGAGTCTAGGCACCGGACACAGACACAGGTGAAACGGGTATGCGAGACAGGTAACGGACGTTTACGGACTCCCGCAAAGCCTTGCAGGACAAGGAAGAGGCCGCCTTCCAAACACCGTTGCGGCGGTGCATCGGACCGGTAAAAAGGGATTTTCGGCACGAAACCGCGCGATCGGCACGCGCCGACGTGCATCGGAATGCGTTGAAAGCGAACCGCCCGCACCCTACGCGAGCGGTTCGCAAGCGGCGCGCATCACGCGCGAATGTCGTCGACGCTGCGCAGCCAGTGCACGCTGAACAGATTGTCCGCGTCGGTCCACACGGTATCGGGCACGAACCCTGCACGGCGCGCGATCGCATGGAAGCCGTCGATCGTGAACTTGTGCGAGTTCTCCGTATGGATGCGCTCGCCGGCATCGAAGCGGAACGCGTGGCCGCGCACGTGCACGGTCTGCGCGATGTCGCTGACGAGATGCATTTCGATGCGCTGCCGCACGCGGTCGTAGAACGCGCAATGCGAGAACGCGTCGACGTTGAAATTCGCGCCGAGCTCGGCGTTCGCGCGCACGAGCAGGTTCAGGTTGAACTGTGCGGTCACGCCCTGCGCATCGTTGTACGCGTCGTGCAGCGTGCGCTCGTCCTTCACGAGATCGGCGCCGACCAGCAAGCCGCCGCCGCGCAGCAGCCGCGCCGCATCGCGCAGGAACGCATCGGCTTCTTCCGGCGAGAAATTGCCGATCGTCGAGCCGGGAAAGAAGCCGATGCGCCGCGCCGGTGTCGCGGTCAGCGCGGCCAGTTGCTCGGCCTTCGTGTAGTCGGCCGCGATCGGCGCGACGTCGAGCCACGGATAGGCCGCACGCAGCCGCGCGGCCGCGTCGTGCAGGTAGTCGGCCGAGATGTCGACCGGCACGTAGCGTGCCGGCGCGTTCGCATAGTTGCCCGCGAACGCGTCGAGCAGCACGCGGATCTTCTCGAGCGAGCCCGCGCCGAATTCGACGAGTTCCGCATGCGGGCCGACACGCCGCACGATCTCGGCCGCGCGATCGCGCAGGATGCCGAGCTCGGTGCGGGTCGGGTAATACTCGGGCAACTCGCAGATGCGATCGAACAGCGTGGAGCCGGCCGCATCGTAAAAGTATTTCGGCGGAATGCTGCGCGGCGTACGCGACAGCCCGTCGATCAGGTCGCGCTCGAACGCGCTCGGCCGCGAATCGCGGGCGGGTTGCTGGCCACCGCTCGTGGCCGTCTGGTCAGACGTCTCGCGCAAGTCGCACTCCCGTGAATTGCCAGCGCGCGGCCGGCGGAAAGAAATTGCGGTACGTCGGCCGTTCGTGCCCCGGCGGCGTCGCGATGCTGCTGCCGCGCAGGACTTGCTGGCCGACCATGAACTTGCCGTTGTATTCGGCAGCTACCCCGGCGAGCGGCCGAAAGCCCGGGTACGGCTCGTAGGACGAGCGCGTCCATTGCCACACGTGCCCGAGCATCTGCCGGATGCCTTCGGCTGGAAACGCGGCTTCCCATTCGAATTCGGTCGGCAGGCGCGCGCCGGCCCATTCCGCGTACGCGGCCGCTTCGTAGAAGCTCACGTGACACACCGGCGCGTCGGGTGCGAGCGGCTCGACGCCATGCAGGCCGAACGTGCGCCGCACGCGCGTGGCGGCCACATCGTCATCGTCGGGCATCCAGTACGCGGGCCCTTGCCACCCTTCCCGCTGCACCGTGGCCCAGCCGTCCGACAGCCAGAACTCGGGGCGCGTATAGCCGCCGTCGGCGACGAACGCCGCGAATTCCGCATTCGTCACGAGGCGGTCCGCGATCTCGTATGGCCGCACGAGCGCCGTATGGCGCGGCCGTTCGTTGTCGAACGAGAACGCATCGCCGTCGTGGCCGATCTCGACGAGCCCGCCCGGCTGGTGCAGCCAGTGCAGGGCGCCGGCATCGCCCGCGGCCATCGCGCCCGCGTCCGTTCCGTTGCGCGGCCGGAACGCCGGCTTCAGCGGGTTGCACGAGAACGCGTGCAGCATGTCGGTGACGATCAACTCCTGGTGCTGCTGCTCGTGATGCAGGCCGAGCTCGACCTCGGGCGCGATCGTCTCGAGCAGCGCCGCGTCGGCGCCGGCCAGCGCGCGCAGCATCGCGTCGTCGACGTGCTGCCGGTACGCATGCACCTCGTCGAGCGACGGGCGCGTGAGCAGCCCGCGTTGCGGCCGCGGATGGCGCGGGCCGAGCGCTTCGTAATAGGAATTGAAGAGGAACTGGAAGGCCGCGTCGAACGGCGCGTAGCCGGGCACGCGGCGCATCAGCACGACGGTTTCGAAGAACCAGGTCGTATGCGCGAGGTGCCATTTCGTCGGGCTGGCGTCGGGCATCGACTGCACGGCCTGGTCCTCGGCGGACAGCGTCGCGGTCAACGCGACGCTATGGGCGCGCACGTCCTGGTAACGGCGCTGAAGCTGCGATGCAAGAAGGCTCATCGGTTTACCGTCCACGTCGCGATTCGCTGCGTTGCGTGTTGTCGGAAAAGGGAAAGCCTTGCGCGTGATGCGCGCGGCTGACGTGCGACCTGCTGCTGCGTCGTGGGCAGCCGGCGCGCGCGCCGGGCCGCGGATGCGGCATCACTTCATCTGCCCGTGCAGAACAGTATGGTCCAGAAATGTGAATGTTGCTGACCGAGATGCGGACGAAACAGCAGATAAATGTAAATGAAAGTAATCGATCACCTGCCAATTGCTGACATCAGCGCGTATCGAGGGGTATTCGGAGGGGCATGCGTCGGCCGTTGTGATCGACGCACGCCGCGGGCGTCCGCGCGACTGCGATCATCACCATGGCGTGAATGCGTAATCGTCTGACCAGCACGGGCGCGCGCGAAGCATGCTCGCTGCGCTTATTGCGTACGACGCGCACCCTGCCCGCCGTTGCCTTGCGGCCTTCTACGCCGATCCGCTCGCCGGCTTCGAAAAAAATTTCGCGTCGATGTCACACACGCGGGGGCTCGCTCGTCATATCGGCGGAACCCACACGAAAGGAGAAGGACCATGACTGCGAAGCTCAATCCGTTTGCTGCCGCACCCGCCCTGATGAAGCACTGGATGACCGTCTCGGTCGCCGCCGCGCAGAGCCTCGAACCGACACTGGTCGAGCTGGTCAAGATCCGCGCATCGCAGATCAACGCGTGTGCGAACTGCATTAACATGCACGCGGCCGAGGCGCGCGAGCAAGGCGAGACCGAGCAGCGCATCTACCTGCTGTCCGCGTGGCGCGAAGCGCCCTGCTACACCGACCGCGAACGCGCGGCGCTCGGCTGGACCGAAGCACTCACGCGGCTGTCGGAGGGCCACGCGGCGCACGAGGCGGCCTACGTGGCGCTGAACGACCACTTCAGCCAGGAGGAACAGGTGAAACTCACGCTGATGATCAACGTGATCAACGGCTGGAACCGGCTCGCGGTCGGCTTCGGGCTGTGGATCGAGCCGGCCGATGCAAAGGCCGCCGCCGCGAAGATGGTGGCCTGATGCCGAACCTCGACCCGGCCAAGGACAGCGCCGAAGCACGGGCCGATGCGGCGGCGAGCTTCGACCCGCTGCGCCGCACGCTGATCCGCGTCGCGTACCGGATGCTCGGTTCCGTCGCGGATGCCGAGGACATGGTGCAGGAGGCGTTCATCCGCTGGATGGACGTCGACCGCACCGAGGTGCGCGTTCCTGAAGCGTTCCTGCGCCGCATGGTGATGCGCATGTGCCTCGACCAGTTGAAGTCCGCGCGGCACCAGCGTGAGACCTATATCGGCCCGTGGCTGCCCGAGCCGGTCGTCGAGGAAGACGAACAAGAGGACGTCACACTGCCGCTGCTGCTCGCGCTCGAACGGCTCTCGCCGCTCGAACGCGCGGCCTTCCTGCTGCACGACGTGTTCGGCCTGGAGTTCGACGAAGTGGCCACGACGATCCAGCGCGACCCGGCCGCGTGCCGGCAGCTCGCCGCGCGAGCCCGCACGCATGTGCGCGAAGCGCGGCCGCGCTTTCACGTCGAGAAGCAGCGTGGGATCGAATTGGCGGAAGCGTTTTTTGCGGCGTCACGCAGCGGCGACATGCGCGCGCTCGGCGCGATGCTCGCCGAGGACGTGAGCCTGCATTCGGACGGTGGTGGCAAACGCACGGCTGCCGGCAAGCCGGTGTTCGGCTTCGAGCGCGTGATGAAGGTGCACGAATTCCTGGCCGGGCTGTTCGCCACGCATGCGTCGAAGCTCGTACGTGCGGGGTTCATCAACGGGTTGCCGGGTTTCGTCACGCTGGAATCTGACGGCGAGTTGCAGACCACGGCGCTCGAGATCGATGACGGGAAAATCGTCGCGATCTATGTCGTGCGGAATCCTGACAAGTTGAGGCATCTGCACTGAGTGCAGCGAGATCACGCGTCGCGTGCCGTGCGCATGCGTGGCCGCGATGCGCCCTGTTCTCCGTCCTGCCGCCCTGCTTTACCGGCCGCCGGCTCCTGCGATCAATATGTCCCGGCCACGATGTAGATCAGGAAGCCGAGCAACGGCGTCGCGATCGCGAAACCGGCTGCCGCGAGCCAGTTCGTGCCGCCCTGCGCTTCCAGCAGCGCGAGCAACGATTCGCGGGACGTCGCGCTCGGGCGCAGTTTGTCGATCTGGCGTACGACGTGCGTCCTGTAGAGGCTGTTCCCGCACCAGCCGAGCGTGACGGCGATCCCGATGGTGATCGGGTCGAGCGCGCTCGATTCGAAGTATTTCGGGAAGAACAGCAGCTCGACCAGCGTGATCGCGAGCGTCGCGCCAAGGACGGCCGCCGCCTGCCAGTACATGCAGCGATACGCCATCCACACCGGGCCCAGGAAACAGGCTGCCCAGTTCCACGACTGCCGGTTCTTTCGCGACGCGGCGATCTCCCACTTCTTTTCGAACCAGGCGGCCTTCTTGCCGACGTAAGCGGCGATCTCGTCGTTGCTCGCGGAGGATGTGGCGGTCGTGACGTCGGACATGGTCGTGTGCTCTCAGTCGCGCGGATCGCGCGTCGTTGTTTTGATGTGCTGGAAATCGGGCGACGGTCGGAACGGCCGCTTCGATGCGCACACGATTCTACGCGCCGCGCAGTGGCCGTTGTATGGCGAATCGAGGTGCTGGTGAGGAAGGATGCGATGCCGTGGATCGCACAACGCATCGGGGCGACATGCGTTGTTTCGGCCGGAAAAAGAAAAACGCCACGCGATGTTGCCGCGTGGCGTTTGTATGTTGGCGAGCCGCATTGCCTGTAGGCAAGTTGTGCTGCCAGACCCCTTCATTTGTTCGTTGGTAGGCTCGATTGGATTCGAACCAACGACCCCCACCATGTCAAGGTGGTGCTCTAACCAACTGAGCTACGAGCCTAAGAAGCCGCGAATTATAGAGAGGGTTTTTGAGGAGCACAAGCCCCTTCGTGAAATTTTTTTGAATCGGCGTGCATGAGGGGCGACGATCGATGTTGCCTCGTGATGCCGGGAGCGTTGGCTTCACCGGTTCGCATCACAGCAAAACGCGTCGATGCGCTGTGATGTTATCCACATTGCCCTCTGGATAACCATCCGGCAAGCCTCTGGATTCACAGTGGAACGATTGAGGATATGTCGCCGCGGCTGTGAATCGACGAAAAGTTGTTCTGTGCTTCCCGGCGCTGTTCACGTAGCTCACCCAGGGTTATGCATTCTGCTTCCCGTCGAGAATTCATGAGGTTAGGGACGTTATCCACTGTGAGGCACGGGGTTTGTTAACTATCACTACGTATGTATACGAACTCTGTTAACACCTTTGGATAAGCACAGTCCGTCGACTGTGATCCGGGCAGGATATGCACTGCGTGCAGTGATCGGATAAACGAAACGGCAAACTGTGAGGGCATCGGACGATGCGCGAGCCGTAGTGTCTGTAGAATCGCCGGCATTCAGGGTGCGAAGGCCTGGCGCACAGGTTCACGACAGATGAGTAATTCTTCGTTGGTCCGGCTAGGCGCACCCGAGATCGATGCCGTCGTACGCCGGTTGCAACAACACCCGTGCGACATCGTGTTCGAGCAACGCGTGTCGATGCCGGAAGCCGATGTCCTGTGTTGCCGCTACAAAGGCGAGCGATTCAACGTGAAGTTCGATCTCGACTCCAGGGGATGATGACGACCGACACGATGAAACCGAAGCAAGACCCGGGCGACGCGAGCGCTGCCCGCAACCGGAGCGAGTAATGGGCCCCATTCACTGCGGTCGGCACGGACACGACAACGGGATCACGACATCGAAGGGCATTGCCGCGCGCATCCGGCAGCGCGGGCAGTTCATGTCCGGCGAGCTCGTGAAGGTTTCGCTCGACCGACGGAAATACAGCCTGAAAATGTGGATGCTGCGTGCTGAACTTGCCGAGCACGAGGTCGATGCGACCTTTATCGACAACGTTGCGCACGTGACGGCGTTTCCGAAGATTGCGGCGCTGGAGCGCTTGCGGGAGCGTCTGTGTTCGGCATGCCTGGACGAGTTGCTCGTGCGTTCCGGCGAGGTGCCCTATAAACCGACGACGAAAGAGCAGGCGTTCGACACGTCCGTCGTCGCGGCGAATGCGAATTGGCCGCGCGGCTTCGCGCGCTGCGAGTTGCACGGCTTGATCCGGCCGACGCGGACCTCACCGGATATCGAGGCCGCTATCTTGTCGATCGACGTGATCCGCGATTGTCACGTCGTGCGGGTCACCAATGCCAGCGTGGAGCATGAGGCCACGCATTGGTTTGACGAAGCGTTCTTGCGGAAGGTGCTCGGGCCGGACATCGACATCGTTGAATCGACGTTTCGCATCGGTGATCGGGCCACGTTCGTGCAGATGTGGGACGCCGGTGAGCTCGTGTGTCCGGTGTGCCTGCGAGAGGTGCTGGAACGTAGCGGTCTGCGCAAGGACGACACGCGGACGTGAACGCAACGGAGCAATCGTGATGGGCATGCGGCGGGCGCCGTTGCGTGAGAATCGACATGTGGACAACTGCGGCCCAAAACGACGCGAAACACTGTGCCGACACAAGGTGAGCGTTTGCCCGGATCACAAGCTGGGCGCGGATCTCGGCGAATGTTGGCCTCGACAAGCCGATCGGAATGTTCGAGCACGCGACTGGACGGAGAGAAGCAAGCTCTGAGCACGGGATGCATGCGGAACGTGCATCGCGTTTCGTGCGCGTGTCGACAGCGCGTATGTGGACAACCCGCACGCCCAACCAGTCGAATCGCTGTGCGTCGGACAGGTGAGCACCCTGCATTCGACCATGCGAATCAGCCCGAACGCCTTGTCTGACAGGGATTTTCCGGAATGGCGCAGGCGATGTGGAGCGTGCTCGCGCGATCCGCAGTGATGGAGTGCCTTGTGGATATCGAGCAGCCAAGGCACTCGAAACCCTGTGCATTCAACGGGTGAGGGTACGCGAATTCGGCGAGGATGTTCGCGTTACTTCACGGGTCGTGGCTATCGCGCTTTCATACAACTCGACTCCACGATTCCCGACGCGCTCCAGGCACCGACTCGACAAGCGTCGCGAGAGAAGGCGGCATATGCCATGACAAAGTCGCACAGCGAGGATGCCCGTTCGCTATGCTGCCGGTGACAACGCACCGATTCCCTCCGCGATACATATGAGCGCAACTGCACGGACCATTCTCAAAGCCATTCTGAGCATCCCCATTGCCTTTGGGCTTGCCTATCCGCTTGTCCATCCCTCCGAAGACGGAGGCGTTCTCGGCGAGATAGCGGTGCTTGGGACGATCGGAAGCATCGTCGTCATCGCGGTTTTCCTGGCGCTGGTCTATGCCTACGCGAGCGACCTCCGGACGACACTGAAATCGGTCAACCGAGGATCGCGTGCGGCCGAACCCAACAGCGTCTGGCTGATGTTCCTCTTGCCCTACAACTTCATCGAGGACTTCTTCATTATTTCCAACGTTGCGAAGTCCCTGGAAGCGGAGTCTCGTATCAATCCGGCTCTGTCGGGGTTGCGCTCGTTCGGCCGGATCAGCGGCATCGGATGGTGTCTTGCCCAGGTTCTTTCGTTGATACCCAATGCCATTGGCTCGATCGCTGGCGGTGTCGCGGTTTTCCTCTGGGTTTGGCACTGGGTGTTCGTGCGCCGGACGAACAAGATGCTTGCCGGCAGCCAGGTCCCCGTGGCGACGCTACCTGGACGGACAGAATCGTAGCCCGCACTGGAAGCCAGATCGCTTATCCGTGATCGATGTGGATATCCCGTTCCGCAGCGACTCGAAACTCTGTGATTCCAAAGGTGAGGGCGCCGGCGTGGCGCGATGTGCATAACAGTCGGGGAAAGTCAGTCGAAACGCTGTGCCGGCGAATGGTGAGCGGGCGCTCGTTCAAGCCCGCCGGGCCGCCCCACCAAAGGCGCTGCCGGCCGCCACCAACCGCCGGCCGGGCGCGCATCCTGCCACGTCAAGTCTGCTGGCCGAGCGCCTGCACGACTGCCTTTTCGCCAAGACTCCCCGTCGGCCCGACCACCGCATAGTTGAGCCCGTTCACCGATCCATACCGCGCGAGCAGCGCGCCATCCACGCGTTGCCCGGCCGGCAGCAGCCGATGTTTCGATTCCGCCGGCCGGAGATAGAAGCTCAGCGTCCGTCCGGCCTCGTCCTCATAGAGCACCATCGCGGCAGTCGCCCCGCTGTCTGTCGTGAACAGCCGCCCACCGACCGGCCTGAACCCCGCCGCGCTCAGATCCGGCAGCTTCGCCGATGCGCCCACGCCTCTGGTGAGCCATCCCTGCAAATCGCCCGCACCGGTCGGCCGGTAATCGACCTTGGCCGTCCGATCGACCACCATCATCTGGTAAGCCTTGACCGCATCGCTCATCGGCGCGATGGGCGGCGGCGCGTTCCACCCGCGCGCCTGCCATCCGCCGAACGTCCCGAGCCCGACGCAGAACACGAACGAAGCCGCCATCGCGAACCGCATGCGCGCGCGATCGGCCCGCCGGCCGCGAATCGCGGCTGGATCCAGCGCGGGGTTGTCCGCCGGCATCCGTACGCTTTCCAGCGCGGCCCGCAACCGCTGCGCGTCCTGCTGCCATTGCTTCACCTGTTCCGCGCGCGCCGGATGCAGCGCGAGATAGCGCTCGACCGCGGCGCGCGCATCGTCGTCGAGCTGGCCGTCGACGTAGGCCTGGAGGTCATGTTCGTTCGGAGGCGTGTTCATTTTTTCATCAACCGCAAGGAAGGAGCGGGAAGTTCACCGTCGCTGAGTTGGCGCAGCGCCTGGCGCGCGCGGGAGAGCCGCGACATTACGGTGCCGATCGGAATGTCGAGCAGGTCGGCGACTTCCTGATAGGTGAAGCCTTCGACCGCGACGAGCAGCAGCAGGCTACGCTGCTCGTCGGAGAGCCGACCGAATGCTTCGAGCGTCGCGCGCGCCGCGAATTCGCGTTCGGCGGACGGCCAGTGCGCTTCGTCGTCATCGCTAATGCGCCCAAGCAGCCACGCATAGCGCTTCGCGCTGCGTTTCCCGTCGAGAAACTGCCGGTACAGGATCGTGAAGAGCCAGCTGCGCAGCGACGCGTCGTCGCGGCGGCTCGACCAGCGCGACAGCGCGCGCTCGAGCGTCGACTGGACGAGATCGTCTGCCGCGTGGACGTCGCGCGCGAGCCAGAGCGCGAAGCGTCGCAGCCTGGGGATGAGTTCGCGCAGTGCTTCGTCGTCGAGGGCGGTGGAGGGCATGGCCGGGCCGGTTGCCGAAAGGGTCGAGATGCCACGTAGGACGCCGGTCGGCGCCGCTTATTCCACCAGCATACGAAAAAACTTTTCGTGGAATAAAGCGGCGCGGGCGGCGTCCTACGCGGGTTCGACAATGACCTGATGGTCGGGAGCCTATATATGGAGCGATCTTCTTCCTCTTCTTCGCCGCAGCGCGAGCCTGGGCGCGGGTGGTGGCGCTGGGCCGCGATCGGCGGCGCGGTGGCCGGCGTGGCCGTGGCGTTCGGATACGTCGGCGGCTGGTTCGCACCGGCGCGTCTGACCCCGCACCGGATCGTCGATGCATTGCAGACGGCCGGCGGCGGCATTCACCCGGGTTTCCGGCGCAATCACGCGAAGGGCGTGTGCGTGACCGGTTACTTCGAAGGCAACGGTGCGGCGAGCGCGTATTCGGTTGCGCCATTCTTCCAGGCGGTGCGCACGCCGGTGGTCGGGCGGTTCGCGTTGCCGGGCGGGAATCCGTATGCGCCCGACAGCAGCGTGCCGATCCGCAGCCTCGCGCTGAAGCTCACCGCGCCCGATGGTGAGCAATGGCGAACCGGGATGAACGCGATGCCGGTGTTTCCTGTCGCGACGCCGCAGGCGTTCTACGCGCAATTGGTGGCGACGCGAGCCGATCCGAAGACGGGCAAGCCCGATCCGGCGAAGGTGAAGGCGTTTTTCGGCGCGCACCCGGAGACGGCCGCGTTCCGCGAATGGGTGAAGGGTGCGAAGCCGAGCGCGAGCTACGTCACCGAAAGCTATTACGGATTGAACGCGTTCTACTTCGTCGACGCGTCGGGCAAGCGCCAGGCGGTGCGGTGGCGCGTCGTGCCGGAGCAGACGGCCGGCGCCGGCGACGTCGCCACGGCGGCGGACCCGAACGTGCTGCAGCAGGACGTGACGCAGCGCATCGCGGCCGGTCCGCAGAAGTGGAAGCTGCTGGTCACGCTGGCGGAGCCTGGCGACCCGGTGGACGACGCGACGAAGGTCTGGCCCGCGCAGCGCACGACGATCGATGCGGGCACGCTCGTGCTCGACCGCGTGGAGGCGCAGGACAGCGGGCCGTGCCGCGACGTGAATTACGACCCGACGGTGCTGCCGCAGGGGATTCAGGTATCGGGGGATCCGTTGCTGGCGGCGCGGTCGGCGGCTTATGCGGATTCGTATCTGCGCAGGACGAGTGAAGAGGCCGGGGTAGCGGGCGTGGCGCGATTGAGTGGGGAGGGACGGTGATGAAGGCTTCGACGACGTTTGGCTTGCCGGCGCGGGTGCTGCACTGGGTGATGGCCGCGATGATCATCGCGATGCTGTTCATCGGGGTGGGGATGGTGGCGTCCGTTTCCGAGCGGCATGCGCTTCTGGTGGCGATTCACAAGCCGCTGGGCATTGCCGTGCTGGTGCTCGTGTGCGTGCGGATCGTGGTGCGGGTTCTGTCGAAGCCGCCGGCGCTGCCGGAGGATCTGCCGTGGTGGCAGAAGGTTGCCGCGCACGGTTCGCATCTCGTGCTGTATGCGCTGATGCTCGCGATGCCGCTGATCGGCTGGGCGATGCTGTCGGCGGGCGGGTATCCGGTGACGCTGGGCGGTGGTGTGCAGCTGCCGGCGCTGGTGTCGGCTGATCCGGTGACGTTCGCGTGGCTTCGGGTCGCGCACCGGGTGCTGGCGTATCTGTTCTTCGCGACGTTCCTCGCGCACTTTGCCGCTGCGCTGTATCACGGGCTGATTCGGCGGGACGGTGTGGTGAGGGCGATGGTGGGGCGGTGAGCGGCGGAGGATTGCGCTCGATGCGGCGGGGCGGTTCACGGGCAACCGGGGCTGCTCCCGCCGTGTCGCATATATATGAGCGGAGGAAAGGTTCAGCGACCTCCGCTACCACATGTCAAAATAATTTCACAAAAGGGGTTGCGGAAACTGAGGCAGGTGCTTAGAATCACGCCTCTTTCGCGCTAACGGAAACGCAGCGCGGGGAAAGAAGGGAAGCGGTGCTGTTGAAGTCGGTTTTATCGATTCCAGTGCTGACGAAATTAAACCGCAGTCGTCGCAACGAAGTAGTTAAAAAAGTTGTTGACGGATTTAAAAAAACGGTTGATAATCTCGCTTCTCTGCTGCTGAAAACGCAGCGCTGCCGGGAAACACGAAGTTCCTCGCAGAATGCTCTTTAAAAATTAACAGCCGATAAGTGTGGGCGCTTGATGGCAGCGAGCTGATCCTCGGATCAGATAGCGAAAGTATCAAGAGTCTCACACTAAAGTAAGTCAGGTTTATGAAGTGATTCATATTCCTGTCAGCTTTGAGTGAGCGACCGGTTCT